>JBMSNZ010000007.1:0-37757 GCA_049421965.1 Erythrobacter sp.
CGACACGGGATCGCCGCGGTCGGTCTCGAGGAAGATCTGCGTCTCCGATTCGCCCGCAAGGTTGCCTGCGACCGAAAGCGCATCGCGCACACCAGTGATGCGTGGCGGCGAATCATCCGCGACGAGCTGCGCCAGCACAGGTCGCAAGCGCGCTTCGAGTTCCGGCGTCCAGGCCTGCTGGGCCGATTCGCCGACCAGCTGGAGTTCGCCAGGCCGGCCCGGCACGCTGCGCGCAAACAGCAGGAACTCGCGCTTGGTCAGCTTGGGCACCTTGCCGCGCGAATCGAGCGGGACATCGACGAGATAGCGCAGCTGCTCGCCAACTCCGCTGGCCCCGGAGATCAGCGCCACGGTCTTCGCTTCGATGTAGAGCCGCGCGAATCCCGGCGCGACTCCCGCTGCCCGGGCCGGATCGACCACCGCCTGATTGCGAATCTGCACGTGCACCACCAGCTGCGCGCGGTCGGCGAGGCCGGCAATATCGGCATAGGTCAGCGGCGCGGGGGTGGCCGGTGCAACGGGCGACGACTGCGCCGCTAGCGGTGCCGAGAACACCGCCAGAATCAACCCCAAGTTTCTGATTTTACCCATGTTAACTACCCGCTCCGCGACCGGCACGCCAAAACTCCCGAGCCCGAATCATGGCTATCCGCCATATCCGTCAGCCCAGCCCCGATAGCAGACAAACCGCGGTGAATCGGGAATTAACCGATAAAGCGTTTGCCTGACTTCGGCTTGCCCGTTAAAGCGCGGGATGTCTGGCCGGCGTTGGGGACACGAGCGCCGTGACCGGATTGCGGGTCGCGCTGAGGGGTGCCTGCACAGCGTCCGGGTTGGTTTGCAGCCGCCCGGTCACGGACGATTTGGAGTTGAACATGCCGCGGGCCCTTGCGCTTGCGGCTGTCTGGCTGTCGGGCTCAGGTCCGCAGCCGTGAATGGAGAGAAAGCGACTGGATGGCTTACGCTGACCAACAAACAAGCGGCAATCGTGTTGTCGCCATAATCCTGGTGGCGCTTATCCATGTGTTTGTGGGCTATCTGTTTATCAGTGGCCTGGCGATCGAGGCGGTGAAGAAGGTGGCCGAACGTGTGACCACGGTCGACATCGAAGAGCCCGAGCCGGAAGAACCAGAGGATGAGCCCCCGCCGCCCGAAGATGTGCCGCAGCAGGTGCCGCCTCCGGTAGCCCCGCCGCCGCCGATCAACATCGCGCCGGCACCTCCGCCGATCCAGACGCGGCCGACTATTCCGCCGCCGTCACCTCCGGCACAGGTCATTCCGCCGCCGGCCGCACCGGCACCCGCCGCGCCTTCGAAGGCGCGTGGCGCAACGCCCGACGGCCAGCGCCGCTGGGCCGCCCGCATCCAGGAAAACTATCCCTCGCGCGCTTTGCGCGAAGAGATTCAGGGCACCGTCGGCGTGAGCGTCGTGGTCGGCCCAGACGGGCGCGTGTCGAGCTGTTCGGTATCGCGTTCGAGTGGCTCGTCGATCCTTGACGAAGCGGCTTGCCAGGGCATGCAGCGCTATGCGCGCTTCAATCCGGCGCTCGACGATGCCGGCAACCCGACCAACGGACGCTATTCTACCAGCATCACTTACCAGTTGAATTAGGCACCAGACCCTTAACCGGGCCACGGGCCCTTTGGGACGAATTTAAAGAGGACTATTCGCAATGACCATCGAACTTCTTGCTGCCGCGGCCGATGTGGCCCCCAACAAGTTTGGCTTCATGGAAGCCATGGAACAGGGCGGCCCCGTCGCCTGGTTCATTCTCGCGATCATGATCATCATGAGCGTCGGCTCGTTCTACATCCTGATCACCAAGGTCTTCGAGCAGAACAAGATCATGAAGCAGTACCGCAACGAAGTGGCCGCCAAGTTCTGGCAGTCGGCCACGCTCAAGGAAGGCGCGGCCAAGCTCGAGAAGAACAGCGCCTGGCGCCAGGTCATCGACGATGCGCTCAAGGCCGAAGACGAGCACGGCAAGATGACCGACAAGCTCGAAGCGCATGACTGGATGCACGGTTCGCTGCAGCGTTCGCAGGACGCAATCAACGCCAAGCTGGCGGGCGGCCTGCCGTTCCTCGCCACGGTCGGCGCGACCGCGCCCTTCGTCGGCCTGCTCGGCACCGTGATCGGGATCTACCGCGCGCTGATCAACATCGGCATCGCCGGTTCAGCCTCGATCGACAAGGTCGCCGGCCCGGTCGGTGAAGCGCTGATCATGACCGCCATCGGTCTGTTCGTCGCCGTGCCTGCGGTGTTCGCCTACAACTGGCTGCAGAGCCGCAACCGCCGCATCGCCGAGCACCTGTCGGCCTTCTCGACCGACATCCTCGCGAACCTCAGCTCGGGTGGCGCTGTCCGCCCGGCCGTGAAGGCTGCGGCCAAGCCTGCCGGCGCTCCGGCGGCCGCCAAGGCCTGATCGCCCGTGATGCCCGGGGGCGGCCCGCCCGTCCCCGTCATCCGCTCATTTTGGCGAAGTTTTACGGATAGGATTTAGCAATGGCGATTTCGACGGGAGGAGGGGGCGAGACCCCGATGTCCGACATCAACACCACGCCGCTGGTGGACGTGATGCTGGTGCTCCTGATCATCTTCCTCATCGCGGTTCCGGTGGCCATCCAGACGATCGAGAAGCTGGAGATTCCGGTGTTCGAATCGATCGAATCGAAGGACAAGGTCGAGAACCTGCTGCTCACCGTCAGCACCACTGACGATGCCGGGCTCAGTGCCGGCCAGCCGGGATTTGCCGGTGCGTCGCGCAGTGGCCAGTGCCGGGTGTATTTCAACAATATCACCCCGGTGACCTCGGAAGAGCTGTATGACATGGCCTTCAAGCGGCTCGATGCGATCGTGCAGCGCGCCGGTGGTCCGGAAGCTCTGATGGCGGATCCCGAGCAGATCCCGCAGGTGCATATCCGCGGCGACGTGAACGCCCCGTGGCGCTGCGTGGCCGGCGCGATCTACAACGTGCAGGCCGCAGGCTACCCGACGGTTGGCTTCATCTCGAACCCGGTCGAACCCGGGATCTGATCCACCGCGACGCAGACCAGTTTAGGAGTATTCACCCATGGCAATGTCAGGCGGCAAGGACGATGGCTCGCCGATGATGGAAATGAACATGACGCCGCTCATCGACGTCCTGCTCGTGCTCCTCATCATGTTCATCATCACCATCCCGGTTGCGACGCACTCGGTCGATATCGACCTGCCGCAGCCGACCCCGGTCAACGAGCCCCCGCCGATCGATCCGATCAAGAACAAGCTGATCCTTACCCAGCAGAACCAGATCCTGTGGAACGCCACTCCGATCACGCTGGGCGAGCTGCGCACCATCCTGGCCGACACGCTGTCGCTGCCGACCGAGCCCGAACTGCAGTTCGAGCCGGAACCGCAGGCGAGCTACGATCTCTCGGCCAAGGTGCTGCAGGCGATCAAGGCGTCAGGCGTCACCAAGTTCGGTTTCGTCGGCAACGAAAAATACCGCGTGTTCGGATCGACCAAGACCGGCACCTGATCGCCCCCGCGATCGCGTTACAGACAAGGAAAGGGGCGGAGCGATCCGCCCCTTTTTCTTGGTCACATGGCTAAGCAGTTGGCAGCTAATCGCCTGCGAACGGTGGATCATCCAGCCGCATCGCCTCGCCCGCCAGCGTCTCGGCCTCGAGCAGCAGTTCCTCGTCGATCGCGCCTTGCGGCACGGCCTCGCGCCCGATCATCGTCATCACCGGCACCGCCAGCGGGCTGACCCGGTCGAGCTCGACATGCACCAGTTCGCGCACCGATCGCTCGAGCAGGTCGGCCAGCCGCCCGACATCGGTCATCCGCGCGCGGGCATCAGCCCATGCTGCCTCGAGCAGCACATGGTCAGGCTCGTATTTGCGCAGCACGTCGTAGATCAGGTCGGTCGAAAAAGTGACCTGCTTGCCGGTCTTGCGCTTGCCGGGATGCTGGCGCTCGACCAGCCCGCTGATCACCGCGACTTCGCGGAAGGCGCGGCGCAGCAGGTAGGATTCCTGCACCCAGTCGACGAATTCATGTTCGAGGATGTCCGGCGATAGCAGCGGCGCGGGATCGGCCACCTGTTGCAGGCCCCACACCGCCAGCGAATAGTCATTGGCGACAAAGCCGCCCGGTTGCAGCCCGCGCTCTTCCATCCGCCGCGTGATCAGCATCCCCAGGCTCTGGTTCGCGTTCCAGCCTTCGAAGGTGTAGTAGACGCTGTAATGCTTGCGCTGGTGCGGGAAACTTTCGACCAGCAGCATGCCCGCCCCCGGCAGGTGCGAGCGCCAGTCCTGCACCTCCAGCCATTCTCGCACATCGTCGGGGATGGGCGCCCAGCCGGCCCGGTCGACCAGCATGGCGCGCACGCGCGCCGAAAGATGCGTGGTAAGCGGCATCCGCGCCCCGTTATAGCTGGGGATCGCCGCTGCCTTCTTCGCCGCGCGGACCAGCACGTCCATATCCTTGAGCTGTTCGACCTCGAGGCTCATCCCGGCGAAGATGAAAGTGTCGCCCGGTGAAAGCGTGGCGGCGAAGCTTTCCTCGATCCGGCCAAGGCTGCGGCCATTGCGGAAGCGCACGGTGAGCATCTCGCTGTCGATGATGATGCCGGCGTTCATGCGATGGCGCTGGGCATGTTCGGGATGCGCCAGCCGCCACACGCCCTCGCGGTCGCGCACGATCCGCCTGAACCGGTCGTAGGCCTTGAGCGCATAGCCGCCGTTCTCGACAAAGCCGAGCACGCGGGCCCAGCCTTGCGGGGTGAGCCAGCTGTAGGCCAGTGTCGAGCGCACTTCGGCGAGCAATGCCTCTTCCCGGAACGGGCCGGCGCAGGCGCAGGCCATGACGTGCTGCGCCAGCACGTCGAGCCCGCCGGGGCGGAAGCTCTCGCCGTCACGCTGGGCTTCATCGACCGCATCCTTGGCAGCGGTTGCCTCGAGGAATTCGAAGCGGTTGCCCGGCACCAGGATCGCGCGGCTGGGCTGGTCGAGCCGGTGGTTGGCGCGGCCGATCCGCTGCAGCAGGCGCGAACTGCCCTTGGGCGCCCCCATCTGGCAGACAAGATCGATGTCGCCCCAGTCGACGCCGAGATCGAGGCTGGCGGTGCAGACCAGCGCGCGCAGCTCGCCGCGCGCCATGGCGCCTTCGACCTTGCGCCGCGCTTCGACCGAAAGGCTGCCGTGGTGGATGCCGATCGGCAGATTGTCGTCGTTCGCGTCCCACAGCAGCTGGAACACGAATTCGGCGAGGAAGCGGGTGTTGGTGAAGACGAGCGTGGTGCGGTTGGCGCGGATCTGCTCGTAGAGCTGCGGGATCGCCCAACGGCCGGCGTGTCCGCCCCATGGCACGCGTTCGCCTTCGGGCAGCAGGATCTCGACCTCGGGCGCCGCGCCCGCTTCGCCTTCGACCAGTTCGACCGTGTCGATGTCGCCCCACGGCGCCAGCCAGGCTCGGAAATGCTCGGGTTCGGCCAGTGTGGCCGATAGCGCCGCGCGCTGCATTTGGGGCGCTATCGTTTGCAATCGGGCGAGGCCTAAGGCCAGCAAATCGCCCCTTTTTCCTGTCGCGAACGCATGCACTTCGTCAACTACGACCCGCTTAAGGGTACGGAACAGCTCGAAACTGTCAGGATAGGACAGCAGCAACGACAGGCTTTCTGGCGTGGTCAGCAGCACATGCGGCGGGCGCACGCGCTGGCGCTTCTTGCGGTCTGCCGGGGTATCACCGCTACGCGTCTCGATCCGGATCGGCAGGCCGATTTCCTCGACCGGTGCCAGCAAGTTGCGCTGCACATCATGCGCCAGCGCCTTCAGGGGCGAGACATAAAGCGTGTGCAGGCCTTCGGGAGGCGGCGCGTCAGCCAGCCGCGACGGGCAGAAATCGGCCAGCGTCGGAAGAAACCCCGCGAGCGTCTTGCCCGCGCCGGTGTCCGCCACCAGCAGCGCATGCTTGCCCGCGTCGGCTGCAGCCAGCATTTGCGCCTGATGGCTTCGCACATACCAACCGCGCCTGGCAAACCAGTCGGAGATTTCGGCAGGTACGGCGGGGGGCCGGGGTACAGTCATGGTCGTCCATGCAGCCAAGCAAAAGCCGCCGCAGGTGGAAAGAGCAATTTTAGTCCGTCCGGACTGGCCTCAGACCTGCTCAGTCGCGTTTGCGAGCCTCTGCAGCAGCAGCCATGCTCGATTGCAGCTCGGCCTGGCTCATTCCAGTGAGGGCAGACAGCCGTGCCCGATCAGCTGCCGAGAGCTGCGCATAGCTGCGTTCGGGCGGCAGGTCAGCTGTCGCGTCTGCAATCTGCTTTTCCATCCCGGCAAAGGATTCCATCATCGCCGGCATTGCTTCCATGGTGCCCGCCAGAATACGCGGGTCAGCCGACATGGAGAAACTCTTGCGGGCAAAAGACAGGCCTGACTCAGTCGAGAAAAAGGCTTCAATGTCGGCAAGTTCGCGCGGGCTGAAATGGACCGCATAGACCTCGGTCATGGCCTTCCGCATCGATGGTTCCATCACTTCCATCAACCCGCGCATCAGCCGGGGCATCACTTGCGAGACGCGCGCATTTCTCTCGCCGCGAACCGGGTCGAGAATATCGGCCGCTTCGGCCAACTGCTGATCGCTCATGTCGAGCGCCTCAGCCGGCTGGCCCAACTGCCGTGCCACCTCACCGCGCGGCGCCGAATTCGCCATCTCCATGATCGGTGCCATCATTCCATCGAATAGCGATCCCATCATCTCGCCCATCGTGCCGGGAGGAATCATCTTGTCGATGATCCTCGTGGCTTGTGGCAACCGCGCTTGCTGCTCGGCCGTAAGCGGCTCGACTGCAAACATCTTTGCCATCGCCGCCAGTGTCGTTTCGTCCGCGCGCTGGGTTGCCCCGGCATCTTGCGCGGCAGCCGGGACGGCGACGACCAGCGCCAGCGGCGCTGCGACGCAGGCAAACTTCGAGAAGAACTTCATGCGCGATATCCTTTCCTGATCGATCAATGTTCGGCGTCGGCCGGGCGCACGAGCCCGCTCAATGCCAGTTGTTCATCCAGTTGTCCCAGCAAGCGGGCAAGCCCGGCCGCGCTGTCGCTTTCGGCGCGCGCCACCAGCACGTCCTGCGTGTTCGAAG
The DNA here is from genome assembly GCA_049421965.1 of Erythrobacter sp. Classification (GTDB taxonomy): domain Bacteria; phylum Pseudomonadota; class Alphaproteobacteria; order Sphingomonadales; family Sphingomonadaceae; genus Erythrobacter. Next base: position 7,127 of record JBMSNZ010000007.1, read on the forward strand.
CGCGCAGCAGCCACCAGCCATCGGCCTCGGTCACCCGCACGCCATCGGTCGTGTCGACCACAGCGCCGCTGGCGCTAATGCGGCTCGCGATCTCGTCAATCGCAGCGAACTTGCGGCTATCATCGACCTGGAAGCGCAGCTCGGGCGTGTTATGCATGGCTGGCATTGCACCGCGCAGTTCGGAGAGCGACCGGCCCATGCGCGTACAGGCGGCGATCAGGCGAACCGCAGCATACAGGGCGTCGTCGAACCCGAAATAGCTGTCGGCAAAAAATACATGGCCGCTCATCTCGCCCGCGAGCGGCGCGCCGGTTTCCTTCATCTTCGCTTTTATGAGCGAATGTCCGGTCTTCCACATCAGTGGCTGGCCGCCTCGCGCGGCCACATGATCGAATAGAGCCTGGCTGGCCTTTACATCGGCAATCACCGTGGCGCCGGGCTGACGCTGCAACAGGTCTTCGGCAAAGATCGCCAGCAACTGGTCGCCCCACACCACACGCCCCGTTCCATCGATCGCGCCAATCCGATCGCCATCGCCATCGAATGCCACCCCGAAGTCGAGCTGCCGTTCCGCGACCAGCGCCTTGAGATCGGTGAGGTTGGCTTCAACCGTTGGGTCAGGGTGGTGGTTGGGGAAATGCCCGTCAACATGCGTGTAGAGCAGGTGGTGTTCGCCGGGGAGGCGCTGCACCAGCCGTTCGATAGCCGGGCCGGCCGCGCCATTGCCTGCATCCCAACCCACTTTCAGCCCGGCCAGCGTGCTGAGATCGATCCCGTCCAGCGCCCCCAACAGGCGGTCAACATACTCGCCAAGGACCGCGCCGCTCTCCACGCCACCCGCGCCATGAGCCCATTGCCCCGCAGCAGCGATCTCGCCCAGGCGCAGGATATCGACGCCAAAGAACGGGCGCCCCTGGAACACCATCTTGAAGCCATTGTGATTGGCTGGATTGTGGCTGCCGGTCACTTGGATGCCGCCGTGCACATCCGCGCCTGACGCTTCGGCGTAGTACAACATCGGGGTTGGCCCCAGCCCGATTCTCACCACGTCACATCCGCTCGCAGTAAGGCCTTCAACAAGTGCATGTTCGAGCATCGGGGAACTGACGCGCCCGTCAAAGCCGACCGCCACCCGCATGCCGCCAGCTTCGCGCAGCAAGGTGGCAAAACTGCGCCCGATCGCCCGAGCATCGTCCGGCCCAAGCGTTTCGCCGATCACCCCACGAATATCGTATTCGCGCAGCACGCTGGGATGGAACTGGTGCGCCACCTGGGCCGCGCTGACTTCAGCCTTGCGGAGGGATTTCGGGCGGCAGTTCGCCCAGCAACAAGTCGCGCGCGGCATTCGCCTCGTGCACCTGTTCGTTGGTCCCGCCACGGTCAGGGTGGACCATCGCTACCAGACGCTTGTGCGCTTCGACAATCTGCTGGCGATTGGCGCCGGGGCGCACCCCCAGCAGCTGCCGCGCGCGATCGAGCGCGCGTTCTCTGGTCGATTGGCCACGCAGATACTCCCAAGGCCAGCGGCCAAACGCCAGCCTGCATCCGATCGCGAACGCCGCGGCAATGACCAGCAGCCGCAGCACGGGCTCAGACCAGCTCGAGCCGCGGCTGCGGCGGCATAAATTCGGGCAGTGCGAGCGACTTGACCAGTTCACGCAGTTCCTGCCTTGCGACGAGATGGCTGGTGCCGAGCTCACCCAGTTGTCCCTTGTCGAGCAGTGTCAGGCCCGAAGGGAAAAGTTCGCGATAGATCACGCGTTCGCTGAGCCCCTGCGCAACGCGGAAGCCGACCCGCTTCGAAAGCTCGGTCAGCGCCTGCTCGATACGGGCCATGTTGCGCGCCTCGATATGGCCGGTGCGATTACGCACGACCACCCAATCCATTTGGCGGCGCTGCTGCTCGATCGTCGCACGGCTGCGCTTGAGCCGCGCTTCCCAGATCAGTTCGGCATAGAAACTGAGACGCTTCACCTTGAAGGTTTCGCCCTCGACCTGGCCGATCAGGTCGAAATCGACGAAACTGTCGTTCATGGGCGTGACGAGCGTGTCGGCCTCGGTTGCTGCATGGCGGGCGAGCGGATCGTCACGGCCAGGCGTGTCGAACACGACATAATCCGCATTTGCGCCGATTTCTGCGACCAGCGCTTCAAGCCCGTCAACGTCTCCTTCGAAAACCCGGTATTCCGCAGTCGGCAGGGCGATCTGCCGGCGGGACGCCGTCTCCGCACGGTTCTCGAGATAGCGAGCCATGGTACGCTGCCGCGGATCAAGATCGATCGCGGCGACCCGCGCCCCGCGATAGGCCAAAGCGATCGCGATATGCACCGCTGTCGTCGACTTGCCGGTGCCGCCTTTCTCGTTCGCGAATACAATCCGGTGCGGAAGCCTGGCGGACATTACGGACGGGGCCTTTCGATCTGCTTGTGTCACCCTTGTGTCGGGCGCTAGGGGATTGCCCGATTCCATATCGGAGGGGCCAGCCGGGTGCAAACCGCTACTACGCTCGACATGTTGAGAAACGCGCTCTCCGGCCTGCGTGCCGATGGCGCATCAATCGGGCTCGTTACGACGATGGGCGCGCTCCACGAAGGGCATCTCACTCTGGTGCGCGAAGCCCGCAAGGCGTGCGACCACGTCGTCGCCTCGATCTTCGTCAATCCCACCCAGTTCGGGCCAAACGAGGACCTTGATCGCTATCCCCGCCAGATGGCGGAGGATGCGGCCATGCTCGCGAACGAAGGTGTTGCCCTGCTATGGGCACCTAGCGTGGATGAAATGTATCCGGCCGGCCATGCCACTGTGGTGGCGGTGCCAGCATTGAGCGCGAGCTATTGCGGAGCCAGCCGCCCAGGGCATTTCGATGGCGTGGCAACCGTTGTTTGCAAACTGTTCAACCAGGTGCTGCCCGACAAGGCGTTCTTCGGCGAGAAAGATTACCAGCAGCTTGCGATCATCCGCCGCATGGCACGCGACCTTGACCTGATCTATCCGGCGGCGGACCGCATAATCGGTGTGCCCACTGTGCGTGAGGCTGACGGACTGGCGATGTCGAGCCGCAATCGTTACCTTGCGCCCCATGATCGCGCGCAAGCAGCAGCCCTGCCCCGCGCCATGCGCGCAGCCGTCGTGGCAATCGAGAGCGGCGCGCAAGTGGCGGAGACCCTTGCCGCGCTGGAGCACGAACTTGTCGCACATGGCTTCTCCAGCGTGGATTATGCGGCGCTTGCCGATGCGCAAACGCTGGCTCCGCTGACAAGCCGGCCAAGTGCACCCGCGCGCCTGTTGGTTGCCGCGCGGATTGGTGGTGCCCGGTTGATCGATAATCTGCCTGTAAACGTCTAGATTTCTCAAGCGCATGGCTAAAACCTATGGTAAATAGGCTGATAGGGCTTTTGAAAGGAAACCCGCTAAGTCTTGCTTGAAGGGGGTGGGCCTAGCAAGCGCAGGATGCAGAGTGAATCGCGCCTCGGATTCTGGGAAGCAATGGCGTTGATCGCGCATGCACGGACGCTTGTGACATTCCGCCGCGCGATCGATGAAGCGCTGAAGGCAATCCAGTTGGGCGGTGTCTACTTCCTTGCACCAGTGGTCGCTGACCGGCGTGTCGGCCGGGTGTTGTGGAATGTAGGCTTTCCAAAGGAATGGGAAGCGGCTTATCGCCAAACGGGGCGCTGGGACGATCCACTGCCCAACCTCGCCCTCAACCGGGGCAATGCCTTTCGCTGGTCTGATGCCAGCCGGATTGCGCAGCTCGACACGCGCGGCCTCGAATATCTTGCACGACTGGAACAGGCCGGTATGGGCGAAGGTGTCGCAGTCCACTGCACAGGGCCATATGCCCGCTCCGGCTTTGTCGGGGTTGGATTGCCCAGCGACCCCGCTGCACTAGACGATGCGGCCGTACGCCAGGTGCAGGTGGCGGCGCAATTGTGCTTCCATCGCTATTGCGAACTTGTGGGAGCGTTCAAGGAAGAAGCGCCCGAACTTTCGCAGCGTGAACTGGACGTGATCCGGTGGATCGGCGAGGGCAAGAGCAATGCCGTGATTGCCGAGATCCTGGGTATCTCGAAGAATTCGGTCGACAGCTATGTGAAGCGCATATTCGCCAAGCTCGATGTGTCGGATCGAACTGTCGCTGCGGTGCGCGCGGTGTCGCTCGGCCTGATCGCGCCGGGCAAGCATTTCCGCGAAGCCGCGCACCGTCCACGCTGGGTCACCTAGGGCGCATTCCTGACCCGCAATTGGGGGACAAGCCACACCGCAACCTCGCTGCTATGGCCGCAATCGATTGGCAATCAAGGGCCTTTCGGGTTAGTGCCGGGCATTACCAGCAGACTGGGATGTCCGGCATTTTCCTTTTGCCTTTCCGGTAACTTGGGAAAGCTGCCGTCTTGGGGCGGGTCGACGAAGCGCCGCTGGAGCGGGTGAAGGGAATCGAACCCTCGTCGTCAGCTTGGGAAGCTGCTGCTCTACCATTGAGCTACACCCGCGAACTGGCTTGGAAACAACCCGTCGCAGGCGCGAGCCATTGGCACAAACGGCAGTGGCCGGTCAATCGCAAAGGCCTATGAGGAGGCGAACCTGCGATGCCCTTGTCAGCGCGCGACGCGCGCGTCATGGCAACCCCCGCAAAGGAGAGATTCGGAAATCATGCGTCAAATCGACCATTTCATCGTTGGCGGGGCGGGTGGCTCTGCAGCCCGCAAGCACCAGGTGTGGAACCCTTCGACCGGCGAAGTTCAGGCCGAGGTGGCTTTGGGCGACGCCGCCCTGCTGCAAAAGGCGGTGGATGCGGCCAAGGCGGTGCAGCCGGCTTGGGCTGCTACCAATCCCCAGCGCCGCGCGCGGGTGATGTTCGAGTTCAAGCGGCTGGTCGAGGCGAACAAGCAAGCCCTCGCCGAGTTACTCAGCTCCGAACACGGCAAAGTGATCGAGGATGCGCATGGTGATATCCAGCGCGGGCTCGAAGTCATCGAATATGCCTGCGGCATACCGCAGGCGCTGAAGGGCGAATACACGCAGGGCGCCGGACCAGGGATCGACGTATTCTCCGTACGCCAGCCGCTTGGTATCGGCGCTGGCATCACGCCCTTCAATTTTCCGGCGATGATCCCGATGTGGATGTTCGGAATGGCCTGCGCGGCGGGCAATGTATTCATCCTCAAGCCCAGCGAGCGTGACCCCAGCGTGCCGGTGCGACTGGCCGAGCTGTTTCTTGAAGCTGGCGCGCCCGAAGGCGTGCTGCAGATGGTGCATGGTGACAAGGAAATGGTCGATGCCATCCTCGACCATCCCGATATCGCCGCAATCAGCTTCGTTGGCTCGTCCGACATCGCGCAATACATCTATGCCCGCGGCACCGCGAACGCAAAGCGGGTGCAGGCTTTCGGCGGTGCGAAGAACCATGGCATCGTGATGCCGGATGCCGATCTCGACCAGGTCGTGAATGATCTGGCGGGTGCGGCCTTCGGCTCTGCGGGCGAGCGCTGCATGGCGCTGCCAGTGGTGGTGCCGGTGGGGGAGGACACTGCCAACAGGCTGCGCGAGAAGCTGATCCCCGCTATCAACGCGCTGCGGGTGGGCGTCTCGAGCGATCCGGACGCGCATTACGGCCCGGTGGTCACGCCCGAACACAAGGCCCGGGTCGAGCAATGGATCACCACAGCCGAAGAGGAAGGCGGCGAGATCGTAATCGATGGTCGCGGCTATTCGCTCCAGGGGCATGAAAAGGGCTTCTTCATTGGCCCGACGCTAATCGACCGCGTGACCCCGCAGATGAAGAGTTATCAGGAAGAGATCTTCGGCCCCGTGCTACAGATCGTGCGGGCGACCGATTTCGAGCACGCGCTGCGCCTGCCGAGCGAACATCAGTATGGCAATGGCGTGGCGATCTTCACCCGCAACGGCCATGCCGCGCGTGAATTTGCCAGCCGCGTCAACGTGGGGATGGTCGGCATCAACGTGCCGATCCCGGTGCCGGTTGCCTATCACAGCTTTGGCGGGTGGAAGCGCTCCGGCTTTGGCGATATCGACCAGTACGGCATGGAAGGTCTGCGCTTCTGGACCAAGACCAAGAAGGTAACGCAGCGTTGGCCAGACGGCGGCGGCGACGGGTCCAATGCCTTTATCATCCCGACGATGGGGTAAGAGCAGTGCGCCGCATGATCCCTCTTGCAGTGGCTCTGTTGCTGCCCGCATGCGGTGGATATGGCGAAGTGCAATCCGCGCCCGCGCCAATCGAAGCACGGCCAGGTAAGTTGCGCGTCTGCAATGCCGATGCAGCACAGGCTTTTCTTGGGCAGATGGCCTCTGCCGAGACTGGCGCTGCGATCCTTAAGGCGAGCGGGGCACAGGCGCTGCGCTGGGGCCCGCCCAATTCTGCATGGACGATGGATTACCGTCCTGATCGCGTGAATGTGCGCTATGACGAGGCAATGGCGATCACAGGGATTTCCTGCGGATGAGCCTTCACCGTGCGCTGCGATTGCTCTGGCATTGCCGCCATGCCGCAGCTAAAACCCAGCGCTCGCGCATGGCGACAGCTCAATGTGGTTCCAAAGTTTTTTGCACGACCCGGCACCAAACCTAGGATCGTGCGTTTCGTCGCATGTCATTGAAGTGACCTCACCAGGGAAAGGGGAGAATATGAAGAAGTTCCAGCTTGGCCTTGCAGCCAGTGCCGCAGCCCTCCTGCTTGCCGCCTGTGGCGGCGGAGAGAGCGAACCGGCCGCAACCGAAGACGCCGCACCGGCTGCCGAAGCTCCGGCCGCGGAAGATACTGCCGCCGCTGCTCCGGCCGCAGACGATGTCGCCACCACTGACGGCACCACACTGGCTTCGTTCACCGGCGACGCTGCCGCTGGCGAAAAGGTGTTCATGCAGTGCGCCTCATGCCATGTGGTTGACGCAGGTGTGAACCGGGTTGGCCCGTCGCTGGCCGGGATCATCGGCCGCGCTGCCGGCACGGTCGAAGGCTTTAGCTATTCGGACGCCAACAAGAACAGCGGCATCACCTGGACACCGGAAAAGATGTTCCAGTACCTTGAGAACCCGCAGCGCGTTGTGCCTGGTACCAAGATGGCCTTCGCCGGCCTGAAAAACGGCCAGGACCGTGCGAACGTGATCGCCTACCTGCAGACCAAGTAGCACGCAGCTTCGTCTGAGGCGACACAAGAAAGAGCGCGAAGCCCGTGGGCTTCGCGCTCTTTTTCGTTGCCGTTACGGCGCCGTGTTCAGGCGGCGATTGATCCCCGCGCCAGTTCGCATTGTGACCAGATGTCACTGAGCGCCTTGATCAGCCGGTCAATATCGCCATCCGAGTGAACCGGTGACGGGGTGATCCGCAGCCGCTCTGTGCCCACCGGAACTGTCGGATAATTGATCGGCTGAACATAGATGCCATGGTTGTCCATCAGCCAGTCGCTGATCATCTTGCACTTCTTGGCATCGCCCACCATCACCGGAATGATGTGGCTGGGATTGGGCAGGTGCGGAATTCCCAGCATGTCGAGCTTGCGCCGCACCGTCGCCACGCGATCGCGCTGCATCTCGCGTTCAACCTCGCTCTCTTTCAGATGCCGGATGCTGGCTGCAGCGCCCGCTGCCACCGCCGGCGGCAAGGCTGTGCTGAAGATGAAACCGCTGGCAAAGCTGCGCACGAAATCAACCAGGTCAGTCGAGGCAGCAATGTAGCCGCCCATCACGCCGAAGGCCTTGCCCAGCGTCCCCTCGATCACTGTGATCCGGTCCATCAGCCCTTCGCGTTCGGCCACACCGCCGCCGCGCGGGCCATAGAGCCCCACGGCATGAACCTCGTCGATATAGCTCATCGCACCGTGTGCTTCACACACGTCGAGGATCTCGGCGATCGGGGCGATGTCGCCATCCATCGAGTAGACGCTCTCGAATGCGACCAGCTTTGGCACGTCCGGCCCGAATTCAGCCAGTTTGCGATCGAGATCCGCAGGATCGTTGTGTTTCCAGATCTTGTAGGGCGCGCGCGAATGGCGGATCCCTTCGATCATCGAGGCATGGTTGAGCGCATCGGAAAACACCACGCAGCCGGGAATCTTCGCCGCCAGAGTTCCGAGCCCCGCCCAGTTCGAAACATAGCCGCTGGTGAAGAGCAGCGCTGCCTCCTTGCCATGCAGATCAGCCAGTTCGCGTTCGAGCAGCACATGATGGTGATTGGTGCCCGAGATATTTCGGGTGCCACCTGCACCTGCCCCGCATTCGTCGAGCGCAGAATGCATGGCTTCGAGCACAACCGGATGTTGTCCCATGCCGAGATAGTCGTTCGAGCACCACACCGTCACTTCCTGGGTGCCGTCATTGATGAAGCGCGTGGCATGCGGGAAAGAGCCTCGGTGACGCTTGATGTCGGTGAACACGCGATAGCGCCCGTCCTCCCGAATCTCGTCTAGCCGCTCCTTGAAAAAGGCATCAAAATCCATGGTTTAACTTTCCCCTTCCAGCGTAATCATATGGTCAGCCGACGCGGCGGCCTTCCTTATTCTTGGCAGGGCCCAGCCCCACAAGGCGCCGTCGCGAAACGGCAAGGCGAGAAACAGATGCTCCAGCGCGCCCAGCGCAGCGAGCGCGAACAGCAGGCTGGCCCCGACAGCTTCGGCGCTGCCGCCTGGCGCGGCGATGGCCTGCGCCCCGATCCAGGCCGCAAGCGCAGCAATCACAACGATCGACACCAGCAGGCCCACGCCCAGCCGCTTGGGCCCATAGTAGGTCTTGAGATAGGCGAGGTGCGCCGGGAGAATGTCGGTGGCCGAATTGGGTACGCCGACGAAGATGTTGAGCTTGGCTGACAGGCGCAAGACATAAAGCAGCGCAAAGGTCATCGCGCCGATCTGGTTGGGGGCCGCCCAGCTGAGCGAAATGAGCATCAGCGCAGTCAGTGCCAGCGCAATCTCGTGATAGACCAGGGTCGCGCTGGCGTGGGAGAACCTTTGCCACTTAGTGAGCCCCGATGGGCAATCCTCGCGCCGTGGGCCGGCTGCGGCGCCGGTCAACAAGGCAATCTCGTGCCATGACCAGACCAGAAGCGCACCCGCAAACCCGAGGTATACCGCCCACACCGAAACCCAATGCAGTGCGGCCAGGATCGCGCCCAGCCCGACCAGTCCTGCGCCGGCTCCCAGCATAAGGCTGCGGGGAAAAGTGGCGCGCTGGCGATTGTCGAGCCAGGCAATCAGCCCAGTCGCCAAGAACCAGATCGCCACGGTCACCAGTACCGGCAGGATATGGCCGCTCCAGCTTACCACGCCGGCTGCAACCGGATCGTTTCAGGAAGCGCGTTGGGCTTGGTCCGGTGGAAGTACAGCCGCGCAAAGCTAAGCCCGGCGCTGAGCATTCCGCCCAGTCGCTGCAAGCCACCAGCAATGCCGCCGCGTTCCTTGCCCGCTTCAATCCGGCGCGCGGCCTGGAGCAGATCTTCCATCTTCGCGCGGAATGCGGGATTGTCGATGTCGAGCTCTACCGGGAAGACCTGGCGCGTGATCTGGTTGCAGATACGGAACACGCGATAGTCGTAATCGGTCGGGTCGACCCCCAGCGCGGCATGGAACACCGGCCTGTTGTGATCGCGCACATACATGGTGGCGTAGACCGACAGGAGGAAGAAGCGCACCCAAAGCTTGTTGAGCCCGGTGAGAAGTTTGGGATCGGCGCGCATCAGCATGGCGAATGCTTCGCCATGACGGAACTCGTCGTTGCACCATTCCTCAAACCAGTTGAAGATCGGATGGAAGCGGCGATCCGGGTTGGCTGCCAGATGCCGGAAGATCGTGATGTAACGCGAGTAGCCGATCTTCTCCGACAGGTAGACCGCGTAGAAAATGAATTTCGGCTTGAAATAGGTGTATTTCTTGGTGCGGGTGAGGAAGCCGAGATCGATGCCGATCCCTGCATCCTTCAGCGTTTCGTTGATGAAGCCGGCGTGGCGGCTTTCATCGCGCGCCAACAGCTTGAACAGCATCTTCATGTCGGGGTTCTTGGTTCGCCGGGCTATCTCGGCGTAGAGTACGCAACCTGAAAACTCGGCGGTTAGCGAGCTGACCAGAAAGTCGATGAATTCGGCGCGCAGTTCAGGCTCAAGCTGCTCGAGCACACCGTGGAAGCTGCCGTCCTGCCGGAAATGTTTCTTGTTGGGATCGCCTTGCATTTCCGCAATCAGCTCGTCCCACTCGCCACGCACCGGCGACACGTCGATCGCATCGAGCGCAGCGAAATCGGTGGTGTAAAAACGCGGGCTGAGCATGGTGTTCTCGCGCGCCATGTCCATCGCGTCATCGCGGGTTATCTGCGTGTGTGCGTTCATCGCACCCTCCCTGGATTGAAGCTGACTTCGTAAAGTTCCTTGAGATCGAAATATGCGGCGAGGCGCGTCCAACCGCGGAGCAAGGGCCCAGCCCGCGTGACCGTGGCCATGCGCGAAACGTCAACCCGCTCGCCAAAGCGGATCTGGATCGGCTCGCCATGCACGCGCACCCGGTCCCCCGGATAGATCGGCACATCGCCATCAAGCATTACATGCGCGTGGAAATGTTCTTCGGTCTGCTCGACCGCGACATGGCAAGGGATGTCGAACCGCCGCGCTGCCATCAGGAGTTCCCCTTCTTGAGGAGCGCAAAGAAGACCGCACGATTGTCTGCCCCGAAGCCGCCAAGCTCGACATTGCGACCTGTCGCACTGTCGCTGAGCGAGAGCGAACCGTCCTGCCACAGCGTGAGGGTGAAGGGCGGCTGCGCGCCTATCCCGCTCATCCGCCGCTCGCGCGCCATGCCGCGCATGACGCCGCGGATGAAGCCGCCGCTCGGCGTGTCTTCCATTACCTGTTGCACCAGTTCGCCGCTCTTGGCGTCGATGATGCGTACACTACCATCGAGGCCGTCCTCGAAGCGCAATTCGCGACTGGCGCTCGGTTCAACCGAAGCCTTGGCGCGTTCGACCGATGGTACCGCTTCGCGCTCCAGCCAGCCGACCTGCACCGCCGTGGTAAGTGCCAGCGACAGAGCAACCAGCCCGCCAGCCATGGCCAGTGCCGGGCGCGGCACTGTGTTTTCATGGCTGTGTGCATGATGCGAAACAGCAGGACGGTTCATGCGGCCGCCTCCTTGATCGCACCGGAAGGCATCGTCCGCGATGCACCGGAAACCACTTCGGTTCGCACCAGCGCAGCACAGGCACTGGCCAGGATCCGGGAAACCTCGGAGGCTTGCGGCACCGCGCGCAGCATCGGCTGCGGCAGGCCGAACCTGAACGGCCGGGCATGCGGCCAGAGCATCAGATAGCCGAGGCCATGAGGTGCCGTGGGGCACAACGCGATGTCCCCGTGGTCTTTGCCCAGCATCCGCAAATCAGCCGAGCCGATCATCGGTAGCGGGAGATTGATGCACTTGTTCAGCGCCACGCCGATCCGCAGCACCACCCGGCGATTGGTAATCGTGTAGACAGTCGTCTTCTCGACCAGCTTGGCGAAAAGCGCGAGCAGGCCGTAGGTGACCCCGCCGGCGATCACGCTTGCCAGCGCGCCGCCAGCGCTGCCGTTGGCGATGGACCACAAGGCTAACAGCGCGAAATAGCCTGCAATCCATCGCCCATAGAGCGCACTGCGGACGAAGACGCGCCAGTCCGGCGCGCCTTGCCACAGAATTCGCTCGCCTTCGGGCAGCGCCCCCGGAAGCCCGCGAATCGGCTCATGATCGTATTCGATCATACCAGCGGCTCCTGCCGGCTGGCGTTGGCGTAAAGATAACCGCCGCCGAAGTAGCCGCAGATCTTGTCTTCCTCGAGCCGGGTGATCTGCCCTGCCGTGGCCAGTTTCGGCGCATCAGAGAAGTCAGCCGCGTTGATCGCGTCGATCTTGACCCGATCCTTGTGCACAACGGCCATGGCCATCGGCGCCAGCACTGACCCGCTGCCGGTGTCGATCTCGAGGTAGCGCACCATGCTTTCCGCGCGGTCTACCCAAAGGTCGGCAACCTTGCCCGCTACCTTGCCATCGGCGCCAGTCACTTCCATGCCAACCGGATCACGGCTGAACAGGAACGATGCGACCGAAAAGCCGGCCGCACTGGCCATCGGCACGATGCGCAGATTGCCATGGGCATCCTGGTCGGGCCAGTTCGATCGTTCGGCGTAGGAAGCCGGACCAACCCCGTCCTTGAGCGGGTTGCCGGTCGGGACATAGGGCGAGCCAGCGAAGTTTTCCGCACGCCGTGCCGCAATGTCCACCGGCTCGCGCCCCTTGGTGGGGGCCGTTACCGTGCCGCGCCCGAAAGGCAGGCGAAAGCTCTTGGTGGGAGCGGTGTGCAGCGGTCCACCGGGAGTCTGGACCGCTCCGGTCAGATCGTCCTCGAGCGGGTAGCCCTCTCGCCGGTCTTCCCGTCGGAGCCAGAAAATCAGACCGAGGAAGAACAGGAAAAACAGCCAAAGTGCCAATTCGGCGACATCGACCGATCCCACTATGTAGTTGTCACTCATCACAACTTCCTTTCGCGCGCTGTCATGTCGGAAACTCTTGCAGTCCGAACCGGCCGGAATGGCCGTTAAACTCCCCGCTGTGGCCGCGCCCGACCAATGGCCCGAGCACGACCAGCGTACCGAGCAGGAGGAGAATCTCGATGGAATAGACCAGGCCATAGCCTGTCGAACGATCAGCCAAGGTCGCGCCAAGGCCGTCAGCTAGGGCAAAGGCCGTGGCAAAATCGCGGATCAGCCCGCCCATCGCGATACCGATGCCCGCGCATGAGGCCTGCACCGCGCCCCATGCGCCCAGCGCCAGGCCCGACGCGCCTTCACTGGCAAGCCCCATGGCGGCAACCATGGTACCTACCGAGAACAGGCCGACACCCAGCCCGATCGTGATCGCGGCAGTATAAAGCAGCACAGGCGCATCCAGCGGTGCAGCGAACATCACCATCGCGAATGCGGAAACGCCCGCCACTGCTCCGAATCCGGCCATGCGCAGCGGATTGCCGTTGCGGCCCAGCAGACGCGCAGCAAGCATGAAGCCGAGCAAGGCACCAAACGCCCAGCCGCCGGTCAGGCTGGTGGTCGCGCCCACCGACATGCCCAGGATCTCGCCGCCGAAGGGTTCCAGCAGGGCGTCCTGCATCGAAAAGCCCGCAGTACCCAATCCGATCGCAAGCAGCAGTCTGGCTGTGTGCGGGCGGGCAAGAAATTCGCGCCATGTTTCCTTGAAAGCCGGCCGCAGCGTCTCTTTGGAGATGACTGCCGCGCTACGGCCTTCCTGCTTCCACAACGCGATGAGGTTGAGGATAGCTGTCAGCAGGGCCGCGCTCTGGATCACCTGAACCAGCCGTGTGGGCGTGAAGTCGCGCAGCATCGCACCCATGACCAAAGCCGCAAACATCATCCCGATCAGAAGCATCACATAGAGCAGTGCCACGGCGCGCGGGCGCTTGTCCGGTTCGGCCAGATCGGTGGCCAGCGCGAGGCCCGCAGTCTGCGTCATGTGCATGCCGGCGCCCGTCAGCAGAAACGCGGCGATGCTGGCGACAATGCCGAGCGTGAAGTTCTCAGGCCGGCTAAGCAGCAGAAGCGCAAATGGCATGATCGAGAGACCGCCAAATTGCAGCGTGGTGCCGATCCATATGTACGGCACGCGCTTCCACCCGATTGCCGATCGGTGCGTGTCGGAACGATGGCCCATCAGTACGCGCAGCGGTGCCACCAGCAGCGGCAGCGCGATCAGCAAGGCAACCAGCCACGCCGGAATGCCCAGTTCGACGATCATCACGCGGTTCAGGGTGCCATTGAGCAGCACTGTGGCCATGCCTACGCTGACCTGAAACAGCGCGAGACGGAGCAATCGCGGCAGCGGCATGTCCTTGCTGGCCGCATCGGCGAAGGGCAGCCAGGTTATCGCCACCCGGCTCCAGTTCACCAGAAGGGTTTCGCCAGCGCGCATCAGATCCTCACCAGTTCCATGGCCTGCGAGGTGTAAAAGCCGCTGCTAACCCGTGCGGTGCGGCCAATGGCCCAGCCGTGAACCGATGCGAGCCGCTGGCGGAGCTCATCCTCGGCTACCGGAACAATCGCGGGCGAGCGATCGGATCGCGGAAACAGCTTGCCGACCTTGTGCATTGCCCCCAGCGCACGGGTATGCGGCGCGAAGGTGAAGACTATCGACCCGCTGCAGCGTTCTGCCAGCCTGGCCAGGGTGGCGGTGATGTCGTGCGCCGGATAATGGATCAGTGAATCCATCGCGACCACATGGGCAAAATGACCCAGTGCCGGGTCAAGCAGATCACCAGTGCGCCAATCAATCCTGCCATGGCCGATGAAACTGGGCGTGCGTTCGCGCGCGATCGCGACAAGGCCTTCCGCGATATCCACCCCGGTGACTTCGGCGCCGCGACAAGCCGCCGCAATGCTCAGCGCACCAGTGCCGCAGCCGGCGTCGAGTATGCGCGTGCGCCGCAAATCCTGCGGCAGCCAGTCGAGCAGGGTTGCCCGCATCCGATCACGCCCGGCCCGAACCGTGGCGCGAATGCCGCTCACCTTGGCATCGCTGGTCAGGTCGATCCAGGCCTTCTGCGCGGTGCCGTCGAAATAGGCGGCGAGCCGTTCGCGCTGCGCATCATAGTTGGAAGGGGCATGCGTCGCCATCACTCGAACCCCAGGAAATCGAAGATGTCGCGATCCTTCATCGGCTTTGCTTCGAGCGGATCGACACCGTCCCACAGCAGCTGCGCCAGCCGGAGATATTCCTCCTGTGCAGCGATCACTTCGGGACTGTCGTCCATTTCGAACAGCGTGCATTTCTTGAGGCGCGAACGCCGGATCGCGTCGAGATCGCGGAAATGCGCCAACCGCTTCATGCCGATCGCGTCGCTGAAGCGATCGATCTCGTCGGTCGCGGCAGAACGATTGGCGATCACCCCGGCCAACCGCACGTCGTAATTCTTGGCCTTGGCCCCGATCGCGGCCACAATCCGGTTCATCGCGAAAATGCTGTCAAAGTCGTTTGCGGCCACGACCAGTGCGCGCTCGGCATGCTGCAACGGCGCGGCGAAGCCGCCGCACACCACATCGCCCAGCACATCGAAGATCACCACGTCGGTATCTTCAAGCAGATGGTGCTGCTTGAGCAGCTTGACCGTCTGCCCCACCACATAGCCGCCGCAGCCCGTGCCCGCCGGAGGGCCGCCCGCCTCAACGCACATCACGCCGTTATAGCCTTCGAACATGTAGTCTTCGGGGCGCAGTTCCTCGGCGTGGAACTCGACCGTTTCGAGCACATCGATCACTGTCGGCATGAGCTTCTTGGTGAGCGTGAAGGTGCTGTCATGCTTGGGATCGCAGCCGATCTGCAGCACACGGTGGCCCAGCTTGGAAAAGGCCGCCGAAAGGTTCGACGAAGTTGTCGATTTGCCAATTCCGCCCTTGCCATAGACTGCGAAGACCTTGGCCCCCTTGATTTCGTCGCGCGGGTCGAGCTGGACCTGCACCGAGCCTTCGCCGTCAGGCGGGCTGAATTTGGTCCGGGGATCAAGCAGGTTCATGATGTCATCCTCATTCGGCCGGGACCACGCCTTCGAGCCGGTCTTCCAGGTCGTTGTTGGCTTCGCGCAACGCCGCCAGCGTTGCTTCGTCGGGTTCCCACAGCTGTCGTTCGCAGGCTTCGATCAACCGACTGGCGACGCGCGCCGAGCTCTTGGGATTGAGCTTCGAGAGGCGCTCGCGCATTTCCTTGTCGAGCACGAAGGTCTCGCTGATCTTCTGGTACACCCACGGCGCAACCTGCCCGGTCGTGGCTGACCAGCCCATCGTGTTGGTGACGTGCCCTTCGATCGAGCGCACGCCTTCGTAACCGTGCTTCAGCATGCCTTCGAACCACTTTGGGTTGAGCGTGCGGGTCTGCGTCTCGTGCCCGATCTGCTCGGCTAGTGTACGCACCTTGGTGCGGCCCTGCGTGGCATCGAGGATATAGACCGGTGCTTCCTTGCCGCGAGCCCGCGTGATCGAACGGTTGATGCCGCCCAGCCCGTCGAAATACTGATCGAGATCGGTAATCCCGACTTCGACGCTTTCGAGATTCTGGTAGGAGAATTCGACTTCGGCCAAGGCGCTACGCAGCAATTCACGGCGGGCCACCGGCGCACCCTTTACGCCATAGGCATAACCCTTCTGCGTTTCGAAGGCATTGGCCAGTTCGTCGGGGTCAGTCCACACGCCGCCATCGACCAGCTGGTTTACATTGGCGCCGTAAGCGCCTTCGGCATTCGAGAAGACGCGAAGGCTGGCTGTCTCGAAATCGCACTGGTGCGCGGTCTGGTGAGCGATGCTGTGCTTGCGCACGAAGTTCATCTCGAGCGGCTCGTCTGCCTGTGCGGCCAGCAGCGCGGCTTCGGCCAGCATGCGGGTCTGCAGCGGCAGCAGGTCGCGGAAGATACCCGATAGCGTCATCACCACATCGACACGTGGGCGCCCGAGTTCCTCAAGCGGGATCAGCTCCGCACCCGAAAGGCGGCCATAGCCGTCAAGCCGGGGGCGTGCGCCGATCAGCCGCAAGGCCTGGGCGATCTGCATGCCTTCGCTCTTGAGATTGTCCGTGCCCCACAGCACCATGGCCAGGCTTTCCGGAAATGGCTGCCCGCTTTCCAGATGCCGCGCCAGCAGGCGTTCGGCCTGAGCCGCGCCCTGCTCGCAGGCGAAGCGGCTGGGAATGCGGAACGGATCGAAGCCATGAATGTTGCGCCCGGTCGGCAATACCTCGGGGTTGACGAGGATATCCCCGCCGGGCGCGGGTGGGACATATCCGGCGTCTAGCGCATGGATAAGCCCGCCCAGTTCGTCGCAGGCGTCGAGCGCTGCAATAAAAGCGTCGGAATCGGCATCAGGGTCGCATTCGGCCAATGCGCCCTGCCAGTCAGCGGCCTCGCTTGCCGTGGGCCGCTGGCCCAGCACGTGCAGGCCATTGGGAATGAGAGCGCTTTCAAGTTCGTAAAGCCTCTCGCCAAGTTCATGCAGCGGAACTTCGCCCAGCCCGATGTCTTCGGCCTGCTCCTGCAGCAAGGCAGCCAGCGCGCGGCGCTCTTCGCCTTCCTCAAGGCCGTTCCAACGGTCAAGGCTGGCCTTTAACTCGCCCAGCCCGCGATAGAGCCCGGCCTGCGCCAGCGGCGGAGTGAGGTAACTCACCAGCGTCGCACCTGAGCGGCGCTTGGCAGTGATCCCTTCCGAAGGGTTGTTGGCGGCATAGAGATAGAAGTTCGGCAGATCGCCGATCAGCCGCTCCGGCCAGCAATCGCCCGACGGGCCAACCTGCTTACCGGGCATGAATTCCAGCGCACCATGGGTGCCGAAGTGGAGCACCGCGTCTGCGCCGAAATCCTGCCGGATCCAGCGATAGAAGGCGGCGAAGGCATGGGTCGGTGTAAAGGTGCCGTCAAACAGCAGCCGAACCGGATCGCCCTCGTAACCGAAGGCCGGCTGCACGCCGACAAACACATTGCCGAATTGTGCGCCCAGCACCTGGATGCCTGAGCCATCGGCCTGCTGGCGACCGGGCGCCGGGCCCCATTGCCGCTCGATTTCAGCAAGATGGACCTCGCGCCGGACATAATCGTCAACCGCGATGCGCGCTGCGACATTGGCGTCTGCGCCAAACCGGTCGGCATTGCCCTTGAGAACCGCATCGCGCAACGCCTCGACAGTCTCCGGCACGTCGAGCGAATAACCTTCCGATGACATGCGTACGAGCGTCGCATGAAGCGATTCGAACACTGCAAGGAACGCTGCCGTACCTGTCGCACCCGCATTGGGCGGGAAGTTGAACAGCACGATCGCGAGCTTGCGCTGCGCGCGTTGGGAACGGCGCAGGGCAACCAGCCTGACGACTTTGCCCGCGAGCGCCTCGGCCCGCTCGGGGCAGCCTTGCATGGCGCGCAGCGCCCCTGCCTCAGGCTTGCGGCAAGCGCGTTCGCAGCCCGAGCAGGTTTCCTCGCCTGCGCCCGAACGGCCACCATAAACGCTTGGCACCACGGCGCCATCGAGCTCGGGGATCGCCACCATCATGGTCGCTTCAAGCGGCAGCAGCCCCTGGTGCCGCCCGCGCCACTCCTCGACGCTCTGGAACTCGAGCGCATGCGCAGCGACATAGGGCACGTCGAGCCGCGCGAGCAGTTCTATCGCTGCGGCCGAATCATTGTATGCCGGGCCGCCGACCAGCGAGAACCCGGTCAGGTTGACGATCGCATCGACCGTCGGTTGGCCATGCTGGTCGGTAAAGAACTTGTCGATCGCAGGCCGGGCATCAAGCCCGCTGGCAAAGGCTGGAATGACCTTCAGCCCGGCCGCCTCCAAGGCGTCAATTGCCGCATCATAATGCCCGGTGTCACGACCCAGGAGGTAGGACCGCAGCAGCAACACGCCCACTGTCCCCTTGGGTCCATCCTTGCGCTGCAGCAGTCGCAGGCTTTCCGAGATGCGTTGCTGCGTGCGTGGATGGTAGACACCGACCTCGGGATATTCGAGCGGCGCATCGGCCGGGGTCATGCCACGCCGGGTCAGCCGGTCGCCCGATGCGTAACGGTCGATCAGCCCGCGTACCATGGCGATTACGTTCTCGTCTGATCCCGCCAGCCAGTACTGCAGTGTCAGGAAGTATGCGCGCACATCCTGCGCCGTGCCCGGAATGAAACGCAGGATCTTGGGCAGGCGGCGCAGCATCTTCATCTGACCTGCGCCCGAACTGGCACCGGCCTGCTTCGAGCCGCGCAGCTTCTTGAGCAACGCCAGCGGACCCTTGGCCGGCTTGTCCATGCGATAATTGCCCATGCGGGTCAGCCGCACCACTTCGCCTGCCGACATCAGCCCCAGCATGGCATCGCATTGCTCGCGCCGCGCCTCGAGCGCGGGCAGCACCATACGGATATGGTCATCGAGGAACATCATGGTGGCAATCACGATGTCCGCTTCGCCGATCGCGGCCAGCGTCTGCTCAAGCGCGCCTTGTTCACGCTCCCAATCGGAAGCGGCGTGCAGCGTCAGCACCACATTGTCGCGCGCCAGCGCCTCGCCGGCGCGTTCCACCGCACCCTTGAGGTGGTTGTCCAGCGTCACGATCACGACGCGGACCTGAGGGCGGCCCCTACCGTGCATAATGCGCCTTCGCGTCATAAAGCGTTTCGAGGTCTATCTCGGCCCGACCCTGCTCGGCGGCAAAGACCTCGGTATTGCGGCGTGCCTTGCCGCGCACGAAGAAGGGGATCTTCTTCAGTTCGCGCTCTGCCTCGGCGGTCCAATGCGCCTCGTTCGCCGCTTGCGGCATGGTCGCGGGCGTTACGCCGGCGGCCATAGACTGAGGTTGTGGTTGAGCCTGCGGCGCATGGGCACGCAGATGGCTGGCCCCGGCCTCGTCAGAGAACTCGAAATCGTCACGGAACATGGTGAGCAAGTGCTCTTCCAGCCCCATCACCAGCGGATGAACCCAGCTGTCGAAGATCACATTCGCGCCTTCGAATCCCATCTGCGGGCTGTGGCGTGCAGGGAAATCCTGCACATGCACCGGCGCACTGATGACCGCGCAGGGCAGGCCCAGCCGCTTGGCAATATGGCGCTCCATCTGGGTGCCCAGCACCAGTTCGGGCGCGGCCGCCGCGATCGCGTCCTCGACCGCCAGGTGATCATCGGTGATCAGCGGCTCGACCCCGTACTTCGCCGCCGCCGCGCGGATGTCGCGCGCGAATTCGCGATTGTAGCAGCCGAGGCCGCAGACTTCGAAGCCCAATTCCTCAGCCGCGATGCGGGCTGCCGCGATAGCATGGGTGGCATCGCCAAAGATGAAGACGCGCTTCCCGGTAAGATAGGTCGAATCGACCGAACGGCTCCACCACGGCATGCGCGAGTTGGTATCGGACAGGGCAGGCGCCGGATCGGTGCCAGCGAGTTCGGCCACCTCCCGGATGAAATCACGGGTCGCACCCACGCCGATCGGCACCGTGCGCACCACCTTCTGTCCGAACTGCCGCTCAAGCCAGCGCGCGGCTTCGTCGCCAATTTCGGGGTAGAGCACGATGTTGAAATCGGCTTCCCCGATGCTCCGGATATCATCCGGGCTGGCCCCAAGCGGGGCGACGAGGTGGACATCGATGCCCAAAGTGTCGAGCAACTGGCGGATCTCCGCCACATCATCGCGATGGCGGAAGCCCAGCGCGGTGGGACCGAGCAGGTTGGCCCGCGGGCGGCGGCCTTCGCGCGCAGCAGGCTTCGCTTCGGGATCGGCAAGCTTGCGCACGACCTGGTAGAAGCTCTCGGCCGCGCCCCAATTTTCCTTACGCTGGTAACTTGGCAGTTCGAGCGGGATCACCGGGCAGTCGAGCCGCATTGCGTCGGCGAGGCCGGCCGGATCGTCCTGGATCAGCTCGGCGGTGCAGGAGGCACCAACCATCAATGCCTGCGGCTTGTACCGCTCGACCGCATCGCGTGCGGCCTGCTGGAACAGATTGGCGGTATCGCTGCCCAGGTCGCGTGCCTGGAATGTGGTGTAGGTGACAGGCGGGCGGGCACCGCGCCGCTCGATCATGGTGAACAGCAGGTCGGCATAGGTATCGCCCTGCGGCGCATGCAGCACATAGTGCATGCCGCGCATCGCGGTGGCCACGCGCATCGCCCCGACATGGGGAGGGCCTTCATATGTCCAGACCGCCAGCTGCATCGCTACACCTTGAGCAGGTCGCGCCGCCGCAGCGGGCGGGCAAAGAGTTCGGCCAGGTCAGCGGCCTGTTCGAACCCGTGGATGGGAGAGAAGACCAGCTCGATCGCCCACTTCGTGGCAAAGCCTTCGGCTTCGAGCGGGTTGGCGAGCCCAAGGCCGCAGACCGTGAGATCGGGCGCTTCGGTCCGCACGCGGTCAAGCTGGCGGTCGACATCCTGTCCCTCGCTGAGGCGAGTCTCGGCCGGCAGTGCGAGCAGCTCATGCGCCAGGTGGCCGCGGTGAAGATAGGGGGTGCCGACTTCGAGCGGCTCCATGCCCAGCTCGCTTGCGAGGAACCGCGCCAGCGGCACTTCGAGCTGCGAATCGGGCATGAAGAAGATTCGCTTGCCTTCCAGCCGCTCACGCAAGGGAGCCAGCGCACGCTTGGCCCGCTCGCGCCCGGGAGCGATCACCCGGTTGAAATGCAGGGCATCAATGCCAAAGGCTTCGGCTGCTGCGCGCAGCCATGCGGTGGTGCCCTCTGCGCCAAAGGGGAACAGCGCCGGCAGATGGACGGCGCCGCGCCGCTCGAGCGCCAGGCCTGTCTCGCCAAGGAAGGGTTGCGCCAGCAGGAAGCGGGTGTTGGTGCCCACTGCAGGCAGCTCGCCCGACTTGCGCGCAGGCAGCACGCCGACCCGCGCGATACCGAGTTCGGTGAACAGCCGCAGGAGCTGGTCCTCGACGATGTCAGGCAGTGATCCCACCAGCAAGAGTTCGGGCGCAGCGTCGGGCGCGGCGTCAGGCATTTCGGGCACCAGCGCGGCAAGGCAAGCGTCCTCGCCCTGGGTAAAGGTCGTCTCGATCCCGCTGCCCGAATAGTTGAGGATCCGCACTTGGCCTGCATGGCGTGCGCCCAGCGTTTGCGCAGCCTTGGCAAGGTCAAGCTTGATCACTTCCGAAGGGCAGGAGCCGACCAGGAACAGGGTCTTGATCTCGGGCCGGCGGGCGAGGAGCCGTTCGACCACCCGCTCGAGCTCGTCATGGCAATCGGCCATTCCGGCAAGATCGCGCTCTTCGATGATCGCGGTCGCAAACCTTGGCTCGGCAAAGATCATCACCCCGGCCGCGGATTGGAGCAAATGGGCACAGGTGCGCGATCCAACCACGAGAAAGAAAGCATCCTGCATCTTGCGATGCAGCCAGATGATTCCGGTGAGCCCGCAGAAAACCTCGCGCTGTCCCCGCTCCCGCAAAACCGGTGCACAATCGCCCTGGGGCTGTGCGACGGGGGCGAGTCCACTCATCCTGACACCGCCATGGACGGTTGCGAACCGATCCGTGCCGCGTCGAGTCGCGCGGCGCGCAGCTTCAGAAGGAACTGCGCGGCGTTGATGACATAGGCTGCGTAAGCGGCCAGTGCGATCAACATCCGTTCTTCAGCGGAACCCATCGCGCCCAGCAGCATGGCGATGTATGCCGTGTGCAGCGCCAGCACCAGCATCGAGAAGACATCTTCCCAGAAGAACGGCTCGGCAAACAGCCATTTGCCGAACACGACCTTTTCCCAGATCGAGCCGGTGATCATGATCGTGTACAAAATCAGTGTTTTAGCGACGATCGAGAGGTCTGCCGCAAGCGCGCCTTCGCCTGTGAAGAGGAAGCGCAGGACCAGGCCGAGACTGACAAGGAACATCAGGAACTGGATCGGAGCAAGGATGCCCTGGACCACCGTCCAGCCGGACTCGTCCCTGCGCCGGCGCTCTTCCGGAGTGTAGAGCGCCCCCGCCTTTGTCCCGCCTCCGCCCGTCTTTGATGCGGATTGGGGCCCGATGCCATCCCCTCTTGCCTGCAAGGTACTTCGCCTCTGCTCGATAAGGTGAGAGACTACGCCTTGACGCATGCAAGTGTCAATCTGTCTTGACGACAAGATAAATTGACAGCGCCTCATTGCGGTAAGTTGTAAAGCAGCGTAGAGTGATGAAGCTTGAAGTGAGTCGAAAGACACCAAGTGACCGCTTCGGGTTGACGCGATCCGCGCCGCTCTCGACTGGGGGAGAGCTTGATGGATTTGGTGAATGGCGCACGTACCGCCGGATTCTCGAAGGATGCCGGCTACCAATCTGGATCGCAGACGGATGCGCTCAGCCAGGGCGATGGATTCAGTTTGCCGCAGCAGCCCGCTGAATCGCTCAACTCGCTGATCCAGCAACAAATCATTCCGCGCTTGCTGCTGATCCATTCGACTGAAAGCAAGCGCCCGTCATTTTTCCAGGGGCGTCGTGTGCGGCCTGATGAGGTGCGTGATTTTGCAGCATTGCCGCTGACGCTTGAAGCCGATCAGCTGCTGGCCGAGATCGACCGGCTGGCCGCAAAGGGCGTTAGCACCGAATCGATCCTGGTCGATCTGCTGGCGGTATCTGCGCGCCGACTTGGTGAAATGTGGGAAGATGACACCTGCGATTTCGTCGATGTCACGGTAGGCCTGTGGCGGCTGCACGAAGTCATGCGTGAATGCACGATGCGCGGCGGCCAGCCGTTCGAGTCGCAGCGGGGCACGCAAAGCGCCCTGTTTTCACCCATGCCCGGCGAACAGCACAATTTCGGCACGATGATGGTGGAAGAGGTCTTCGCCAATGCCGGCTGGCAGACCGAGGTATTGTTCGAGCCGCAACGGCACGAACTGATCCATTTGCTGGCAGAAAGGCCGTTCGACCTGGTTGCATTGACGGTCAGCTGCGATTGTCCTAGCGCGGTGATATCTGACCTGATCACTGCAATGCGAAGCGTGTCAAAGAATCCCAAAGTGCGTGTCATCATCGGTGGTTCGCTAATCAACGCCAACCCTTCCCTTGCGCTGGGGGTAGGGGCGGATGGAACTGCCGAAGACGCGCGCTCAGCCCTGGTATTGGCGGAGCGAATTGTAGCAGGGATCGCACCTGCCGCCTCATCAATGCCGTAACCGGAGCAGCGCATGCCCCCCAGCAAGCGCAGCGACGCTGATTATCGACGATTCGATAGTTCTGCGTCGCTGTTTGGACAAATCGGAGCGGAAGACGCAATCAAGCTCGCCATGAATGCGGGCGATATCGTGCTCGTTATCGATGAGCGTGGCTGGATCCTTGATGCTGCAGCCGACCTGGCTCAATTTCCCGATTTGCCTGACTGGATCGGCAAGGACTGGCGCACCACGGTCACCGTCGAAAGTCGCGTGAAGATTGACGAAATGCTCGAGCATAAGCCCAACGACGAACTGCCCCATCCGCGCCACATCAACCAAAAGGGCAAACATGGTGACGTGCCGCTTCGCTTTCGCCTGATCGATCTGGCTGGCGGCAAGCGGCGCCTCGCAATTGGCCGCGACATGCGCGACGCTGCGGTATTGCAGCAGAGGCTGCTGCAGGCACAACAATCGCTGGAGCGCGATTATCTTCGGCTGCGCCAACTCGAAACCCGCTACCGCCTGTTGTTCGAACTTTCGAACGAGCCGGTGATGATCATTGATAGCGAGAACCGCCGGATCGTCGAGGCCAATCCAGCCGCGCATACGCTGGTTCTGGCACGCCCCGCAACGCTGGCAGGAAGCAAGTTTCTCGCCTTGTTCGATCGGGCCGAGCGAGAACGGCTGATCGCATTTCTGGGCGCCGCGCTGACATCAAATTCGGTCAGCCCGGTCGAAGTCAAGCTGGCCGACCGGGAAGAGAACCTGACGCTTTCCGGAACGGGATTCCGGCAGCGCGGGCGGCTTTATATCCTCATCAGGTTCGAAGGGGCCGAACGCGGCGAGACGATCGAGGAATCGGCCATGCTGGGCACACTCGAAAGCATGCCTGACGCTTTCGTCCTGACCGATGATGCGTGGCGGATCGTGGTTGCCAATGTGGCTTTCGCAGAATTGATCGGGGCCGCCAGCATCGACCAGATCCGCGGGCGCTCGCTCTCCGAATTCATCGGGCGGCCCGGTATCGACCTCGATTTGATCCAGGGTCAGCTGCAGAAGCAGGGTTTCGCCCGAAACGTCAACAGCGTGATTGGCGCAAGTGACGGCATCGAAGGCGAGCCGATCGAGCTGTCCGCAGTCCGCACCGGGGATGACGAACCGCATATCGGCATCGTGATTCGCCCGATCGCGCGGCGGCTGCGTGACTTGCCACCGATGCCGCAGGAGATGCCGCGTTCGGTCGAGCAGCTGACGGAACTGGTTGGCCGCATGTCGCTCAAGGATATCGTCCGCGAAAGTACCGACCTGATCGAGCGGCTCTGCATCGAAGCGGCACTGGCCTACACCTCGGACAACCGCGCCTCGGCCGCAGAAATCCTCGGGTTGAGCCGCCAAAGCCTTTACTCGAAACTGCACCGTTACGGCCTGGGAAATCTGGCAGCCGAAAGCGAATAGGCTCGCCTGACACAAAGAGTGTCAAATTCATTTGACGCATGGGGGCGTCAGGCATAGCCTGATGCCCATGGTTCGTTCGGCTGTCTCGACTTCGCCGGCACCGCTTCCTGCGGCGCGCGATGTGCTCGAACTGTTGAAGCCGATCACCTGGTTCCCGCCGATGTGGGCCTTCATGTGCGGAGTGGTTTCATCGGGTGTCCCGCTCGATGGACGCTGGCCCTTCCTGATCGCCGGAATCGCACTGACCGGGCCACTGGTGTGCGGCACCAGCCAGGCGGTGAATGACTGGTTCGACCGCCACGTCGATGCGATCAACGAGCCGCAGCGCCCGATCCCCTCCGGTCGGATCGGCGGAAGCTGGGGTTTGCGAATTGCCATCATCGGCACTCTGCTGTCGCTGGGGGTAGCCTGGTTTACCGGCCCGTGGGTGCTCGCTGCGACAATGCTGGGTCTTGCTTGCGCCTGGGGCTACAGCGCCCCGCCGTTCCGCTTCAAGACAAGCGGCTGGCTGGGCCCCGCGGTGGTCGCGCTCACTTACGAGGGCCTGTCGTGGTTTACCGGTGCCAGTGTGATGGCGGGCGCCCTTCCGCAGGTTGATGTGCTGCTGGTGCTCGGGCTTTACAGCCTTGGCGCGCACGGAATCATGACGCTGAACGATTTCAAGGCGGTCGAAGGCGACCGCCTGACCGGCCTGCGCTCGCTGCCCGTTGTCCTTGGAGTTCGCCCGGCTGCACGGCTGGCCTGCGTCACAATGGCGCTGCCACAGGTCGCGGTGATCGCTCTTATGCTTGATCGCGGGCTAAGCTGGTCGGCCGGCATCGTCATCACGGTGCTACTGGCGCAAGCGGCATTGATGCCGCGCTTGCTGCGCGATCCGCGCAAGCACGCGCCATGGTACAGCGGCACCGGAGTGACACTCTACGTGCTGGGCATGCTGGGCTCAGCGCTGGGACTTGGGGGTCATATCTGATGGCCCGCCCGGAGGGCTTCGGCTGGTTCGCGATTGTGCGGCTCGGCGCCGTTCAGGCATCGATCGGCGCCATTGTCATGCTCTCAACCTCGCTTCTGAACCGGGTGATGGTGGTCGAATACGGTCTGGCTGCGGCCATTCCGGCGGGGCTTGTGGCCTGGCATTACACGGTCCAGCTGTCGCGGCCGATCTGGGGCCATGGATCAGATAAAGGTCGGCGGCGCACCCCATGGATCATCGGCGGGTTGGGTGTGCTGGCGATCGGGGCGCTGCTGGCGGTTCATGCGACAACGCAGATTGCGACCAGTCCGGCCATGGGCGGCATTCTGGCCGGCGTGGCGTTCACTCTGATCGGTGCGGGCGTGGGAGCATCGGGCACCTCGCTTCTGGCGCTGCTGGCATCGGGTGTAGCGCGCGAACGCCGCGCTGCAGCAGCTGCGGTGACCTGGATCATGATGGTGGCCGGAATTGTCATCTCTGCCGCCACCGCCGGGGCCTTGCTCGATCCGTTTTCTGAGACACGGTTGGCGCTAGTTGCCAGCGGAGTGGTCGCCGCCGCCTTCGTACTGACCTGTCTTGCGACCTTCCGGCTCGAGCGCCAGGCGCTGGTCGAAGCCGAAGAGACAAGAGCGGGGCCACCTCCGGATTTTCGCGAGGCCATCCGCGAGATTCTGAGCGACGAGACCGCACGTCGGTTCACGCTGTTCATCTTCGTCTCGATGCTGGCCTACAGCATGCAGGACCTTATCCTCGAGCCGTTTGCCGGGCTGGTGTTCGATATGACGCCGGGCCAGTCCACCTCGCTTGCCGGGGTCCAGCATGGCGGGGTACTTGCCGGGATGATCGCGACTGGCATCGGGGGTAGTGCCTTCGCCGGGCGGATGCCGGTCGAACTTCGGGTGTGGATCGTGGCGGGATGCCTTGGCTCGGCACTGGCACTCCTAGGCCTGGCCACAGGCGCCGTTATCGGCACGGGCTGGCCGCTGGCCACCAATGTCTTTGCGCTCGGTTTCTGCAATGGTGCTTTCGCCGTTGCCGCAATCGGCGCGATGATGGGCCTAGCTGGAGCGGGCGAGCGCACCCGCGAAGGGGTTCGCATGGGCGTGTGGGGTGCAGCGCAGGCGATCGCCTTCGGTATGGGCGGCCTGCTGGGCGCTTTGGGGGTCGATCTTGCACGCCGTTCAGGCGGCAATGATGCGGCCGCCTTCCAGCTGATTTTCTTGATCGAAGCTGCGGCCTTTGTGTTTGCCGCCTTCCTGGCGCTCCGCGCCACCACCCGAACCGTGGCACTCAAACAAGGATTGGCCAGCCTATGACCGAGCAATATTTCGATGTGGTTGTGGTGGGCGGTGGTCCTTCGGGAGCAACTGCCGCAAGCACCCTCGCACGCGCAGGGCGCAAGGTCCTGCTGCTCGATCGCGACGGGCGCATCAAGCCCTGCGGCGGAGCGGTGCCACCACGACTGCTGGAGGACTTCGCGGTGCCGCAATCGCTCCTCGTGGCCAAGGCGCGTTCGGCACGGATGATCGCTCCGTCGGGACGCACGGTCGATATGCCGGTTGGCGAGATCGGCTATGTCGGCATGGTCGATCGCGACGTGTTCGACGAATGGCTGCGCGAACGCGCAGCAAGCGACGGGGCGGAACGCCGCACCGGCACCTTTGAGCGGATCGAGCGCGATGGGGCTGGCACTATCGTGCACTACCGCGCGCGGCGCGGCGCCGAACTGGAGCAGGTGCGTACCCGGGTGGTGATCGGTGCGGACGGCGCTCGCTCTGCCGTGGCTCGGCAGAACATCGCAGGCGCCGAGCAGATGAAGTGCGTCTTCGCCTATCACGAGGTGATCGAAAGCCCGCAGGCGAACGAGAAAGGCTTCGACCCGGCGCGTTGCGATGTGTTTTATCAGGGCAAACTGTCGCCTGATTTCTACGCCTGGATTTTCCCGCATGGACACACTTCCAGCGTGGGCCTGGGCAGCGCGAACAAGGGCTTCCCCCTGCGCGAAACCGTTGCGCAAATGCGCGACGAGTTGGGTCTCGAAGACTGTACGACCGTGCGCAAGGAAGGCGCACCCATCCCCTTGAAGCCGCTGAAGCGGTGGGACAATGGCCGTGACGTGATCGTTGCAGGTGACGCCGCAGGCGTGGTTGCCCCGGCCTCAGGCGAAGGGATCTATTACGCGATGACCTGCGGCAGGATCGTGGCCGAGGCCGCCAACGAATTCGTTCTCTGCGGCAATCCTGCCGCCTTGAAGCAGGCGCGCAAGCGGTTCATGCGCGAACACGGCCGCGTGTTCTGGATCCTCGGGATCATGCAGCATTTCTGGTATTCGAGCGACAAACGGCGCGAGCGCTTTGTCGACATGTGCGACGACCGGGATGTGCAGCAGCTGACCTGGCAAGCCTATATGAACAAGCGGCTGGTCCGTGCGCGGCCGCTTGCACATGTGAAGATTTTCCTCAAGGATTGCGCCCATCTGCTGGGATTGAGGCCGATGGCTGGATGAGCAAGAACTGGGTCATTCCGTTTTCCGTGGCGGCATTTGCGGCCATGGGTGTTGCATTCATGGGCGCGACAATCACCGATCTGGGGCCCTGGTACCAGTCGCTTGACAAGCCGGCCTGGACCCCGCCCGACCCAGTATTCCCGATTGCCTGGACCACGATCTTCGCGCTTGTCTGTGTCGCTGCAGTCAACGCATGGGAAAGGGCGCCAACCACCGCCAAGCGTGACTGGGTGATCGGGTTGTTTGCCCTCAATGCCTTTCTCAACGTCTTGTGGAGCCTGATCTTCTTTCGGATGCAGCGTCCCGACTGGGCCTTTGCCGAAGTCCTGCTGTTGTGGCTTTCGATCCTGTTCCTGATCATCTTCTGTTGGCGGATATCACGGCGCGCAGGGCTCTTGCTGCTGCCCTATTTCGCCTGGGTCAGCGTTGCCGCCGCGCTCAATTGGCAGGTGGTCGAGCTGAACGGCCCGTTTGGCTGAGCGGCGCACGCACCATGCAGCAATTCTTTTCAAGCGGAACGGCGGCCGATGTCGTGCTCGCGGTGCTGGCGCTTGAGGCTTTGCTGCTCTGGCGACGCGGCTGGACGCTGCGGCGCACCGCTGGACTGCTGCTGCCCGCCGCACTTATCGTGCTGGCGCTGCGTGCCGCGCTGGTCGAAGCTCACTGGGCCATGATCGCTGTACCACTGGCATTGGCATTCCCCGCACACCTGCTTGATCTGGCACAGCGCAGCAGGAACGGCTGACCTTCCGCATTCACCACAAAAGCGAGTGGCCCGACCGCTTTCGCGACCGGGCCACTGCGGCGCCCTCCGGGCTTATGCCCCAAGGATTACTGCCGCTATGTCGTTTCCTCTGCTGCGGCCGGTTCGGCAGCAGTTGCCGCCGGAGCGGCAGTGACAGGCGCGGCCCGCAGTGCAGGATAGTCCTTCGACATCTGCGCCCCACCCATCGGCTTGTTCACGCCCTGGTGGCAGGTGGTGCAGTTGATCTTGAACGGATCACCCTGCGAACCAAGCCGGTTGGCCGGGAAGGTCGAGGTAAGCGGCGTGATGTATTCCTGGTTCATATTGGCAACCATGCGCGTGCCGTGCCATGCGGTGGCGCGCTGCGCAGGGCTGATGTTCCAGGCCGCGAAATTCTGCGTGTTGTGGCAGAACGTGCAGTTCACTCCGAGCGATGCCGACATGTGCATCATCAGCGCATAAGTGTTCTCGGTTTCCTTCACGCTCAGCTTGTTGGCTTCGCTCGGATAGGCGCCGGTCGATCCTACCCGGATCTTCTGCACCGTCTCGTCATTGAGGAAATACCGCGCCACAGCATTCACCGGCAGCGACGAATAGGCTGTCTGCGGAACCGGATCATTCTGGCCGTGGCGATTATTCTTGATGCTGCGATGCGGGCCATCTGCCGGCAGGGTCCAATAGTCCTTCGGGATGTTGTTGCCGCGGTGGCATGTCCAGCAGGTCTCACCTGTTCCCGCCACATGGGTTTCCCAATTGGCGTTCACATTCTGCGTCATCTGGATCATCTTGCGGGCGACGACCTTGGTGTAGACCTCGTCCGACGCCATGTTGGCGGGATTGTGGCAATAGTTGCAGCCCTGTTCGGGTGCCACCCATTGCGTGATCGCCGCCATCAGATAGTTGAACTCGTCCGCCGAGACATTGTTAAGCACCTGGACGTTCTGGTACACCTCGCCGGCCAACGGCCCGCCGGGCGGCGGCAGCTCATAGGGCGGCGCGGGTACTTCATGCTCGGTCTCTGCGATCGAAGTGAGCTGCACCTGGTTCATGCCCGTCCCGCGATAGCCGTTCTGCGACGAGGTCTTGGGAGCGATTTCGCAGGCTGTGAGCGCCAGCGGCAAGCTGGCCAGTGCAATCAGTGTGATTGTCCGCTTCATGCTACTAACTCCCCAGTGTGGCAGGATCGATCGTGCCGGTGTCGGGATAGGCCGGAGCGAAGCCTTGCTGCTGCGCCCACAGATACCAGTTGTCGACCACGGTGCCGGTCAGCAGGATGCCGATGCCGCCGGTCAGCGTGGTCAGCACCGCAAACCACCAGGCCCACCGATGGATCGATTCCC
>JBMSNZ010000008.1:0-36042 GCA_049421965.1 Erythrobacter sp.
GCCGTTCATGATCCCGCCTGCCGCGAGCACCGGGATATCGGCTCCGGCATCCTCGCCGATGCCGCACTCGCGCAGGATCTGGCGCGTGAAATCGCGATAGGCCGGTGGGATCGCGGCGACGATCTCATCCGCGCTGACCGACATGTCGACCGCCTGCACTTCGGGGATCAGCACATCGACGCCATAGGGCTTGCCGTCGATATGGTCGTCGATCCAGCGCAGTTCCATCTCGAGCTGTTCGGGCGTGTAGCTCACCGCGCCCAGCACACCGAAGCCGCCTGCCCGGCTCACGGCAGCCACCACGTCGCGGCAATGCGAAAAGGCGAACAGCGGGAACTCGCATCCCACCAGCTCGGTCATGCGAAACGGCATCGGTCTCTCTCCTCAGGTGTTGCGCGGTGTTTTGCAGGCGATAGGGTGGTCATGCAAGGAGATGACCGATTTTAAGCTGCCGCTGGCGCTTGCTGTCTTGTCGATTTCTGCCAGCGCCGGGCAGACAATTGCGCAACGTCCGCCCGCGCATCACGCCACTGGATTTGCGCCGCGCCCCGCGCTAGGGTGGGCTATCCCCGGGGAGCCAGTGCCTCCGGTTGCCGATCATGGCACACCGTCGGAACAAGCAGGCTGAGAGGGACGCGTCACGGCGTCCGACCCGTTGAACCTGAACCCGTTAATCCGGGCGGAGGGAAGGGCGGCAATTTGTGCCCGCATTCCCTTTCGCCGAGGCAAGAGAGAGTGCGCATGGCCGACATTAACTCCCCGATCGAAATTGGCGTCACCACCGGGCCGATCCGTGGCAGCCGCAAGATCCATGTCGGCGCGCGGACCGGCAGCGGCATCCGCGTCGCCATGCGCGAGATCGACCTTGAAGGCGGCGAACCATCGGTGCGGGTCTATGACACTTCGGGCCCCTACACCGATCCGGATGTAGCAATCGACATTGCGAAGGGGCTGGAAGCGAAGCGCCGCGAATGGATCATGGCGCGCGGCGATGTCGAGGAATATGCCGCCCGCGAAGTGAAGCCCGAAGACAACGGCCAGCTCGGGCCTGACCGCAGCGGCGGCGTGCCGCCGTTCCCCAATGTCGCGAAGCGCGTGCTGCGCGCGAAGCCGGGCATGAATGTCAGCCAGATGCACTATGCCCGCCGCGGCATCATCACGCCCGAGATGGAATATGTCGCCGAGCGCGAGAACCTCGGCCGCGAAATGGCGCGCGAGCTGATCGCTGCCAACCGCGCCGGCGCGCAGAGCTGGGGCGCGAGCATCCCCGACGTCATCACGCCCGAATTCGTGCGCGACGAAGTGGCGCGTGGCCGCGCGATCATCCCCAGCAACATCAACCACCCCGAAAGCGAACCGATGGCGATCGGGCGCAATTTCCTGGTCAAGATCAACGCCAATATCGGCAATTCGGCGGTCGCATCGGATGTCGCCAGCGAAGTCGACAAGATGGTCTGGTCGATCCGCTGGGGCGCGGACACGGTGATGGACCTTTCGACCGGGCGCAACATCCACGACACGCGCGAATGGATCATCCGCAACAGCCCGGTGCCGATCGGCACGGTGCCGATCTACCAGGCGCTCGAGAAGGTTGGCGGGATCGCCGAGGAACTGACCTGGGAAATCTTCCGCGACACGCTGATCGAGCAGGCCGAACAGGGGGTGGACTATTTCACCATCCACGCCGGCGTGCGCCTGCCCTATGTCCCGCTTGCCGCCAACCGCGTCACCGGGATCGTCAGCCGCGGCGGCTCGATCATGGCGAAATGGTGCCTCGCGCATCACAAGGAAAGCTTCCTCTACGAGCATTTCGACGAGATCACCGAGATCATGAAGGCCTATGACATCGCCTATTCGCTGGGCGATGGCCTGCGCCCCGGATCGATCGCCGATGCCAATGACGAGGCGCAGTTCGCCGAACTCTACACGCTGGGCGAGCTGACCCACCGCGCCTGGGCGCAGGATGTGCAGGTGATGATCGAAGGCCCGGGCCATGTGCCGATGCACAAGATCAAGGAGAACATGGACAAGCAGCTGGAAGTGTGCGGCGAAGCGCCCTTCTACACGCTTGGCCCGCTCGTCACCGATATTGCGCCGGGTTACGATCACATCACCAGCGGCATCGGCGCGGCGCAGATCGGCTGGTACGGCACGGCGATGCTTTGCTACGTCACGCCCAAGGAACATCTCGGTCTGCCCGATCGTGACGATGTGAAGGTGGGCGTGGTCACCTACAAGCTGGCGGCCCATGCGGCAGACCTCGCCAAGGGGCATCCTGCGGCCAAGGTGCGCGACGATGCCCTGAGCAAGGCGCGCTTCGAATTCCGCTGGCGCGACCAGTTCAACCTCAGCCTCGATCCGGACACGGCCGAGCAATATCATGACCAGACGCTGCCCGCCGAAGGCGCCAAGTCGGCGCATTTCTGCTCGATGTGCGGGCCCAAGTTCTGCAGCATGAAGATCAGTCAGGACGTGCGCGATTTTGCCGCGCGGCAAAACCAGGGCGCAGACAGCTTCCTCGCCAGCATGCCGAGCGGGGCCGAAGCCGCCGCCGCCAGCCGCGAGGCCGCGCTCAAGGGGATGGAAGAAATGAGCCGCCGCTATAACGAGGGCGGGCGCGAACTCTATGTCGGCGCGGGCGGCCGCGAGCACGACTGATCGAGAACCGCCGGTGAGTGCCTATCGCGACCTCATGGATCATATGGTCTCGCTGGCGCGCGGCTGCGTCTTGGCCAATCGAATTCGCGCGCACGGGCACGCCGAACGCAGCAACGAAGCGGCTCTGCCGCTGAGTGCGGAGGAAGCCGAACGGAAGCGCGTGCTGCAGGGCATGACCGCCGAGCAGCGCACGATTGTGGCTGACCTGCTCGCTGAAGAGCGGGCGGGCGCGATCCATGATGTGCTTGCCAACCTTCCCGCCCACGACGTTCGCCTGGAAGGTGTGCCACTGGCGGAGTTGGCGGACGAAGTGCCGCACTGGGACTTCATGGCCCGGCTCGAAGAGCGGCCGTGGCGGAAGGACGACTGATAGCTTCGGCGCGTGATGCGGTGGATGCGGCCCTCAAGGCCGTCGTCCTCCCGCATCTGCGCGCCATGGGCTTCAAGGGCTCACTACCGCACCTGCATCGCCTGCGCGGGGCGGCGGCGGACCTGCTGACAGTGCAGTTCATCAGCGCTGGGGGCAAGTTCGTGGTTGAATTGGGTCGGGCTGCGCCGGGCGGGTTCGACTCCTACGGGCGGCATATCCCGATCGCCAAGGCCAAGACCTACTACCTCGCCGAGCGCCACCGGCTCGGCTCGGAAATGCGCGTAAACTACGGCGACCACTGGTTCAGCTTCGCCGAAGGCGATCCCGAAACGGTGGCGCGCGAGGTATGCGCCCTGCTCGACGACCCGGCGCTGTGGGCGTTCATCGACACGCTGGCGGTGCTCGAATAGGTTGCGGTGCGCCCGGGCATGGCGCCGCCATGGACACCGCCCGCTCAGCCGCTTAAGCTCCTGTCTGGGGCGGCCTTGGTTTCCCTGGGGAGGGTTTCATCATGCCACATCACGGTTACATTATTTCGCGCCGCGCCTTCACCGTCGGCGCCATCGCCAGTGCGGCAGCGGGCAGTCAGGCGCTGGCGCAGGCGATCACCGCCGAATCGCCGCTCGGCCCGTTCTTCCCCACCGCCTATCGCGGCGAGACCGATGCCGATCTCACTCGCATCGGCGGGCATGCCAATCGCGCGCAGGGGCAGGTGATCGAGGTGATGGGGCGCGTGCTCGATCGCCACGGCAAGCCGATCAGCGGCGCGCGGCTCGATATCTGGCAGGCCAATACCCATGGCCGCTATGACCATCCGCAGGATCCGGCGGTGATGCCGCTCGATCCCGATTTCCAGGGCTATGCCAGCATCCACACCAACAGCGATGGCAGCTGGAAACTCACCACGATCAAGCCGGGCAGCTATGCCAGCCCGATCGGCCACCGCCCGCCGCATATCCATCTCGACGCGCAAGGGGCGAGCTCGCGCAACATATTGCAGATGTATTTCCCCGAGGACGCGGCGCTCAATTCAAAGGACCGGCTCTATTCCGCGCTGGGCGACGATGCGCCGACATCGGTGGCGAAGGCGCTGGGCGACCACCGCTACAGCTGGGACATCGTGCTGATCGAGGGTTAGGACTGCGCGGGCGCGGGTGCGGGAACCGGCACCAGCTTGTCGACCAGCCGCTTGAGTTCCGTTGGTGTTGTGTGGCCTGCGACGA
Source organism: Erythrobacter sp. (assembly GCA_049421965.1). Taxonomy (GTDB): domain Bacteria; phylum Pseudomonadota; class Alphaproteobacteria; order Sphingomonadales; family Sphingomonadaceae; genus Erythrobacter. The sequence goes on from JBMSNZ010000008.1 coordinate 4,252, forward strand.
TCTCGTGGTAGCCGATCCCCGCTTTGCGCAGCGCTTCCTTCTTGATGGCGTCCCGCGCGGCGGCGCTGGCGCCATTGTGGTGGCCCGTGCCCTGATACTCGAGGGCGTGGCGCACCTCGCACTTGTCATCCATGAGCGCGAAATCGACGCGCTTGGCATTCACCGCGAAATAGGCATCCTTGTCTTCGCTGGCGAGTAACTCGCCCAGACTAACCTGTGCCATGACCTGCCACCCTGGATTGCGCGCGATCACCGCCGTATCAAGCGCCTTGAACACGGCCGCTTCTGGCCGGTTGAGCAACGGGCGCGCCTTGAAGTCGGCCTTACAAACGACCCTTAATTGGTCGGCGGCAAAGTCGGTTGCCTTTACCTCCGGTTCACGGATCGGCACGACTTTCGCGCTGCCCTTGCCCCGATTGCCCTTGGCGGCGTTACGGCCCTGCCAATAGGCGCGGCGTTCAGCAAGTTTCTGCGTTTCCACAAACCGCTCGATAAACATGCCCAAGGCCGCACCGATCGCCAGTAAAATGGCGAGCAGCCAGGGCTTATCCAGCAGGGCAACTATTTCCGCAGGCATTGCATCAGTATATCGCGGAATTGCTTTCAAATGGTCAACAAGAGGTAGGGCTTTCCTACTTCGCCGAAATCTGGCTCAAGCTGGCGGATTAGCCCGCCCCCGCGTCACTCTCGTGCCGCTCTGGCCCGCCGCTGGCCCGATCACTATTCCGCCGGGCGCTTTTTTCGCTTCAGGACTGTGGTGCATGCGGTGCGTTCACATTGGCCCTACCGCTGCGCTGAGTGAGGGCGGGTGGCGCATGGACATGCCCCCGGCGCTCGCCTATTTCGAGGCGGAAGCAGGGAGGCACGGCATGCGAATTGGGCAGAGCGCAGCAACGGCGGGGCTGACCTTATGCCTGCTCGCCTCCTGTTCGGGCGGCAGCTCGGGAGCTGGCGGCGAAGTGCCGGGCGACGTTCCGGTGTTCGACGGGATCGCCGATACTGAAACGATCACTGCGCTGGGCACCGAGCCGTTCTGGAGCGCCAGGGTCGAAGGTTCCACCCTAACCTGGTCCACGCCCGGGAACATCGCCGGGGAACAGGCCCGGGTAACCCGCTTTGCCGGTAATGGCGGGCTGGGTGTGAGCGGCACGCTGGGCGGCGAAGCGCTGCAGATGGCGGTGACGCCGGGCAGCTGCTCCGATGCGATGAGCGACCGGCGCTATCCCTTCACTGTCACTCTCAATATCGGCAATGTGCAGCACACCGGCTGCGCCTATACCGACCGGCAGCCCTTCGAAGGCGAGGAGAACCCCTGAGTATGAACCTGTATGGCGATGCCGGCCGCAGCTGGCGCATCTTCTTCTGGCTGGCGACAGCGTTCAATTTCGTGATCGGACTTGCCGGGATGCTGGTGCCCGAATCCAGCGTGGATGCGCGCATCATCGGCCTGCTCGTGTTCGCCTTCGGCCTGGTCTACCTGATCGTGGCGAGCGATCCGCTGCGCTATGGCACGGTGCTGTGGGCCGGGATCCTGGGCAAGGTGGGCGTGGTGGCGCTGCTTGGCCCCAAGGAACTGGCCAGCGGGGCTGACCCGCTGATCCTGGCGGTGCTGGCGGGCGATGCGCTGTTCGCGCTGGGCTTCCTCGTGTTCCTGTTCACCCGCGCGGATCCTGCCGCGAACAACAGCTAGCCAAGGAGACCGGCAAGATGGGACTGACCGGAGGATGCCTGTGCGGATCGGTGCGCTATGAGCTGAGCACCGATCCGCTGATGTGCGTGACCTGCCATTGCAAGAACTGCCAGCGCCAGGCCGGCAGTGCGCTCTCGATCATCATCGGCGTGTCGGAAGGCTCGGTGAAGGTCGAAGGCGAGGTCAAGACCTATAACGACACCGGCGACAGCGGCGCCACGGTGCGCCGCCAGTTCTGCGAGAACTGCGGCTCGCCGGTGTTCACACGGGTCGAGCAGCCGCCGGGGCTGATGTTCATCAAGGCCGGAACGCTCGATGATACCTCGAGCCTCAAGCCTGCCTTCCACTGCTATACCAAGAGCAAGCAGGACTGGGTCGAGCTCGGCGATATCCCGGGCTTCGAGACGGTTCCGACCGGGCTTTAACGCCGCACCGCGCGGCGTCAGAACAGGCCGGGGATCTGGTGCTGCGCCGACGACGGGATGTCGGGTTGCAGCAGCTTGCGTTCCGTACCCAGGGCTTGCGCACCCTGGACGCCGGCCCCGGCGATCGCGGTGCAGCTGCGCCCGGCGAGGAAGTCGAGCGCGGTTGCGACCGAGCCTTCGCGCGGATCGCCCAGCGGGAAGAGAATGTCGTCATTGGCGCGGCAGGTGTTGGTGAAGAACGGGGCGAGCCCGTTGAAATACTCGCCTTCGCCTGCTGCATTGTCGGTTTTGAAGGTCACGACGCGAAGCCTGAGATCGCAGGCGGCAAGGTCGAACGCACTCTGGCCGACCGGTTTGCCCGAAGTGTTGGTGCCGATCAGCGCCATGTTGGGCTTGAGATAGGCCAGCATCGAATTGGCGACGAGTTCGCTGGCCGAGGCTGTGCTGCTGCGGCCGATGATGGCGATCTTCAGGGGCGCGATGGCATTGGCCTCGGTCTGGAAGTTGCGCGTGCTGTTCTGCGCGGCCTTGCTGGCGCGGTAGACCGTGCGGCTGAACACCTGGCCAACCCGGCCCTGGCCCATCAGGTCGCCCAGCGACTGGGCCACATTGACCAGCCCGCCGCTGTTGTAACGGAAGTCGAGGATGATCTCGTTCACGCCCTGGCTGCGCAAGTTCTCGAACGCGATGCGCAGCTGGTTGGTGGCATCCTGCACAATGAAGGTGCGCAGGTTGATGTAGCCGACCTTCTTGCCGCCATCATCGAGGATCAGCGCGCCATAGCGGTCAGACACCGGATCGAGCGGGTATTCGGTCTTGCTGATACTCCGTTCGCTGGTCACTCCGGCGACAGTGCGGAACCGCAGCACCCGCGTGACACCGGGGTTGGATGAGCCCAGCGCGTCGATCACCGCCTGCGGTCCGCCTGATGCCATGAGCGAGCTCACCAGCTGGAGATTGGTAGTGGAAGTGCCGATGGCGAGCAGTTCGGTGCCGCGGTCGATCCCGGCCGGGAACGCCGGCGCGTTCTCATAGGCCTCGAGCACGAACACCCGGTTGGCGCCGGTATCATAGCCCAGCCGCACGCCGAAACCGGCACTGGAGCCTGAATTGATCAGGGCATTCTCTTCCGCGATCGAGGTTGCGAAGTTGAAAAAGTCGTCCTTGCCGGCTGCGCGCGCGGGTGCGGTGAGCGCATCCATATAGGCCTGCACTGTGGAATAGTTCGCGCGGTTCACATTGGTCGCGATCAGATCGGGGAACAGATACCACTCGTTGATCGCGTCGAAGGCGAATTGCTGCTGCTGTGACAGTGCACAGGCGCCAGCAGTGGGTGTGGGCGTGGGTGTGCCGCCGCTGGTCGGCCCGCCTCCGCCACCACCGCCGCAGGCGGCCAGCGAGAATGCCAGTGTGGCGGTGAGGGCAGTGCGACCGATACCCATCATGTTCCCCATCGGATGCGTCGAGCACGCGCTCGAACAGGATTTGACGTGGTGCAGAATGCGGCCATGCACCTTCGCGCACAATCCCTTGGATGGCTCGGCCAAGCGGGGAAATGCCGCTACGGACATGAATTACCCACAGTTAAGCGCCCAAAAGCGGTGCAAATCACTCTTAACCGCCTCGTCACGCCCCTCTGAAATCCCTAGTTTCGCTTTTCGAAAAGAGAGGGATCCCGTTACCGTGTCGACCGTGCCTCCATGGCTCCAGACTGCCTTGCCGGCTGCCGCACGCCATCCGGGGCTTGCCGCCGCCCGCCTGGCAAGCGAGCGCAGCTGGGGGCGCGGCGGGATCACCCTGAGCAGTCCGGCCTTTGCCGCCGGTGGCGAGCTTGATCCCTGTTTCACGGCTGACGAGGAAGATGCGGTGGCCCCGCCGCTCGAATGGACCGCACCTCCGCCCGGCACGCAGGAGATCGCTATCGTTGTCGAAGACGCGACCAGCGCATCGGGCGAGCCGCGCTGCCACTGGCTGGTGTGGGGGCTGCCCGGCCAGCGCGGCAAGCTGCTTGAGGGCGAAGAGCCGCCACGCACGGGCAAGAACTCGCTCGGCAATTCGGAATGGTTGCTGCCTGATCTGCCCGAAGGCGAAACCCATCATTACGTATTCCAGCTGTTTGCGCTCGAACTTCCCTTGACCCTCATGCCGGGGGCCAAGCGGGAGGACCTGCTCGCAGCAATGGAAGGGCAAGTCGTCGCCAGCACCGCGCTGGTTGCCCGCTACACCCGGTCGCAGGATGACGAGGAAGGCTGGGAAGATGACGAATTCGAGTTGTAACGGCCATAGAATGGAAAGGAATTGAACATGGCTGGTAACGCGCTGCAAAAGCCCGTGAATCTGTCGCCCGCTCTCGAGGCGGTGGTCGGCAAGGGTCCGATGACCCGCGCTCAGGTCACCTCCAAGGTGTGGGACTACATCAAGGCCAACGGCCTGCAGGACAAGACCGACAAGCGTCAGATCAATCCCGATGCCAAGCTTGGCGCGGTGATCGGCAATGCCCAGATCTCGATGTTCAAGATGACTGCTGCGGTGTCGAAGCACCTCAGCTGATCATTGCCCCAGGGGCGGTGCCTTCCATGTGGGAGGCACCGCACCTTGCGGCCTTGGCCGCCAGACTTCCGAAGACCGGCCGCGACGCCGCGTTGCTTCGCTTGTGCCCGATACTGGGCACATCGCCCTTCCGCGCTCTTCCCTTTGCCTGTGCCTGCGCTATGGCGGAGCAAACCGCTCCGCCCATGATGGAGCGCAGCTAGAGGAAAGCATGAACCCCGCCGCACCGATCTTCGCCGCCGCGCTCCTGGCCGTTTCCACGGTCGCTGCGGCGCAGCAGACCCCGGAACAGTTGGCCAATGCCGCACTTGACGCAGCCCCGGTGTTCGACGGGCACAATGATGCGCCGATGCAGCTGCGCGAACGGGCTGGCAATGTGATCAATGGCTTCGATTTCGAAGACACTACCGACACCGGCGCGGAACATCCGGGCGGTTCGGTGATGCACACCGATCTGGCTCGTCTGCGCCGCGGCAAGGTCGGCGCGCAATATTGGTCGGTCTATGTCCCGGCTTCGCTGGCTGAGCCGGCAGCGGTGCAGGCCACGCTTGAGCAGATCGATGTGACCCGTCGGCTGGTCGCGCGCTACCCGAACGAATTGCAGGTCGCGCTAACCGCCGATGACGTGGAAGCGGCGATCAAACGCGGCAGGATCGCGTCTCTGATGGGCATGGAGGGCGGCCATTCGATCGGATCGAGCTTGGCTGTGCTGCGCCAGATGTATGCTGTCGGCGCGCGCTACATGACGCTTACCCATTCCAAGAACACGCCCTGGGCGGACAGTGCCACCGATGCCCCGGCGCATGACGGGCTGACCGATTTCGGGCGCGACGTGGTGCGCGAGATGAACCGCATCGGGATGCAGGTCGACCTCAGCCATGTCAGCGAAGCGACAATGCACGATGTGCTGGACGTGGCAAAGGCACCGGTGATCTTCAGCCATTCGGGCGCGCGTGCGATCAATGGCCACGCCCGCAATGTGCCTGACAGCGTCCTCAAGCGGTTGCCGCAAAATGGCGGTGTGGTGATGGTGGTGGGCCTGCCCGGCTTCTTGAGCGAGGAACTGCGCCAGTGGAATGCCCGCCGCGATGCGGAGCGGGCGCGGCTGGCAACCCTCTGGCTGGGTCAACCCGATACGGTGGCCACCGCGTTGAAGGAATGGGAAGGCGCCAACCCGGCCCCGCAGGCGACCATTTCCGACATGGCGGACCATATCGACCATGTCCGCAAACTCGCGGGGATCGACCATATCGGGATCGGTGGGGATTATGACGGCATGCCCAGCGGCCCGGTGGGAATGGAGGACGTGTCGGGCTATCCGGCGCTGTTCGCCGAACTCGCGCGGCGCGGTTACAGGCGCCAGGACCTCGAAAAGATTGCGCTGCGCAATGCGCTGCGCGCGCTTCGGGGAGCGGAAGCCTTTGCCGCGAGCCAGCGGGGACTGCCCCCGATCGAAAGCCCGGCGAAGGGAATCTAGCGTCAGGTCGCGGTTAGCGCAGGGATCACCCAGACCAGCGTCATGGCTGCGGCCGCCAGGAACAGGCTGATCGCCAGTACCCAGCGCAAACCGGTGTTGGTCACCGCCGCGCGGGCATCGTCATCTTCAATGTGAATTTCGCCGTCTCTGTTTTCCATGGGCTTCCCTTCCCGCGAAACAGGCAATCGGGGCGAATGGGTTGCGACCCGACGCGATCGAGGAAGTCTGCGCCTTAAGCGCGCCAAGGTCAATCGCGCAGAAGTTCGTTGATTCCGGTCTTGGCGCGGGTCTGCGCATCCACCGTCTTCACGATCACCGCGCAATAGAGCGATGGGCCGGCCGAGCCGTCCGGCAGCAGCTTGCCCGGCAGCGATCCGGGCACGACCACCGCATAGGGCGGCACTTCGCCGCGATAGATCTGGCCGGTTTCGCGATCGACGATCTTGGTCGACGCGCCGAGATAGACACCCATCGACAGCACCGCGCCTTCGCCCACGCGCACCCCTTCGGCCACTTCCGCACGCGCGCCGATGAAAGCCCCGTCGCCGATGATCACCGGTTCGGCCTGCAGCGGCTCAAGCACGCCGCCAATGCCGGCTCCGCCCGAGATATGTACATTCTTGCCGATCTGCGCGCAGGAACCGACCGTAGCCCAGGTGTCGATCATTGCGCCTTCATCGACATAGGCGCCGATGTTGACGAAGCTGGGCATCAGCACCACGCCCTTGGCGATGTAGCTGCCGCGCCGCGCCACCGCGCCGGGCACGACCCGGAAACCGGCTTCGGCAAAGCGGTTCTCGCTCCATCCGGCGAATTTGCCCGGCACCTTGTCATAGGCAGGCCCGCCAGCCGAACCGCCAGCGATCACCTCGTTGCCGTTGAGCCGGAACGACAGCAGCACGGCCTGCTTGAGCCATTGGTTGACCTTCCATCCGCCGTTCCCATCGGGTTCGGCCACACGCGCCGCGCCGCTATCAAGCAGGGCGATCGCCTGCTCCACCACATCGCGGACGGACTGGTCGGAAGGCGTCAGCACGGTACGGCGGTCCCATGCCGCTTCGATCGCCTGGATAAGTTCGCTGGACATTCGAGGCACTCCGCAATCAGCCACAGGGCAGTGCTGCGCTGCTAGCGGCGACGCAGCGGGGCGGCAAGGGTTCAGCTGCGCAGAAAATCTTGCCAGCGCAATAACCTTGCACCTAGGCATATGGTTTAGGGGGGAAGGAGGTAGAAGGGTCGCGCCATGCCAGGAATTCCGGTTCGAGCCCTGCCTGCCCGCCGCGCGGTCGCCGCGCTTGCCGCTGTTTCGGCGCTAGCCTTGCTTAGCGGGTGCGGTGGTGGTGGCGGCGGCGGACCGATCAGTACGCCGGCCCCGTCGCCAAGCCCCACGCCATCGCCGACCCCGAGCCCGACGCCCACACCCACGCCTGCCGCCACCTTCGACACACAGGAATATCGCACCTCTGACGGGCCGGCCTACCACAATGCCATAACCGCCTGGCAGGGCGGCAACACCGGCCGCGGGTCGATCATTGCGGTGGTTGACAGCGGGATCGATAGCGACAGCCCCGAGTTCGCCGGGCGGATCCACCCCAATTCTGCCGATGTCGCGGGCAACCGCGGGATTGACGGACCTGACGACCATGGCACCCATGTTGCGCTGGTCGCCGCCGCCGCGCGCGACAATCGCGGGATCCTGGGCATCGCCTATGAGGCGCAGGTGCTGGCGCTGAGGGCCGACGCGCCCGGCACTTGCAGCACCAATGGTAACGATCCCTCGCTCAGCTGCGAATTCAACGATGCCGATATCGCGCGCGGGGTCGATGTCGCGGTCAGCTCGGGGGCGAAGGTGGTGAACCTCAGCCTTGGCGGAAGTTCCGCCACCACAGTCCTACTTGACGCAATCAGCCGGGCCGCAGCAGCCGGCGTGGTGATCGTTGTCGCCGCCGGAAACGGCGGTGACGGCAGTGAACCCGGGATTGATCCGAACCAGCCCGATCCCTTCGCGACAAGCCTGCTCCAGGCCGGCGGGGCCAATGTCATCATCGTCGGATCGAACGACAGCAGCGGGCAGTTCTCGACATTCAGCAACCGCGCCGGAACCGCGCAGGGATCATTCCTGACAGCGCTGGGCGAGGATGTGTGCTGCCTTTACCAGAACGGGCAATTGTTCGTGGAAACGGTGGGCGGCTCGCAGTTCGTGACGGTGTTTTCGGGCACCAGCTTCTCGGCACCGCAAGTGGCGGGTGCGGTCGCGTTGCTGGCGCAGGCCTTTCCCAACCTCACCGGGCGCCAGATCGTCGAAATCCTGCTGACCAGCGCGCGCGATGCGGGAACGGCCGGGGTCGACGCCGTGTTCGGACGCGGCATCCTTGACATCGCGCGGGCCTTTGCCCCGGCCGGCACCACCACTCTGGCCGGGCAGTCGACTGCGTTCTCGCTCAGTTCGAGGGTCATGGTGGGATCGCCGGCCATGGGTGACGCGCTGGTCGGGCAATCAGTGCAGACGATCATCACTGACAAGTACCAGCGCGCCTATGGCTTCGATTTGGGCGCTGGACTGGCCGGGTCGACGCTGGTGCCGCGGCTGCGCGGCGCGGTCGAGGGTGCGGGCCGCCATATTGCCGCGCAGGCCGAGGGGATGGCGCTGGCGTTCCAGATCACGGATGCCCGCACGGGCAATGCCTCGCGCTGGACTGAGCCCCTGCGGTTGAGTAGCGAGGAAGCCGAGCAGGCCGAAGTCCTAGCGGCGCGGATCGCGGCGCAGATCGCGCCGGGCACCCAGCTGGGCGTGGCCTATGCACAAGGCGCGGGCGGTCTTGTGGCGCAGCTGCAGGGTCATGCCACGCCGGCCTTCCGCATTGCCCCGGGCGCGCGCACCGACAGCGGCTTTTTCGACGCGAGCGACGCGGCTGTTGCGATTCGGCATGAAATGGGGGGATGGGGCCTCACGCTCCACGCCGGGCGCGGCGATGCGCGGCTGGCCTTTGCGCAGCGGCTCGATGAGGCGCTCTATCGCCCAAGTGAGCGCTTTCCGACACAGAGCTTCGGCGTGTCCGTGGATCGGCGCGCGGGCGCACTTGCCGCGACGCTCGGGATGAGCTGGATGCGCGAAGCGCGCAGCTTTCTGGGTGCACAGCTGCATCCGGCGATCGGCGCCGCAGGCGCTGACACCGCCTTTGTCGATGCCTCGGCGCGCTGGGCCGCTGGCGAGAGCTGGTCGGTCGGCGCGGAATGGCGGTTGGGCCTGACCCGCGCACGCCCGAGCGGGGTGATCGCGAGCGGTTCGCGACTGTTGAGCCAGGCCTGGGCTTTCGACATTGCCCGCTCAGACACACTGGCACAGGGCGACAGTCTGGCGTTCCGCATCAGCCAGCCGCTGCGGGTGGAGCAGGGCGGATTGAAGCTGAACCTGCCGACCAGTTACGACTATGCGACCGAAACCCCGGGTCTGGCGATACAGCGCCTGTCGCTGGTGCCGCAGGGCCGCGAACTGGTGAGCGAAGTGGCGTGGCAAGGGCCGCTGCCGTGGGGGCGGGGCGGCGCAAGCCTGTTCTACCGCAGCCAGCCCGGCCATTATGCGCAGGCACGAGGCGATGTTGGCGCGGTAGTGAGCTGGAGTGCGGAGTTCTAGGGTTCTGACCCTAAACTTCCGCTCTATTCCGGCATGCCTGCCGACAAGGCAAAATCATAGGCGCGATCGATCAGCGGCGTTACCCGGTCGCTCATCTGCCGCGCATGGGCGGATGAGGCGGTGCCGTCGATCACGCGCTTCTTGATGCCTTGCATGATGCCTGCGAGGCGGAACAAATTGTACGCGAAGTACCAGTCCATCGGCGGCACCGGATAGCCGGTGCGCGCGACATAGCGTTCCACCGCTTCGTCCTGGCTGGGGATGCCCAGTGCGTCGATATCAAGGCCAAACAGCCCGGCACGGCCATCGGCCGGGTTATGCCAGTTGAGCATCAGATAGCTGAAATCGGCGATCGGATCGCCCAGCGTGGACAATTCCCAGTCCAGCACCGCGATGATCCGGTTCTCGGTCTTGTGAAAGATCACATTGTCGAGCCGGTAATCGCCATGCACCACGCTGGAATTGTGTTGCGGTGGAATCGTGGCGGGCAGCCATTCGATCAGCCGCTCCATCTTGGGCTGGTGTTCGGTTTCCGACAGCTTGTACTGCTTGGTCCAGCGGCTGATCTGGCGTGCGCAATAATCGCCCGGTTTGCCGAACTCGCCCATGCCGATCGCTTGCGGATCCTTGAGGTGCAGATCGGCCATGGTGTCGATCAACGCATGGTAGATCGCACGCCGCTCGTCTTTCGAGCACTGCGGCAGCGCGCCGTTCCAGAGCGAGCGACCGTCGGCCATGCTCATCACGAAGAATTTCGCCCCGATCACCTCCGGGTCTTCGCACAGGCCATAGGTTCGCGGCACCGGGAAGCCGGTGGGATAAAGCCCGGTCATCGCGGCATATTCGCGGTCGACCGCGTGCGCCGAGGGCAGTAGCTTGCCGAACGGCTGGCGCCGCAGCACATAGGAAGCACCCGGCGTGTCGATGCGGTAGGTCGGGTTCGACTGCCCGCCCTTGAACTTGGTGTAGCTGATCGGCCCGGCGAAGCCTTCGACATGGTCTTCGAACCAGGCCGTCAGGCGGTCGAGGTCAAGCCGGTCCTTTTCCGACACTTCGACCGTGCCGACCATTTCCTTGTCGAAATCGATCGCCGCGTCACTCATCAGTCGAACACCACCACGCTGCGCGCGAAATGGCCACTGCGCATCTTGTCGAACCCTTCGTTGATCGCTTCGAGCGGGATGCGCTCGGCGATGATCGTGTCGAGATCAAGCAGCCCGCGCATGTAGAAATCGACCAGTCGCGGGAGATCGACCGGGAAGTGGTTCATACCCATGAGCGCGCCCATCAGCTTCTTGCTGGCGAGCAGGTCCATCGCGCCAAGCCCGACCTTGCAGTCGAGCGGCATCAGGCCGAGGATGACCGCAGTGCCGCCACGGCGCAGCGATGCCACCGCAAGATCGGCAGAAGCTTGTCGCCCGACTGCTTCGATCGCCCAATCGACCCCGCCGTTCGAGATCGCCATGATCTCCTGAACCACGCCATCGGCAGTGGCATCGACGGTGTGCGTCGCGCCGAGAACTTCAGCGAGCGCGCGCTTTTCGGGTAAAGGATCGGCGGCGATGACTTTTCCCGCGCCCGCAATCTTGGCCGCGTTGATCGTAGCGAGGCCAACTCCGCCGCAGCCAACCACCAGCACGGTTTCGCCCGGCGTCACCTTGCAGGCGTTGAAGATCGTTCCTGCTCCGGTCGTCACGGCACAGCCGATCACCGCCGCCCGGTCGAGCGGCATATCCTTGTCGATCGCGACACAGGCGTTTTCGTGGATCAGCATCTGCTCGGCCAGCGCCGAGAGATTGACCATCTGGTTGACCAACTCGCCCCCGTTGCGGGTAAGACGCGGCGGATCGTCCTTGCCGCGCCTGGTTGCCCCGCCGAGACACAGCGCCATGCGGCCCGTCACGCAGAATTCGCATTGGCCGCAAAAGGCAGACAGGCAGGTGACGACATGATCGCCCGGCTTCACCGTTCTGACCTGCGAGCCGACCGCACGCACCAGGCCTGCGGCCTCATGGCCCGGCACGAGGGGGAGCGCGTGCGGATAGGCGCCATCAATGAAGTGCAGGTCAGAGTGGCACAACCCGCAGGCCTTGGTGTCGATCAACACCTCGTGCGGGCCGGGCTCGGCCAGTTCGATTTCACCAATCACGAGCCCTTGGCCGGGTTGTTCCAGGATAGCTGCTTTTACCAAATTCTCTCTCCCAAATCCCCCTACCGCAAGCGGGAGGGGAGTTGAATCAGCGCGCCACGCCCATGTCGCCCGAGCTGAACCCGGCCTCGCCCATGCTTGGCCCCTTGCCGTCGCGCAGCGCATTGGCGCTCGGCCCCGGCTGCGGCAGGTGCTTGGCGAATTCCATCCGCGCGATCGAACGCGCATGGACTTCGTCCGGGCCGTCAGCCAGACGAAGCGTGCGCTGATGGGCATAGGCATTGGCCAGGCCATAATCGTCCGACACGCCGCCGCCGCCATGCGCCTGGATTGCATCGTCGATGATGCGCAGCGCCATGTTGGGCGCCTGCACCTTGATCATCGCGATTTCCTGTTTGGCGGCCTTGTTGCCGACCTTGTCCATCATGTCGGCGGCCTTGAGGCACAGCAGGCGCGTCATATCGATATCGATACGGGCGCGGGCGACCCGCTCCTCCCACACCGAATGCTTGTAGATCGGCTTGCCGAAGGCTTCGCGTTCCTGCAGCCGGCGGCACATCTTGGCCAATGCTTCCTCGGCCACGCCAATGGTGCGCATGCAGTGATGGATGCGGCCCGGGCCCAACCGGCCCTGCGCGATCTCGAAACCGCGCCCTTCGCCCAGCAGCATGTTGCTGACCGGCACGCGCACGTCTTTCAGTTCCACTTCCATGTGGCCGTGCGGAGCATCGTCATAGCCGAACACCGGCAAGTGTCGCAGCACATTCACGCCCGGCGCGTCCATCGGCATCAGGATCATCGACTGGGCGGCGTGGCGCCCGGCCGAAAAATCGGTCTTGCCCATCACGATTGCCACCTTGCAGCGCGGATCACCCACGCCCGACGACCACCACTTGCGGCCGTTGATCACGTAATCGTCGCCATCGCGTTCGATCCGGCATTCGATATTGGTGGCATCGGACGAGGCGGTATAGGGTTCGGTCATCAGGAATGCCGAACGGATCTCGCCGTTCATCAGCGGCCGCAGCCACTGCTCCTTCTGCTCGCGCGTGCCATAGCGGTGGAACACTTCCATGTTGCCGGTGTCAGGCGCGGAACAGTTGAACACTTCGCTGGCGAAACCGATCCGCCCCATCTCTTCGGCGCACAGCGCATATTCAAGATTGGTCAGGCCCGGCCCTTCGAACTCGAAGGTGTCATCGACATGGTGGTGGCTGTCGTTGCGCGGCGGCATGAACAGGTTCCAGATGCCATCGGCCTTGGCCTTGGCCTTGAGGTCCTCGACCACCTGGATCACCTTCCAGCGCTCGCCCGCGGCGTCCTGGGCCTTGTAGGTCGGCACGGCGGGGCGGACATGGTGCTCGATGAAATCGCGCACCCGGTTGCGCCAGTACTGCTGCCGTTCGGTCGGTTCGAAATCCATGCGGGTGCTCCTGTCCTTGGCTCTTGTGTCTGTCATTTTCCGCGCGCTTCACTGGCAGAGGCCGCAAGGCGCGCCAAGCTCTCATTTGTGCAGTGTCATGGCGTGATCCCGTGTGCATCGGGATCGGCTCGCATGGCTTCGTCCAGCGGATTGTCGGCATGCAGATCGCCCCTTGCGGCGCGGGCGGCGACCCGCGCCTCGTGATCGGCGCGGCTGATCGGGAACCGGTCGAGCCAGAAGGCGGCGCACAGTCCCAGGAAAACGCCCACCGCCATGTAGATCACGGCAAGTTGGGTCACCACGGCTTCGGGTACCTGGTCTTGCGGTGTGCCCTGTTCGATCCCCAGCGACTGGACGATCAGGCTGGTGGCAAGGATGCCGATTCCGGTCGCGCATTTCTGCACCAGCCAGTTCCCGGAATAGAATGTGCCTTCGGCGCGCTTGCCGGTGCGTGCCTCATAGGCTTCGACGATCTCTGCCACCATCGAAGTCGCGGAAATGATCGCCACCACGCCCGCAACATTGGCACAGGTCAGCATTGCCAGCACCAGCACGGTCGAAGCGGTGCTGCCGGTTTCGGGCCACAGGCCGGCCAGCAACAGCGCGAAAGGCACAAAATAGAACACCAGCGCCATCAGCGCGCCGCCAGAGGCTGAACGCGGCTTGCCAAAGCGGCGGTGCAGCGGCCCCACCACCACGAACATGATCAGCACCGATGCCGCCAGCACAAGCGGGAAAATCTGGAAGCCCAACTCGTCGAACTTCCAGACGTAATTGTTGACGTATTGGGTGATGGAGAAGTTGACGCCCTGACCGACATAGGCCGCCAGACCCCCCGCTGCGAAGATCAGGAAGGCGGGTTCGCGGAAAGCGTCAAAAATCTCGCGGAAGGCGCCCGTAATCGAGAAAGGTTCGGGCCGCTGTGCCGGCCATTGCGCCACCAGCCGGTGCTGCCCCGCCGCCGAACCGATCACCGCCACTGCGATCATCACCGCTCCGAACATGCCATACTGGGCATAGCCGTCAGCCTGCAGCTGGGCTTCGGGCGTCGGCAGGAACACAGTGAAAGCCATGATCATCATCAGCAGTCCGCCCAGCCAGCCTGACAGGAAGCGATAGCGGAACAGTGTGGTACGCTCGTCGTAATCGGCAGTGATTTCGGGTACGAGGCTGATCGATGGCACTTCGCAGGCCGAAAGCAGCAGCCGCACTCCCACTGCCAGCGCGACAATTTCCCAGAAGGTCGGCGTGCCGGTGAACGGTGGTGACCAGAGCAAGGTCCACATGAAAGCCAGCGGGATCGGGGCAACATAGAGCCACGGCAGGCGTCGGCCCCATTTGGTGTAGGTCCGATCTGAAAGGTGGCCGATCAGCGGGTCGACAAAGGCGTCGATGATCAGCGCGGTTGCGAGCGCCAGCCCGACCAGCCAGGCCTCTACGCCCAGCACCAGGTTGTAATAAGGCAGTAGGAAGAAGCTGAATCCCGAATCCTTGACGCCGAAGGCCACCGCGCCGGAGCCGTGGATGAACTTCAGGCTGGACGGCAAGGGGCCCCGGACAAGGCTCATGCCGGCGCGCCTGTTTGGCGGCGAATCGGCACTGGTCCTGTCATCAAGCCTCTCCTCTCGATTGACGTTAGCGTAAGCGAACCGCGCCGCCCGTCAACGCCCGTGCCGCTGACGCTACGGCATGGCTGGCCCTTACAACTTTGCTTGCGGCGGGGGTGCGAATCACCCTAACGTAAGCGTCAATCAGGAGAGATGAGAGGAGAATCGGACATGTCCGATCTGGAGACCTTCCGTAGTGAAACCCGGGCCTGGCTCGAGGCCAATTGCCCTGCCGAAATGCGCGAGCCCGTGCGCGACGAGGACGATGTGTATTGGGGCGGCCGCAACGCCACCTTCAAGAGCGATGCGCAGAAGGCCTGGTTCGAGGCATGTGTGGCCAAGGGCTACACCGTTCCGGCCTGGCCCAAGGAATATGGCGGTGCCGCGCTCAATCCCGCCGAGGCCAAGGTGCTGCGCGAGGAAATGAGCCGCATCGGCGCTCGCCCGCCGCTTTCCAGCTTCGGCATCTGGATGCTTGGTCCGGCGCTGCTGCATTTCGGGACCGAAGGCCAGAAGCGCCGCTTCCTGAACGAGATCGCGCGCGGCGAGATCCGCTGGTGCCAGGGCTATTCCGAGCCGGGCAGCGGTTCCGACCTAGTTTCGATGCAGACCTTCGGCGAGGACAAGGGCGATCACTGGGTCGTCAACGGCCAGAAGATCTGGACTTCCTATGCCGACAAGTGTGACTGGATCTTCTGCCTGGTGCGTACCGACAAGGAGAACAAGTACCAGGGCATCACATTCATGCTGTTCGACATGCAGACGCCCGGTGTCACCACCAAGCCGATCAAGCTGATCAGCGGCAATTCACCGTTCTGCGAAACCTTCTTCGACGACGTGAAGGTGCCCAAGAGCTACGGCGAGGACGTGCCTGGCTTCGTCGGCCAGATCAACCGCGGCTGGGACGTCGCCAAATATCTGCTGGGCCATGAGCGCGAGATGATCTCGGGTGCTGGCGGCGGCGATCGCACCGCCGCGATCGGTGCGGCGATGAAGCGCCATGCCGGTGAGCTTGACCCGATCCTGCGCGCCGAGCTGGCGATGTTCGATGTCGATGCTTTGGCCTATGCCTGCATGGGCGAGAAGTTCCTCGACGAGATCAAGGTGGGCAAGGCCCACCCGGCGCAGCCCAACATGATGAAATATGCCGGGACCGAGCTCAACAAGCGCCGCCACGAACTGATGATGAGCGTGGGTGGATCGCGCAGCCTCGAATGGGACAGCGACGAGACCGATGGTGGCAAGCCGGCACGCAACTGGCTGCGGACCAAGGCCAATTCGATCGAGGGCGGCACCAGCGAAGTGATGCTGAATGTCATCTCGAAACGCATTCTTGACCTGCCGGGAGCCTGAACCATGGCGCTGTATCATAATGAAGACCAGGCGATGCTGGCTGAAACCGCCAGCCAGTTCATGGCTGACGAAGGCGCGATTGCGAAGCAGCTGCGCCATTGGCGCGACCGCGAATGCAAGGACGGATTCGGCCATGCGTTGTGGAAGCAGATGGCCGAGCTCGGCTTCACCGGGATCCTGGTGGGCGAGGAAGACGGCGGGCTTGGCATGGGCCATGTCGAGGCGGGGATCGTGCTCGAGGAAGTGGGCCGCAATCTCACGCCGTCGCCGTTCCTCACCAGCTCCGTGCTGGCCGCCACCGCTCTGAAACACGCCAGCCCCGACCTGCGCGGTCGGTATCTGCCCGGCCTGGTCGCGGGCGACAGCGTGTTCGCGGTCGCGATCGACGAAGGCGCGAAGCACCGGCCTGAGCGTATCGCC
This sequence comes from Erythrobacter sp., assembly GCA_049421965.1. Classification (GTDB taxonomy): domain Bacteria; phylum Pseudomonadota; class Alphaproteobacteria; order Sphingomonadales; family Sphingomonadaceae; genus Erythrobacter. The sequence goes on from JBMSNZ010000008.1 coordinate 20,980, forward strand.
TGCAAGGCCGAACGTTCGGGAAATGGCTTCCGCCTGTCGGGCAAGAAGGATTTCGTGATCCACGGCGCCAGCGCCGACATGATCGTCGTCGCCGCACGTACCTCGGGTAGTGACAGCGATGCCGACGGGGTCACACTGTTCGCTGTGCCCAAGGATGCGGCCGGCATGAGCCACGATGCGGTGCGTCTGGTCGACAGTTCGATTGCGACCCACACCGCGTTCGACAATGTCGAGCTTGATGGTGACGCGGTGATCGGTGAAGTTGACGGAGGCCGGGCCGTGCTCAACGCGCTGCTCATGGCGGGCCGTGTCGGCGCCGCAGCGGAAGGCGTGGGCGTTGCCCGCGGCGCGATGGACATGACCATCGGCTACCTCAAGCAGCGCAAGCAGTTTGGCCAGCTGATCGGCGAATTCCAGGCGCTGCAACACCGCGCCTCGCATCTCTATTCCGAAGTCGAGATTGCCCGCGCGGCGGTGATCAAGGCTCAGCAGCTGCTCGATGCGGGCAGCGAGCGGGCCGATCTCATGTCGTCGGTCGCCAAGGCCAAGGTATCACGGGCAGCGGGCCTGGCGGTCAAGGAAGGGGTGCAGATGCATGGTGGCATCGGCATGACCGATGAATACGACATCGGCCTCTACATGAAGCGTGACCGTGCGCTGCAGGAGTTCCTCGGCGATGCCTATTACCACGCCAACCGCGTGGCCGAGCTGAGCGGTTACTGAGGGGAACGGGCGCATGGACATCCAGTCACTCTTCGGCCTCGACGGGCGCATTGCGCTGGTCACCGGCGGTTCGCGCGGGATCGGCAAGATGTTCGTCGAGGGCCTGCTCGCGGCGGGCTGCGCCCGGGTCTATATCTCGGCGCGCAAGATCGAGCAGATGCAGGAAACGATCGAGGAGTTTGGCGCTGAACGGGTGATCGGGATTCCGGCCGATCTCAGCCAGATGGACGGCATGCAGCAGCTGGCCGACGAGATCGCCAATCGCGAGGACCAGCTCGATATCCTGATCAACAATGCGGGTGCGGCCTGGGGCCAGGATTATCTCGAGTTCAGCGAGGCGGGCTGGCACCGCACGATGGACCTCAACGTCAAGACGCCGTTCTTCCTCACACAGAAACTCCACCACCTGCTGGTCGCTTCGGCTTCCTCGGGCCGCCCGGCCAAGGTGATCAACGTTTCCTCGATTGACGGTTTCCGCATCAATCCGTGGGAGACCTATGCCTACCAGGCTTCGAAGGCGGGGGTGGTGCAGTTGACGCGCCGGGTCGCGGCGCGGCTGATCAAGGACAATATCGTGGTCAGCTCGATCGCGCCGGGAGCATTCCCGAGCGAGATGAACAAGGCCGCCAAGCACGCGCCCGACGCCTCGGCCGCCGGAATCCCGGCGAAGCGCATCGGCACCAAGGAAGATATGGCCGCTGCCGCGATCTACCTTGCCAGCCGCGCCGGCGACTATGTCGTGGGCGAAACCGTCATTGTCGATGGCGGGGTCGTGAACGCCTACCTGCCCGATTACTTCAACGATCCGGCTGGCAAGGCCTAGAGCCTGAAGGCGTTGCGCGGGCCCACCGCGCAGCGACAACCCCGGCCAATCACGGTGGCGCCATAGGGCGCTAGCCGTGCCTGGCGATGAAGCCTTCCACCACTGGCGCGATCGATCCACGCCATTTGCTGCCATTGAAGATGCCGTAATGCCCGGCCCCTTCCGCAAGGTGATAGTGCTTCTTGCGGGCTGACAGGCCGGTGGCGAGATCGAGCGCGGCCTTCGTCTGCCCGATCCCCGAGATATCGTCGCGCTCGCCCTCGATTGCCAGCAAGGCGGTGTCGGTGATCCGTGCCAGGTCAACGATCTCGCCCTTGTGGCGGAAGGTGCCATTGGGGATCGAGTGCTTCTGGAACACTTCCTCGACCGTCTGGAGATAGAATTCGGCGGTCATGTCGCAGACGCTGCGGTATTCCTCGTAGAAATCCTTGGTAGACTGCGCGCTGTCGTCATCGCCCAATGTGAGATGCTTGAACATCTCGTAATGGCTCATCATGTGGCTGCCCAGGTTCATGCTCATGAAGCCGGCCAGCTGCAGGAAGCCGGGATAGACCCTGCGCCCGGCGCCGCGATAGCTGAACGGGACTGTGGCGATCACCGAGTGGCGGAACCATTCGATCGGGCGTTCCATCGCCAGATTGTTGACCGAAGTGGGCGAACAGCGGGTGTCGATCGGCCCGCCCATCATGGTCAGCGTGGCCGGCGTCGCCGGATCCTTGTGCAGGTTCATCAGCGCAACCGCGGCAAAGGCTGGCACCGATGGCTGGCATACCGCCATCATGTGCGGACGGCGGCCGTTTGCATCCACGCCGATGAACTGCGTGAATGCGATCAGATAATCGATATAGTCGTCCAGGTCGAAACGCCCGGCATCGAGCGGCACCATCTTCGCGTCGGCCCAGTCGGTGATGTAGACCTCGGCGCTTTCGACCATCCGCTCCACCGTGCCGCGTAGCAGCGTGGCGTAATGACCGCTCATCGGCGCAACGATCAGCAGCCGCGGAGCATCCGCATCAAGGCCGTCGCGGCGGAGCCGCTTGAGATTGCCGAACGGCTTTTCGAGCACGGTTGATTCGGTGACGGGCCAGCGCGCGCCGTCAACCTCGACGAATTCGATGCCGAACGCGGGCTTGCCGCGCGGGGCGGTGGCATGGGCGAACACTTCCAGCGCGCTCGCAGCCATTGGCCCGAGCCCGGTATAGCCCAGCGGATTGACCGGATTGGTCAGCATTTCTGCCCCGATCGAGGCCATGGCGCTGGCGCTCGAAAGCCAGACGCGCTGCAGCTCATAGGCGTGATAAAGCAAGGCAGTCCCCTGTTGCGTCGAACCCGTTTGCGCCTCTTCGAGGGCACTTTCACCCTGCTCTGTGGACCCATGCACTGCATTGTGCAACGCACAATCGCGAGAATTCACCTGAAAGAGCTGGGGAGGCGGCTGAATTAGAGCGTGAAATTTGCCCCGCGGATGTCTACCTGTGGCGAGCAATGGACGGGCAAGACGACAGGCAACAAACGGCCGAGGGCCGCGGGGGGATGTTTCGGCGCCGCAATGGCGCGAAGGACAATGCCGAAGGCGGCCCGCCAGAAGCGCCCAAGGCGCGGACGCTCGGCCCGCTGCGCATGGTCTTCTCCGCCGCGGCGCAGTATCCTTCGCAGATCGGGCTGGCGCTGGCCGCGCTGCTCGTCACTGCCGGGGCTACGCTGGCGATTCCGTGGCGCTTCAAGGTGATCATCGACGAGGCTTTTGGCGGCACCGCCGGGCCTGACCAGATCGCGCACGCGTTCCAGTACCTGTTGATGATCGTGCTGGTGCTGGGGCTGGGCACCGCGCTGAGGTTCTATTTTGTCAGCTGGATCGGCGAGCGGGTGGTGGCCGACATCAGGACAAAGGTGCAGCAGAACCTGCTGCGGCTCGCGCCCGCGTTCTATGAGGAAAACAGCCCGAAAGAGATTTCGAGCCGCATGACCAGCGACACCGCGGTGATCGAGCAGGTTGTCGGCACCACGGTGTCGATTGCGCTCAGGAACACATTGACCGCAATCGGCGGCACTCTGATGCTGCTTTACCTCGCGCCCACGCTCACTTTGGGTCTGCTGGTCGGCATTCCGCTGGTGATCCTGCCGATCGTGTTCTTCGGGCGGCGCATCCGTTCGGTCTCGCGTTCGAGCCAGGACCGGGTTGCCGATGTCGGCGCGATGGTGACCGAAGTGCTCTCGGCAATGAAGGTCGTGCAGGCTTTTGGACAGGAAAGCCGTGAGGGCGAGCGCTTCAGCGGCGCCGTGGAGCGGACCTTCGCCACAGCGCGCCAGCGCATCCTGCTGCGCGCGATCATGACTTCGGTGGTGATCGTGCTGATCTTCGGCGGGATCACCCTGGTGATGTGGCGCGGCGCGTTGGCGGTAGCCGAAGGCACCATTTCGGGCGGCACAATCGCCGCATTCGTGATCACCGGCGGGCTGGTGGCAGGCTCGTTCGGGTCGCTCACCGAAGTCTATGGCGATCTCTTGCGCGGCGCTGGAGCCGCCAGCCGGCTCAGCGAATTGCTCCACGCCAAGCCCGCGATCGCGCCACCTGCGCGGCCCGAGGCGCTGCCCCTTCCGCCGCGCGGCAGCCTCTCGTTCCGCAATGTCACTTTCCGCTATCCGACCCGGCCCGAAAGCGCCGCGCTCACCGATTTCACGCTGGAGGTGGAGCCGGGCGAGACAGTGGCGATCGTCGGCCCGTCGGGAGCGGGCAAATCGACCATCTTCCAGCTGGCCGAGCGCTTCTACGATCCCCAGGCGGGCACGATCCGGCTGGACGGGGTGCCGCTGACCAAGGCCGATCCGGCCGAGATCCGCGCGCGCATCGCTTTCGTGCCGCAGGACGGGGTGCTGTTCAGCGCCAACGCCCGTGACAATCTGCGCTACGGCAAATGGGACGCGAGCGACGAGGAAATCTGGGAAGCCGCCCGCGCAGCCAATGCCGAAAGTTTCCTGCGCGAACTGCCACAGGGGCTCGATACCTTCCTTGGCGAGAACGGCACGCGCCTGTCTGGCGGCCAGCAACAACGCATTGCGATCGCCCGCGCACTGTTGCGCGATGCGCCGATCCTGCTGCTTGACGAGGCCACCAGCGCGCTCGACGCCGAAAGCGAGCAGCTGGTCCAGCAGGCCCTCGACCAGCTGATGCAGAACCGTACCACGCTGGTTATCGCGCATCGGCTTGCCACCGTGCGCGCGGCAGACCGGATCGTCGTGCTGGACGAGGGACGGATCGCGGAGCAGGGCACGCACGAGGTGCTTTCGGGCGCAGGCGGGCTTTATGCGCGGCTCGCACGGTTGCAGTTCGCCGCGAGCGAAGCCGCCTGACCGTCGAAAAATCGACGAACTGCAAACCTGGCCGACCAAGGGCCACCCGGGAGCGAACTTTTCGTTAATGCGTTGGTGCAGCAGTGGCGCTCCGGCGCCGGTCGCACATTAGTTTTGGGGACGCATTCCGATGATCAAGAACTTGCTTGCGGCAGGGGCCAGCGCGCTCGCGTTGACGCTTGCCACGCCCGCTATCGCTCATAAAACCTTCGACGAGAGCGCCAGCGGCGTTTCTGCCGCTGCTGATGCGGCACCTGCCGCACCGGTCATGGTCTATGGCACCTGGGGTATCGATCCCTCGACCCTCGATCCGGCGGTCGACCCCGGCGACGACTTCTTCGCTTTCGTAAATGGCAAGTGGGTCGCGGAGAACGAGATCCCGGCTGACAAGTCGCGCTATGGCGCGTTCGATGCGCTGGACGAGGATGCGCGCAAGAATGTGAAGCTGGTGGTCGACGAACTGGTCGCTGCCAGCCATGCGCCAGGTTCCGACGGGCAGCGGATTGTCGATGCCTATCGCTCGTTCCTCGATGTCGAGGCGATTGATGCCAAGGGCATTGCCCAGGCCTATCCCTATCTCGAACGGATCTACAGCGCGAATTCGCTCGAGCAGCTGGTTGCGCTGTTTGCCGATCCGGCCTTTGCCAGCATGGTCAGCGCCGGGGTGACGGTCGATTCCAAGGCGCCCGATGCCCACGCCGTTTTGCTCGGCTTTGACGGCATGGGCCTGCCCACGCGCGACTATTACCTGGTCGACAGTGAGCAGAACCTGGCGATCCGCAAGGCCTACAAGGACTATCTCGAAGTGCTGCTGGGCAAGGCCGGCTATGCCGATCCGCGTGCGGCGGCAGAAGCGGTCTATGCCTTCGAAACCAAAGTGGCCAGGATCGAATGGTCGCGCGTCGCCATGCGCAACCGCGATCTCACCTACAACCGCCTGACGCCTGAGGAGCTTGCGGCCAAGGCAGGTGACTTCCCGCTGCAGACGCTGCTGGATGCCACTGGCCTGTCGGGCCAGCCGTTCTATCTCGCGGCCCAGATCGCGCCGAGCGAGGAAGAAGCCGCCGGGCTCAACCTCAGCAAGGAAATGCGCGACGGTGTCGGCGAAGGCCTGCCCGGCATGATGCAGCTGCTGGCCCGGACTGACCTGGCCACGATCAAGGCCTATATGGCCAAGAGCTTCCTGTCGGACCACGCCGCCGTGCTGTCGAGCGAGCTCGATGACGCTGATTTCGCATTCTACGGCAAGGTGCTGAGCGGCCGCCAGCAGCAGGAGCCGCGCTGGAAGCGCGCGATCGAAACCGTCGAGGGGCAGCTTGGCGAACTCCTGGGCAAGGAATACGCCGCCCGTTTCTTCCCGCCTGAAAGCAAGGCGGCGATGCAGGAGCTGGTCGGCAACCTCAAGCGCGCCATGGCCGAAGGGATCGAGCAGAATAACTGGATGACCGACGCGACCAAGGCGGCCGCGCTGGAGAAGCTCAGGGCGTTCAACACGAAGATCGGATATCCCGACGAATTCGAGACCTATGACGGGCTGGCGATCACCGGCGACGCGCTGGCCAACCGGCTGGCGGCGCGGGCATGGAACCGCAAGGACAGCCTGTCGCGGCTGGGCAAGCCGGTCGACAAGAGCGAATGGTTCATGCTGCCGCAGACGGTAAACGCCTATTACTCGCCGAACTTCAACGAAATCGTGTTCCCGGCCGCGATCCTCAACCGGCCCTTCTTCTCGCTTAGCAACGATCCGGCGGTGAACTACGGCGCGATCGGCGGAGTGATCGGGCACGAGATCGGCCATGGCTTTGACGACCAGGGATCGAAATCAGATGCCAAGGGCGCGCTGCGCAACTGGTGCGCCGACGCAGACCGCAAGGCCTTCGATGCCAAGGGCGATGCGTTGGCGGCCCAGTACAGCAAGTTCTGCCCCTATGACGAAGGCAAGACCTGTTCGAACGGACGGCTTACCCTGGGCGAGAACATTGGCGATGTCGGCGGCCTGTCGATGGCCTATCGCGCCTATCGCATGTCGCTGAAGGGGCAAGAGGCGCCGGTGATCGACGGGCTGACCGGCGACCAGCGCTTCTTCCTCGCCTGGGCGCAGGTCTGGCGCGCCATGGGCCGCGAGGAGGACAACCGTCGGCGGTTGGGCCTCGGGCCGCATTCGCTGCCCGAATTCCGGGTCAACGGGCCGGTCCGCAACCACGACGCCTGGTACAAGGCGTTCAATGTGACCCCGGACGACGCGCTGTACCTGCCGCCTGAAGAGCGCGTCCGCATCTGGTAGGCTACTCAGCCAGATCTCCGCGAAGGGCCCCGCTGGTCGGGGCCCTTTTGCGTGGAACGATCCGCACAAGGGGTTTGACTTCATGGCCACCTGCGCCATGAGGCAAAGGCAATGAGCCCGACCCTGACCGCAATCCTGCTCGGCATCCTCGAAGGGCTGACCGAATTCCTGCCGGTCTCTTCCACCGGGCACCTGATCCTGGCGTCTGAACTGTTCGGTTACGATTCGGCGCAGTGGGCGCAGTTCAACATCGTGATCCAGCTGGGTGCGATCCTGGCGGTTGTGGTCAGCTATTTCCGCACCTTCTGGACGATGGGGATCGGTTTGCTGCGGTGGGACGCCACATCCGTGCGGTTCGTGCGCAATTTGCTGATCGCGTTCACGCCGGCCGCCGTGATCGGGCTGGCCGCGAAAGACACGATCGATGTGATGCTGGGCAGCCCCGAAGTGGTTGCCTGGGCGCTGCTGATCGGCGGCATCGCCATGCTGGGGCTCGAACGGACGATCCGCCCGGGCGAAGACAGCGGTGTGGCCGCGATCCGGCTCGGTAAGGTGATAGGCATCGGGTTTATCCAGTGCCTTGCCATGATCCCGGGCACGAGCCGGGCCGGCGCAACGATCCTGGGCGCGCTGGCCATGGGCGTGGGCCGCAAGACTGCGGCCGAGTTCAGCTTCTTCCTGGCGGTACCCACCATGCTGGGCGCAGCGACGGTCAAGATCCTCGACGAGCCCGAAAAGCTGCTGGCTGGCGGCGGGCTGATCGGCTGGGACGAGATTGCGATCGGCTTCGTCACCGCTTTCGTCACCGCGCTGCTCGTGATCCGCGCCTTCGTCGCCTATGTCAGCCGGCGCGGCTTCGCACCCTTTGCCTGGTACCGGATCGTAGTGGGCGCCGCAGCGCTGGTGTGGCTGGCAATGCGCTGAGCGCGCCGGGGGCGGAACGATTCCCGGGCTGTTATGTTGTGAGGAAGTGAGGTAGGCAGTCCGCCTGCGCTGTAACCCATTGTCCTGATATGTCGCTTATCTGCCTAATCTTCATCGGTGCTCTGATCGGCTGGATGGCCGCCATCCTGACACGGGTCGAGGATGTTCCCGGGATTCGCCGCGATCTTGCGCTCGGTGTTGCCGGTGCTCTGGTTGTCGGCCTCGTCGCCAACAACGGCGTCATGCTGGGCGGGCTGACCTGGATTTCACTGCTTGCAGGAATCGGCGGGGGTGCCCTGGCGCCTGTGGCTTACCGCATGATCCAGAAGCGCCGCTCGGCCTGAGCCCCGCCAAGCCAGCAATTCAGACCGGTTTGGCCCCGCTGCTGCGGCCACCACGCAGCAGATATTCCTGCGTCCCCCGGTGCAGCACATCGTCAACATCGATCACCGCCGTATTGGCATAGGTGAAAGCGGGCGGCAGCGAACGATAAAGGCGGTCGAAATCGCGCTCGACCGTCTGGCGGTAGAGATCCTCAAAGCTTTCGATCACGAAATAGGTCGGCTGGAGGTCGCTGATCACATAATCGGTGCGCATCACCCGGTCGACGTTGAGCATGATGCGGTTGGGGCTTTGCGCCTCGACCGAGAAAACCGTTTCGGTCGGGCCTGACAATATGCCTGCGCCATAGGCCCGGATCACATCGGGCGCTTCCTCGATCAGTCCGAATTCGACCGTGTACCAATAGAGCGCGCCCAGTGCCTTGAGATGGTTGTAGCGCATCGCCTTCCATCCGGCGCGCCCGTATTCCTGCATGTAATCGGCGAACACCGGATCGGTCAGCATCGGCACATGGCCGAACACATCGTGAAACACGTCGGGTTCCTGGATGTAGTCGAAGGTCTCGCGCGTGCGAATGAAATTGCCGGCCGGGAAGCGGCGATTGGCGAGATGCCAGAAGAACACATGATCGGGGATCAGCATCGGCACCGGCACCACGCTCCAGCCCGTCAAGGCCCCGAGTTCCTCGGACAGCTTGCCGAATTCAGGCACGCCGCCGCGCCCCAGGTCGAGCTTCTCGAGCCCCTGCAGGAACGCGCTGGCGGCGCGGCCGGGCAACACATCCATCTGGCGGGCGAACAAGTCGTTCCAGATCGCATGCTCTTCTGCTGTGTAGCTCGTCTGCCGGGGCTCCAGCCAGTCGTCGCCGACATGCGCCGGCTTCTGCAGCGGCGCGGTGAAGACATCCGCCGACATTTCGGGCAGGATCGCATAATCCAGCTGCGGTTGAGTGATCGTGGCCATAGTTTCAAATGCAACTATATCACGCGCCTGTGCGTGGCGCAAATCGGGAGGTGCGCTTGGAGACGCTCAAACGCAAGGACTACGAGGAGCTGCTCGAACCGCTTGAAGCGGAACTGGTTGGCATGGCGCGCTGGGTGAAGGCCACCGGCGCGCGGGTGGTGGTGCTGTTCGAGGGGCGTGACACTGCGGGCAAGGGCGGGGCGATTGCCGCGATCCGCGAGCGGCTCAATCCGCGCCAGTGCCGCGTGGTGGCGCTTGCCAAGCCAAGCGAGGCAGAGACGACGCAGTGGTACTTCCAGCGCTTTGTCGCCCATCTGCCTGCAGCCGGCGAAATCGTGCTGTTCGACCGCAGCTGGTACAACCGCGCCGGGGTCGAGAAGGTGATGGGGTATGCCACCGCCGAACAGGTCGAGGCATTTCTCAAGCAAGCGCCTGTGTTCGAGCGGCAGCTGGTCGAGGACGGCATCCTGCTGTTCAAATACTGGCTGGGCGCGGACCAGGCCGAGCAGGAAGAGCGCCTGAAGGAGCGGCTCGACGATCCGCTCAAGCGCTGGAAGCTCTCACCTATCGATCTTGCCGCACGCACCAAATACCAGGAATACACCGAGGCCCGCGAGGCCATGCTCAAGGCCACCCATAGCGAATGGACGCCCTGGACCCTGGTCGATTTCAACGATCAGCGGCTGGGGCGGCTGACGCTGATCCGTGACCTGCTCGACCGGTTGCCCGATACGCATGTCGACCAGCCTGCGCTCGACTTCCCCGAACTGGGCCATGCCCCGCTCAAGGAAAGCTACTCAGTCCTGCAGCCGCTGACGGGTTATCCCGTCCCCGACGAGGATTAGGTGTTCGCGGTTGCGGTCACGACCCGCCGGCCGTCGCTGGCAAAGCTGCCCAATTCGAAGCCATGCTCTGCCTTGCGCATCGCAAGATGCAGCGGCTCATCGGCGATGGCAGGGCTCACCGCGCGGAACGCGAAACGGCGCAAGGTATTCTCGCCCAGCTCGCGTGCGGCCATCTGCAGCAGCAGGCTGGCCATCAGCGGGCCGTGAACCACCAGCCCGCGATAGCGCTCGACATCATGCGCATAGGGCAGGTCGTAATGGATCCTGTGGGTGTTGAAGGTCAGAGCCGAAAAACGGAACAGAAGCCGCGGATCGGGCACAAGCGCGCGGTGCACATCCCAGTCTGAAGGAACGAACCTGCCTTCACCCGGCTCGGGTGGGGTGAGCGGGGCATCGCGCGGCACCTTGTCGCGATAGACCAGCGTCTGCGTCTCGCGCACTGCTTCCGCACCATCGGCCAGAGTGACATGCTCGGCCTCGACGAATCCGAGCTTGCCGCTCGCGCCATCCTTCTCGGATATCGAGGCGATGCGGCTGATGCGCTCGATCTGCGCGCCGAGCTTGAGCGGCCCGAGGAACGCTATGTCGCTCGCGGCCCACATCCGGCGCGGCAAGGGGATGGGCGGGAAAAAGCTTGCCGCGCTGTTGTCGCGCATCGGATGGCCGTCCTCGCCCAGGGCGGCTTGCGGAGCCTCGGGAGTGCACAGGCAGAAATGGATGCCCTGCGGCATGACATCGCCAGGCAAGGCGCCAAGGTCGAAAGTGCCAAGCCAGCGCCTGGCCAAAGCAGGATCAAGCCTGTCGGTCTGGGTGACCGTGCGGCCCAGCCAGGCATCCCATTGGCCGCCGGAATCCGGCGACATCAGGCAGCCCGCTCGAAGATCGCCGCGATACCCTGGCCCCCGCCAATGCACATCGTTTCGAGGCCGTAACGCACGCCGCGCCGGTGCATTTCCGCGGCCATGTCGGCGAGGATGCGTCCCCCGGTCGCGCCGATCGGATGGCCCAGCGAAATGCCCGAGCCGTTCACGTTGAGCAGGTCCATCCGGCTGTCATCGGCCGACCAGCCCCAGCCCTTGAGCACCGCCAGCACTTGCGGCGCGAAGGCTTCGTTGAGTTCGACCAGGCCGATGTCGCCCCAGCCCATGCCGCTGCGCGCGAACAGCCGCTCGACCGCCGGGACCGGCCCGATCCCCATCCGCGAGGGATCGCACCCGGCCGCCGCCCAGCCGTGAAACCATAGCGAAGGCTCAAGGCCGAGTTCGGACAGCTTGTCCTCCGCTACCACCAGGCAGGCCGCTGCGGCATCGTTCTGCTGGCTGGCATTGCCGGCGGTGACGATCGCTTGCGGATCGCGCTTGAGGTCGATCGCGCGCAGCGCGCCAAGCGTTTCCATCGAGGCATCGGCACGATAGCCCTCGTCATGGTCGAAGATGACCGGATCGCCCTTTCGTTGCGGCAATTCGACCGGGACGAGGTGCGCTTCGAACTTGCCTTGCGCCCAGGCCGCTGCGGCATTGCGATGCGAACGCACGGCGAAGGCGTCGGCCTCCTCGCGGGTAATGCCGTAATCCTTGGCGAGGTTTTCGGCAGTCTCGATCATGCCCGTGATCACGCCAAAGCGTTCGACCGGCTGGCTCATCAGCCGACCGCGCGTAAGCCGGTCATGCAGCACCATGTCGCCCATGCGCACCCCGCCGCGAAGATCGGTGGTGTAATGTTCGACATTCGACATGCTTTCGCAGCCGCCCGCCACCACCACATCGGCCATGCCGGTTTCCACCATCATCGCCGCGGTTGCGACCGCCTGCACGCCCGAGCCGCAGCGCCGATCGAGCTGGAAACCCGGCACTTCGATCGGCAGGCCGGCGGCAAGCCAGCTCCAGTGACCGATCGCCGGGGCCTCGCCGCTGCCATATCCCTGGCTGAACACCACATCATCGACCCGCGCGGGATCGATCCCGCTGCGCTCGACCAGCGCCTTGAGGATCACCGCACCGAGCTGGCCCGCGTTGAGCGCGGCCAGCGCCCCGCCGAACTTGCCGACCGGGGTGCGAAGTGGCGAAACGATAGCTGCGCGTCGCTTGCTCATGCGTGCTCCTTGTCTGAGATGGCGACCGTTCCGGCATCGATCAGCCGGCCGATCTCGCCCGAGGAAAGCCCCAGCTTCTCGGCCAGCACTTCCTCGCTGTGTTCGCCCAGATAGGGCGCGGGCGCGGGGTTGCCCGCAGGCTTCTCGGGCATATGCGCGAAGCTGCGCGTGGCGGGATAGACAAAGCCCGAGGGGTTGGCGGGCGAGGGGCCGAACAACGGGTTGCGGTCGATCAGCACCGGATCGGTCGCGGCCTCGTGCATTGTGCGATAGCGCTCGAAGGTGCAGCCTTCGCGCCCCATGCGCGTTTCGAGCTCGGCATAGTCGTGCCGGTCGGCCGCCTGCTGGAACAGCGCGAACAGGCGCTGGCGGTGGGCAAAGCGCGGCGTGTCGCCATCATCGAAGCGCACGCCCAGCTCGGCTTCGAGCGCGGCGATTTCCGCGCCGATCCCGAAGGCCGCGACGAGGCCGCTCCATTGCTTGGGGGTAAGCGCGGCGACCATGAAACGCTTGCCGTCGCGGCTGCGGAAATCGCGCCCGAACGCGCCCCAGATCGCGTTGCCCAGCCGCTCGCGGTCGCTCCCGCGATAGAGCATTTCAGCCATCGCGCCCGAATTGGCCATCGTACCGATCGCGACATCGCCCAGCGGCACGCGCACTTCGCTGCCTTCGCCGCTGGCGTCGCGGTGGCGCAAGGCGGCGAGCAAGGCAAAAGCGCAATAGGCGCCGGTGATGAAATCCCACGCCGGCAGCACCTGGTTGACCGGCGGCGCGGTGCGCGGGTCCCAGTCTTCCGGCCCGCACATCAGCGGATAGCCGCTGGCGGCATTGACAGTGAAATCCATCGCCTGGCGCCCGTCATGCCAGCCCATGATGCGCACGCTCACCATGTCGCTGCGTCGCGCGGCCATGGCGCTGTGGCTGAGGAAGCTCTTTTCGGGCAGGTTGGTGATGCACTGCCCGGTGCGGGCCGCCAGTTCCACCAGCAGTTCGCGCCCCTCGCCCGACTGGAGGTCGAGCGCGAGCGATTTCTTGGCGCGATTGAGGTTCTCCCAGCTGAGCGAGCGCCCTTCGCGGGTCAGCATGTAACGGTTGTAATCCAGCCCGCCGGCCTTGTGGTCGACGCGGATCACCTCCGCTCCCATCTGTGCGCAATAGAGCCCGGCGGTGGGCGAGGCGACGAAGCTCGACACCTCGATGATCGAAAGGCCTGTCAGCAGCTGATACATCGCCCTTGGCCTCAGCCGTGCGTCGCGGCCCAGTCGCGCAGCATGTGCTTGGCGATCTGGAGTTGCAGGATCTGCGTCGTGCCTTCGTAGATGCGGTAGATCCGGGCATCGCGGAAGAAGCGTTCGGCATCGTATTCGGCCAGATAGCCGGCCCCTCCGTAGATCTGGACCACGCGGTCGACCACGCGCCCGCACATCTCGCTGGCAAAGACCTTGAAGGCGGCTGCCTTGCGCAGGATGTTCTCGCCCGCATCGGCACGCGCAGTGACATCGGCCATCATGCATTCGGCGGCGTAAATCTCGGTCTCGCTTTCCGCCAGCATCTGCTGGATCAGCTGGAAATTGGCGATCGGTTCGCCGAACGCCTTGCGCTCATTGGCATAGCGCAGCGCGCTGTCGAGCGCTCGGCGGGCATAGCCGCAGCTTGCCGCGCCGACCGAGATCCGCCCGTTGTCGAGGCTCTTCATCGCAAAGACGAAACCCTTGCCCGTCTCACCGCCCAGCAGCGCCTCACCCGGCACATGCACGTCCTCAAGAATGATGTCGGCGATGTGGCTGCCCGATTGCCCCATCTTCTTGTCCGGGCTGCCCACACTTACCCCGGGTGCATCCATCGGCACGATGAAGGCGGAAACATGCGCGTTCTTGGGCAGGTTTTCCTTCTCAGTGCGGGCCATGATCAGGCCCACCTGTGCGTGCGGAGCATTGGTGATGTAGCGCTTTGTGCCGTTGAGGATCCAGCCATTGCCGCCAGGATCTGGCCGGGCGCTGGTCTGCATCGCGGCGCTGTCGCTGCCCGATCCGGGCTCGGTCAGGCCGAAGCAGGCGATTTCGCCCGCAGCGATGCGCGGCCACCATTCGGCCTTCTGCGCATCGGTGCCGCCGTTCTTGATCGCTGAATTGAACATGCCGACATTGATCGAGAAGATCGAGCGGAAGGCCGGCGCGGCATAGGCCATGCATTTGACCGTGCGGGCATACTGCGCGGTGTTGAGCCCTGCGCCGCCGTATTCCTCGGGCACGGTCAGCCCGAACAGGCCCATCTCGCGCATTTCCCGGATGATGTCGTCCGGGATGCGGTCATGCTCGATCACGTCCTTTTCGGCCGGGATCAGCCGTTCGCGGACGTAACGCTCGAGCTGGTCGAGGAACTGTTCAAAGATTTCGGGATCCATACCGGTCTGCTGCATCGATCGGGTGTCCTCACACTGGTGCCCAGATGTATCAAATGGCGTTTGCAGGGCCGCTATTCGGAGCGACCCACCGCCCTGTCGCCTGCCCAATATGGCAGGCAGGCACTGCCCGTCATAACGCGCGCGCCAGAAAGCGAAAGCGGGCGAATCGCCATCCTGGCAATTCGCCCGCCTGCCATGCCGCCAGCGCGCAAAGCCCGGTAACAGGCCTTAGCGCGCGGCCGGATTACTCGGTCGTTTCGGTTGCTGCACCGGCAGCAGCTTCAGCCGCCGCGGCCACATCGGCAGCGGCGG
>JBMSNZ010000009.1:0-34323 GCA_049421965.1 Erythrobacter sp.
AGCTCTGGAAAAAGCGGTGGGTTGTCAGGCGGGGGCCACCCGCCGCATCGCAGGTGCCGATCCGCCATAGGTAAGCCAGCGCCACAACCACTCCATCGGGCCGAAGCGAAAGCGCGCGAGCCACCAGCGGCTGTAGAGCGCCTGGAAGGCGAAGAAGGCCATGCAGATGGCAAGCACCTGCGCGCTGCCCACCTTGCCCGCCAACGCCAGCCCCGGGCCCACGCCGAACATCACCAAGGCATAGAGCAGCCCCTGGGCGAGATAATTGGTAAGCGCCATCTGGCCAACAGGCTTCAGCAGCCCCAGAAGCGAACGGCCCGACGCCGTGTTCCATGCCACAGCGATCATGCATGCATACCCCGCTGCCAGCAGCAGCGCGCTGGGAGATGCGAGAACATCAGCAATCGTGACCCCGGTTTCTCCAAGGAGCTGGTCATCCCACTGGTTAAGCGCGGTCAGGGCGAAAGCCACCAACAGGCCGAGCGGCAGGGCAATATTCCGAATACGCCGCAGCAAGGCCAGATTGTCCGTGATCTTGTCGACAATGCCGCTGCGTCCGATCGCCGCACCCAGCATGAACCGGCCTCCGGCATACGCGATCCAGAAGAAAAACATGCCGCACGCAAACCATTCGGTCCAGGTGTAGCGCCAGAAAAGCGCGTTCAGCGCGCCATAGTCGCCCGCGATGCTGGCTGCCTGGCGCTCCAGCACTGCGGCGTCGCTATAGGGGTTCCAGTCCATCAGCGTGATTCCGGCAGCTTCGGCCAAAACTTCCATGACGGAGGACGAGAGCATGGCAAGGACAAAGCCCACCATTACAAGCGAACGCGTGCTCCAACGCCTTACGGCCAGCAAAAGGAACCCTGTAACGGCGTAGACATTGAGGATGTCCCACACCCATAGAAGCGTGAGGTTGAGCCAGCCGAACACAAGCAGCCAGAAAAGCCGCCTCGAATAGCGCCGCACAAAACCCGGACGATCACCGTTGCGGCTGATCTGGATGTAGAACCCCAGTCCGAACAACGTGGCGAACAAAGTGTTTGCCTTGTTGAGCACCAGCCATTCGACCAGGAAGTCAGCGATGTGATCGATCGGCACGGTCGACAGCGCGGCCAGCTGCGCGCCGGTCGCCATCATGCCACCGCCGGCGAATCCGTCAAAATTCGCAATCAATACGCCCAGTAGCGCGAAGCCCCGTAGCACATCGAGTTCGGCGATCCGTTCGGACTGCTCCACCGGCGCCGCTGTCGCAAACTCCCCCTGCTGCATTTGCCCCCCGCGATCAGACGGTGCGACCCGCTCCCCACCGGGTGAAAGTGCCACAGGCCGCAAGCCGGGTCACGCAGTTTTGGACACGATCAGAGCAGCTTCTCGATGTGCTTTGCAATCCGCTCTGGTTTGTCGGTCGGAGCATAGCGGCGCACCACCTTGCCCTCGCGGTCGATCAGGAACTTGGTGAAGTTCCACTTGATCGAGGTCGAACCCATCAGGCCCTTGGCCTCGCCCTTCATCCAGTCATAGAGCGGCGAGGCATCGGGGCCATTGACGTCGATCTTTGCCATCAGCGGGAAGGTCACACCGAAATTGAGCTTGCAGAACTCCTGTATTTCGTCGGCCGAGCCCGGCTCCTGCGCACCGAACTGGTTGCAGGGAAAACCCAGGACCTCGAAGCCCCTGTCCTTGTATTGCTGGTAGATCTTTTCGAGCCCGTCATACTGCGGGGTAAAGCCGCATTTGCTGGCGGTGTTGACCACCAGCAGCACCTTGCCCTTCTTGTCGGCCAGGTCGAGCGGCTCGCCGCGATTGGTGGTGACGGTGAAATCTGCGATGGTGGTCATTCGGCATCCTTCGGTCTGGGTCGATAGATCAGGTCGAAGTTCGTTTGCCATGAAACCCCATGGTCCGTCGAGGCCTCGCCGTGCTGGCGCACCGAACCGTCCTCTTGACGCGTATAGGTCATTCGCACCAGCGCGTCCTGGCCTGGGCCCAGCACTCCCTTCCAGTAACCGGTCAGCGCCATACCGCCCGATACCGGCCCGCCTTCGAATTCGACCCTGCCGGGGCCACCGCCGATCCAGATCTGGTGCCAGCGGCCCATGTCCGGATCGAGATTGTTCAGGCTGCCACCGGCAGGACCCTTGAGCGGCATCCAGTTCTCGCGGATCGCGCAGCCGTCATACAGCTTCTCGATCCGGCTTTCCGCCACTTTCCGGTCAGGCATGCCATTGGGATAGACGTCCTATTCGCCGACCCAAAAGTCGAACGCCTCGAATGCCTCACCGGTGCATGACGGTGGCGGCGGCGGAGCGGATTGAGCTTCAGGCGCGGCCTGCAGCAGGATAAGCGCGATCGCAGCGATAGGCATTTCCAGTCCCTCCCGGTCGGATGGCGAAGCATCGACCCGCTTGCTGGCGGGGACAAAATCTTATCTGCAAACAGTCATCTAGGCCAGGCAAACGACGCAACTCGGGTATCACTACTCGAGCACGCCCTCATGCAGGCGCACCACCCGGTCCATCTTTGCTGCGAGACGTTCGTTATGAGTGGCCACCAGAGCGGCGCTGCCTTCGCCGCGCACCAGTTCCAGGAACTGACCCAAAACCCGGTCAGCGGTATGCTCGTCAAGATTGCCGGTCGGCTCGTCAGCCAGCACCAGCATCGGCTTGTTGGCCAGTGCCCTCGCCACAGCCACACGCTGCTGTTCGCCGCCCGAAAGCTGGCTGGGGCGATGATCGAGCCGGTGACCCAGCCCCAGCGCAGTCAGCAGCTGACTGGCGCGGCCTTGTGCCACCGCCTCGTCAACTCCCGCGATCATCTGCGGCATCACCACGTTCTCGCGCGCGTTGAAATCCGGCAGAAGGTGGTGGAACTGGTAGACAAAGCCGAGGTGTTCGCGCCTCAGCCGCGTGCGTTCGTCGGTGGAAAGCGCGCCGGCCTCTTCACCGGCGATTCTGATCGAACCCTCGAAACCGCCTTCAAGCAGCCCCACGGCCTGCAGCATGGTGGATTTGCCGGTGCCCGAGGGGCCGAGCAGTGCCACGATCTCGCCCCGCATGATGTCGAGATCAACCCCGCGCAGCACTTCGATCACCGTATCGCCCTGGTGAAAACTGCGCTTGAGGCCGCGCAGCTGCACGACCGGGCGCCACTCATCCGCCTCACTCATAACGCAGCACCTCGACCGGATCGGTGCTCGCCGCCTTGAGCGCCGGGTAGAGCGTTGCCAGGAAGCTGAGTGTCAACGCCAGCAGCACGATTCCCGCCACTTCCAGCGGATCGGTGCGCGATGGCAGTGTCGAGAGGAAACGGATCGAGGGATCCCACAGGTTCTGCCCTGTCACCACTTCGATCACGCGCACGATCTGCTGGCGGAAAACCAGCACCACGAAACCCAGCACGAGCCCGGCAGCAGTGCCGATCGCCCCCACGGTGAAACCGGTGGTGACGAAGATTTTGGTCATGCTCTGCCGGGTCGCGCCCATGGTGCGCATGATCGCAATGTCACGGGTCTTGGCGCGCACCAGCATCACGAGGCTCGAAAGGATGTTAAAAGCAGCCACCAATACCATGAAACTCAGGGCAAAGAACATGGCTACACGTTCAACCTGCAGCGCTTCGAACAGCGTCGCATTCATGGTCTTCCAGTCCGCCACGACCGCACGCCCGGCCACCTTTTCCTGCACCGGGGCCAGGATCTCGCCAACCTGGTCGGGATCGGTCACCTTGACTTCGATCATGCCCACCGTGTCGCCCAGCAGCAGCAGCGTCTGCGCATCGGACATCGGCATCATCACGAACTTCTCGTCGTAGTCGTAGATACCGACCTCGAAAATCGCCGCCACGCGGTAACCGACCTGCCGCATTGACGTGCCGAATGGCGTGGCGCGCCCCTGCGGGTTGATGATGGTGATCGAATCGCCCACCCGCGCGCCGATGTTCTGCGCCAGCCGCGATCCGATCGCGACACTACCCGAACCTGGCTGCACTTCAGAGATATTGCCCAGCAGCACCCGGTCCGCGATCCGCCCCACATCGTCCTGCGTCTGGCCGCGCACGAAGATCCCTTCCACGCGGCCGTTGAAAGTTACCAGCAACGGCTGTTCGATCAGTGGCGAGGCCTCGACCACACCGGGTGTTTCGCGCACCTCGTCTAGCACGCTTTCCCAGTTCTCCAGCCGCCCGCCATAAGCCTGCACGATCGCGTGCCCGTTCAGCCCGACGATCTTGTCCATCAGTTCGGCGCGAAAGCCGTTCATCACGCTCATCACCACCACCAGCATGGCGACGCTGAGCATGACCACACCCACACTGATCCCTGCGACCAGCGCAATGAACGCCTCCCCCTTGCCCGGCAGGAGGTAGCGCTTGGCAATCATCCGTTCGAAAGGGGAAAGGATCACGATGGCCCGATCTTTGTGGCAGCGGCGATGACCCGCACATTTAGGGCGCCGGCGCGGTGCGTGCAATGCGCGGCGCAGCGTCTTTCCCTATGAAAAGCGCGCGCATGGCGAGGGCGCACTTGTAATCGCCACGTAACATCGCCATTGACCCGCGCACGGACACCGCAGGCGGCAGCAGGCAGGCGCACAATGACCAGGGCAATGAACTGGACCAACCCTTTGCTCGACGCAGATGGCGACAAGCTGCGCGAGGAATGCGGCATTTTCGGCGCGATCAACGCCACTGATGCCGCTGCAGCCACCGCGCTGGGGCTGCACGCGCTTCAGCACCGCGGGCAGGAAGCGGCCGGCATCACCAGCTACGACGGCAGCGAATTCTACTCGCGCAAGGGCCTCGGCCATGTCGCCGAGAACTTCTCCTCGCCGGAATCGATCGCCGAACTGCCCGGGGCGATGGCGGCAGGCCATGTGCGCTATTCCACCACGGGCGGCGCTGGCCTGCGCAATGTGCAGCCGCTCTATGCCGATCTCGCTAGCGGTGGCTTTGCAGTCGCGCATAACGGCAATATCTCGAATGCGCAGATGCTGCGCAGCGACCTGGTGCGGCGCGGCGCGATCTTCCAGTCGACTTCAGACACCGAGGTGATCATCCACCTCGTCGCCACCAGCCGCTACCCCACTATGATCGACCGGTTGGTCGATGCCCTGCGGATGGTGGAAGGCGCCTATTCGCTGATCGTGATGACACCCGAAGGCATGATCGCGTGCCGCGATCCGCTCGGCATCCGCCCGCTGGTGATGGGGCGCATGGGCAGCAAGTCCAAGGGCGCGATTGTGTTCGCCAGCGAAACAGTCGCCTTCGACGTAGTAGGCGCCGAATTCATTCGCGAAATCGAGCCTGGCGAGCTGGTGCGGGTCGATTTTGACGGGCAGGTTCAGTCGCTCCACCCCTTTGGTCGCCATGCCGCCCGCCCCTGCATCTTCGAGCACGTCTATTTCAGCCGGCCGGATTCGATGTTCGCCGGGCACACGGTTTATGAAGCGCGCAAGGCAATCGGCCAGCAACTGGCGATCGAGAACCCGGTCGATGCCGACCTGGTGGTGCCGGTGCCCGACAGCGGCGTGCCGGCCGCGATCGGCTATGCCCAGCAATCGGGCGTGCCGTTCGAACTGGGCATCATCCGCTCGCATTATGTCGGGCGCACCTTCATCCAGCCATCAGACGGCGCGCGCCACTCGGGCGTGAAGCGCAAGCACAACGCCAATCGCGGCCTCGTGGCTGGCAAGCGCATCGTGCTGATCGACGATTCGATCGTGCGCGGCACCACCTCGATGAAGATCGTCGAAATGATGCGTGAGGCCGGAGCGAGCGAAGTGCATTTCCGGGTTGCCAGCCCGCCCACCGCGCATAGCTGTTTCTACGGGGTCGACACTCCCGAGCGCAGCAAGCTGCTCGCCGCGCGCATGGGGGTTGAGGAAATGCGTGACTTCATCCGCGCCGACAGCCTTGCCTTCGTCTCGATCGACGGGCTCTACCGCGCAGTAGGCGCCGCACGGCGCGACAATGCGACGCCGCAGTTCTGCGACGCCTGCTTCACCGGCGATTATCCGACTTCGCTGACTGACCTTGCCCGGAGCAAGGACGACGCAGCGCAATTGTCCTTCCCCGGTCACAAGGCGGCCTGATCCATGGCAGGCAACGGAGCATTTGCCGGGCGACTGGCGCTCGTCACCGGTGCCAGCAAGGGCATCGGCGCAGCCACGGCCACGGCGCTGGCGGCGGCCGGGGCACATGTGGTGCTGGTTGCGCGTGACGTCAAAGCGCTTGAAGACGTCGAAGACGCCATTCATGCCGCTGGCGGCAGTTCCACCATTGCCCCGCTCGACCTGACTGAGCCGGATTCGATCGCGCGCCTTGCCAGCGCGATCTCAGGGCGGTGGGACAAGCTCGATATCATGGTGCTTGCGGCAGCCTATCTGCCCACACTCACGCCGGTGACGCAGGTTGACGCCAAGCAGTTCAACCGTGCGCTCAGTCTGAATGTGCTGGCGACGCAGGCGCTGCTCGCAGCCTTCGATCCGATGCTGAAGCGCGCAGATGCGGCACGAGTGATTGGGCTCACCAGCAGCGTCGGGGCTGGTCCGCGGGCCTATTGGGGCGCCTATGGATCGACCAAATCGGCATTCGACAACATTCTGAGCTGTTACGCTCAGGAAGTTGAAAAATTGAGCAATATTCGTGTCGCGATCGTTGATCCGGGCGCAACCCGCACCGAAATGCGGGCGAAGGCCTACCCCGGTGAAGACCCGGCCACGGTCAAGCCGCCCGAGGCGGTTGCAGAGCGTCTTGTGGCGTTGCTTCAGGAAGAGTTCCCAACCGGTCACCGCGAACGCATCGAGCGTTGAACACGCGGAAATTGTTGAATTTCCCAAAGTTGATGGCGCGTTAACCATGCGCCGGCACCAACTGGTAACCGCGCTCGGTCAACGTGCGTGAAGCTTGACGCCACGGATGCATCGCGAAAACGACTCGGATGCGCTTTGCGGGGTCAGGCCAGATACGCTGACCGAGGAATTCACTGATGCAGACGACACAAGATCGCTATCGTATCGCCGCGCAGGAAGATCGCTGCTCGCCGCGCACCAAGCTCACCATCCCGGCGACGCTGCGCGCCTCGGGCGGGCGCGCGTTCCAAAGCGTCGTGCATGATCTCTCGATTTCCGGCTTCTCGGCCGCATCGATCAACCGCATGCACGAAGGCCAGCTGTGCTGGCTGACCCTGCCCGGGCTGGAATCGCTCCAGGCCCAGGTGGTGTGGTGGGACAACTGCATCGTCGGCTGCGCCTTCACCGAGCTACTCAGCCCGATCGTGCACGACAACATCCTGCAGCGCTACGCCAGCACCGGGATCTATCGCAGCGCCTGCTGACCAGGCCCGATCGTCGCGGCCGTTCAGTCGGCCGCAGCAATCTTCTGCGTCAGCCCAAGCCAGACCGCCCGGTTCTCGCGGCTTGAGGCGGTGGGCCAGTTGCTCACCACCGCGATCACCAGATTGCGTGAAGGCACGATGGTGATCGCCTGCCCGAAGATGCCTTGCGCGCCATATGTGGCGCCGGGATAGGTCCACCACTGATAGCCATAGCCGAACCCGGTATCGCCGAAGTCGACCTTCGAATCGCCTGCCTCGGCAAACCACCCTTCGGGCACGCTGCCACTTCCGCCTTCAAGCGCGAACTGCCCCATGCGGGCATAGTCAGACAGCCGGAGCGACAGGCAGCAGCCGCCGATATTGCCGCCGCGCGGATCGACCATCCAGAACAGCCCACCTTCAAAGCCGGCCGCATCGACGATCTTCGATTTGGCATATTCGGCCAGCGGCTTGCCCACCGAATTTTCCACCAGCACGCCGATCAAATTGGTCTCACCGGTCTTGTAGACGAACTTCTCGCCCGCCGGGGCCTCGCGCGGAAGCGCGCGCATCTGGGCCACAATCGCCTCAGGCCCGTACTCCACCACGAAGCGGTTCATCTGCGCCACGTCGCTGTTGGGATCGGTGTAATCCTCGTTCCACTTCACGCCCGAGGTCATGGTGGCGAGTTGTGCCACCGTAACGCCGTCATAGGCCGATCCGGCGAGGCCGGGGATATAGCGGGTCACCGGATCATTCAGGCTTTTGACATGGCCATCCTTCACCGCTGCGCCCAGCAGGGTCGAAGTGAAGCTCTTGGCGACCGAAAAACTGGTCCAGCGCTGGCTCGGCCCGAAGCCGAGGCCATATCCTTCGAAGCGCTTCTTTCCGCCCTGCAGCACCATCACCCCGGCAGCATTGGTGGCGGCCATCGCAGCGCGGATCTCGGCCTCGAGCGCGCTCCCCAGCGGCGCGCCATCGGGCAGCGCACGCGCCGCGGCCGGAGGAGCCACCTCGTGGCCGGCAAACCATTGTTCCATGTGGCGGAATCGATCGGCGCGCTGCGCGTCGTTCCAGAACAGCACCTGCAGCTCCGACTGGTCATGCGCCGGAGGGGTTATCATGGTGACCGCGCCACCTAAAGCGCCACCCGCATCGGGCTCGCCCGCCTGGACAGCGCCACTCCCCGCCAGTGCCAGCGCCAGCGCCGCGCATGCAACAGTCACCCTCATTCCCGTTCTCCCATTTCGGTTTCGTTTTGCTATGCGCTGGCCAACGCGCGCGGGCAAGCCCGGCAATCGGCTCAGCCCGCCGCTTTCATTGCCGCGTAGGCAGCCAGTGCGCGCTCGCGCCCTTCGCGGTGTTCGACGATCCGGCGCGGATAACGCCCGCGGATATGATCGGGCGGATCGTGGACGAAGGGTTCATCCAGCGCGGCCAGTTCGGGCACATATTCGCGGATGTAGCTCGCCGCGCCAAACTTCTCGCTCTGGCTCAGCGGTGCCATGATCCGCACGAACATGTTGCTGTCCACCCCGGTGCCTGCCACCCACTGCCAATTGCAGGCATTGCTGGCGTAATCGGCATCAACCAGCGTGTCCCAGAACCATTGCTCGCCGACACGCCAGTCGATCATCAGGTGCTTGATCAGAAAGCTGGCGGCGATCATCCGCACGCGGTTGTGCATCCAGCCAGTCTGCCACAGCTGGCGCATTCCGGCATCGACGATGGGATATCCGGTTTGGCCCTGCTGCCACGCCTTGAGGTCACGTGCCGCACCGGGGTCGGTCGCCGGGTCGCGCCATGCGATCCGGTCAAACTCGGCGCGGTAATTGTCGAGCGCGTAACGCGGGAACTGGCAGATCGCGTTCTGGGCATAGTCGCGCCAGATCAGTTCCTTCTCGAAGGTGCGCCAGCCGTGCGAGGCTTTGTTTGCGCTACCGCTTCGCTGCTCGAGCGCAATCATGCGCTTGAGTGAATGCCAGACTTGGACCGCGCTGATCTCGCCGAAATGAAGATGCGGTGAAAGCCGGCTGGTCTTGTCGACCGAGGGAAGATTGCGATCCTCCTGATAGTCGTCGACACGGTGCGCCCACCACGCCAGCCGCTCGTGCGCGGCGGCTTCCCCCACTTGCCAGAAGGCGCGCATCCCGCCGGCCCAGTCGGGCGCGATGGGCAGCAGACCCCAGTCTTCCAGCGCGTCGCTGGCGGGCCATTGCGGGGGCGCGGAAAGCGCTTCGGGTTCGGGCAGCGCCTCGCGTGGTGGCAGCTGTTCGAGCACCGCCTTCGAAAACGGCGTGTAGATCTTGTAAGGGCCACCCGTGCCGGTGGTTACCGCGCCAGGCGGCAACAGGTAGTTCGCATCGTGCAGCTGGAGGTCGATCCGCGCCTTGAGTTCCCCCTGCGCCTTGCGCCACCACGGCTCGTAGTGGCGGTTGGCATGGATCCTGGTCGCACCGGTTTCCGCCGCCAGCCGGACCAGTTCCTCCACCGCATCGCCGCGCCGCAGCACGAGGCGGCTGCCGCGCGCAGCAAGGCTCTGGCCGAGGCTGGCGAGCGAATGGTGCAGCCACCAGCGCGACGCACCACGATAGGCATGGCTGCCCGCGCGCGCATCGTCGAGCACATAAACCGCCACCACCGGCCCGGCCTTGGCGGCGTGATACAGCGCGGGATTGTCCGCGAGGCGCAGGTCGCGCCGCAGCCATACGATCTGAGGGGTACGCAAACCAAACTCCGTTAGCCCTGAGCTGGTCGAAGGGCTGCCTTTGTTGAAGTGAAGAACGGGGCTTCGACAAGCTCAGCCCGAACGGCTCTCACAGGGAACGCCTTCATTCATTCGGAAGTTCCACGCATTCCACTTCGGGCAGCGGCACCGAGAACCGGTCCCGCGCGCGCGGATCGTAGAAGCGGGCGTCGCGCAGGATGACCGAGCCGTCCTCTGCCCGTTCGGCAAATGGCGCACGTGACCAGAACAGGAAGACGTCCAACTCGGAGTTCAAGCGCCTTGCTTCACTGAGCTCGGGCATGGCGCATTGCGGATTCTCGGAACGGCGGTAACCGTATCCGAAATCGGTGCCATTCCAGGTGCTGGAGAGCCAGCGCCCGTCTGGCAACAAGGCGATCTGTTCGCGCTCCCAGAAGGAAAAAGGCACCGGCGCGGCGATGAACTCCACGGGATAAGGCTCGCGCGACTTTCCGCCGAGCACATGTTGCCACGTTGTAACCGCCCAATTCAGCCCGATGTACGTGAGGCTCAGCGCGATCGCGATCCGTGTCGGCCGCATCCAATCCCCACCCCGCCGCTCGCGCCTCAGCGAGAGCCACGTCGCAAAGCCCATCAGCCCCCACAGCCACACATCGATGATGAACAGCGTGTCGCCATAGAACCACTGGCTAGAAAACGGCTCGAGCAGGCGGATGCCATAGACGTTAAGCCAGTCCATCGCCGGATGCGTGAGGCAGCCGATGAAACTGAGCAGGAACAGCCATGTGAAACGCACCGGCAGGCGCCCCTCGGGCCGTGTGCCACGCTTCGCCTGCCACCGGTCAAACGCCCATAACAGCCCTGCCAGAATCAGCGGCAGCAGCACCAGCGCGGGTGGGCCATGCGTGATCCCGCGCCGGAAGCCGAAGTGTTCCTGCCCTTCCAGCCAGAAGAAGCACGCGGCATCCACATCGGGCAGGTTGGCGCCAATGACGAGCGCGGGCATCGCCAGCCCGGTCTTGCGCTTGAGCCCGGCCTGCCCCAGCAGCGCGCCGACCAGGCTGTGCGTGAGGTTATCCATGCGCGCTCAGTCTCCCTTGCTCAAGCGCGCACCGCGTGCACCACAGTCCTGGGGCAGAAAAGCTGCCCATTTGAACTTCGCCGAAAAATAGCGTGGGCGCAA
Source organism: Erythrobacter sp. (assembly GCA_049421965.1). Lineage (GTDB taxonomy): Bacteria > Pseudomonadota > Alphaproteobacteria > Sphingomonadales > Sphingomonadaceae > Erythrobacter. Next base: position 11,200 of record JBMSNZ010000009.1, read on the forward strand.
CGGTTTGGCAGGCAGCATGAGGCATGCCTTACCATCCGAATGACCCTGTAGGAAAGTCTGGCTTATTCCGCCGGATGCCCCTCGTCGGCATCGACCCGCCAAGTCTGCCCCTTGGCAAGCAGCGCCGCAAGGTTTGGCTCCTTGCCTTCACTGAGGCGCTTGTTCTCCGCGGTCACTTCCTCGTCATAGGCCGGGCGCGGATCGTCATAGAGCACACCCAGCGCCATCGGGAACGGGCCGAACGGCAGCTCGACCAGCATATGCGCGATCGAACGGTTGGTAACGTCGTGCACGATCACGCCCGCTGCCTGCCAGTCGCCATCCGCCACATCCACCACCTCAAGCCGCAGGGTCTTGTGGTTGAGCGTGATCCCCTTGGTGCCGCCCGCGAACAGCATCGGCTCGCCATTCTCGAGCCACAGCTGCCGGTCTTCCGCGCCCTTGGGCGCCGCGAAATCGTTGAACACATCCTTGTTGTAGACGATGCAGTTCTGGAAGATCTCGACGAAGGCCGCGCCCTTGTGGGCATGCGCCGCGACAAGCACTTCGGGCAGGTGCTTCGACACGTCGAATCCGCGCGCCACGAAGCGCGCACCCGCACCCAGCGCGAAGGCACAGGGCTGCGCCGGGCGGTCGATCGAACCCATCGGGGTCGATGGGCTGCTGGTGCCGACCCGGCTGGTGGGCGAATACTGCCCCTTGGTGAGGCCGTAGATCTCGTTGTTGAACATCATGATCTGCATGTTCACATTGCGCCGCAGCACATGCATCAGATGGTTGCCGCCGATCGACAGGCCGTCGCCATCGCCCGTGACAAGCCACACATCAAGATCGGGGTTGGCCAGCTTCACACCGGTTGCCACCGCCGGCGCACGGCCGTGGATGGTGTGGAAGCCGTAGCTTTCGATGTAATAGGGGAAGCGGCTGGAACAGCCGATCCCGCTGATGAACACTGTCTTGGCCGGGTCGCAGCCCAGCTGCGGCAGCGTGCGCTGCACCGCCTTCAGGATCGCGTAGTCGCCGCAACCCGGGCACCAGCGCACTTCCTGGTCGGTTTCCCAATCCTTGATGGTGGTTTCGATTCTGGCGGGGGCGTTCATGCCAGCGCTCCTTTGATCGCGCGCTCGATCTCGTTGATGGTGAAAGGCTGGCCGCTGGTCTTGTTCAGCGGCTTCGCGTCAACCAGGAACTGGTCGCGCAGGATGGTCTTGAACTGGCCGGTGTTCATTTCCGGCACCAGCACCTGGTCGAAACCGCGCAGCAGTTCGCCCAGATTGGCAGGCAGCGGCCAGATATGGCGCACATGGATGTGGCTGACATCCAGTCCGGCCCGGCGCGCGCGGCGCACCGCCTGGTGGATCGGGCCATAGGTCGAACCCCAGCCGACCACCGCCAGCTTGCCGGTCTTCTCGCCCAGCGCCACCTGCTGGTCGCGCACCTTGATGCCCAGCACCTTGTTCTGGCGCGCATCGGTCATCGCCTGGTGGTTGCCCGGCGAATAGTCGAGGTGGCCGGTATCGACCTGCTTCTCGATCCCGCCGATACGGTGCATCAGGCCCGGCGTGCCCGGCTTGATCCAGGGGCGCCCGCCCAGCTCGTTGCGCTTATAGGGCAGCAGCACCGGATTGCCTGCGGCGTCGGTAGCGTTCTTTTCGGTCAGGAACTGCGCCGGGAACCGCTCGAAATGATCGGGATCGGGCACTTTCCAGGGCTCGCTGGCATTGGCGATATAGCCATCGGTCAGCAGCATCACCGGGGTCATGTACTGCACCGCGATGCGGCAGGCCTCGATCGCGCACTCGAACGCATCGACCGGGCTGCGTGCGGCGATCACCGGCATGGGCGCATCGCCGTTGCGGCCGTAGACCGCCTGGTAAAGGTCGCTCTGCTCGGTCTTGGTCGGCAATCCGGTCGACGGGCCGCCGCGCTGCGAATTGACGATCACCAGCGGCAGCTCGGTCATGATCGCAAGGCCCATCGCCTCGGTCTTGAGCGCGATACCCGGGCCCGACGAACTGGTGATGCCCAGGCTGCCGGCATAGGATGCGCCGATCGCCGCGCAGATCGCTGCAATCTCGTCTTCCGCCTGGAAGGTGGTGACGTTGAATTCCTTGAGCCGCGCCAGGTGATGCAGGATCGAGCTGGCGGGGGTGATCGGATAGCCGCCGAAGAACATCGGCAGGCGCAGCAACCGCGCACCTGCAACCAGGCCGAGCGACACCGCTTCGGCGCCGGTCACCGTGCGATAGAGCCCCGGCTGGGTCGGCACCGGATCAAGGTGCACCTGCTTGAGCGGCCCGGCGAGTTCGGCCGTCTCGCCATAGGCATGGCCTGCGTCGAGCGCAGCGATATTGGCATCGGCCAGTTCCGGCTTGTTCTTGAACTTCGCCTTCAGCCAGTCATGGATCGGGGCGCGGCGGCGGTCGAACATCCACAGCGCCAGACCCAGCGTCCACATGTTCTTGCAGCGCAGCGCATCCTTGTTGCCGAGGCCGAACGGCTTCACCGCCTCGACCGTCATCGCCGAGATGTCGAGCGGCAGCACATCGTATTTGGCCAGCGTGTCATCCTCGAGCGGGCTGACATCGTAATGCGCCTTCTCGAGGTTGCGCTTGGTGAATTCGCCAGTGTCGACGATCACCAGTCCGCCGGGCTTGAGCGAGGGAAGATTGGTCTTCAGCGCGGCCGGGTTCATCGCCACCAGCACATCGGGTGCGTCACCTGCCGTATCGACTTCGGACGAGCCGAAATTGATCTGGAAGGCGGAGACACCGAACAGCGTGCCTTGCGGCGCGCGGATTTCGGCGGGGAAATCGGGGAAGGTCGCCAGATCGTTACCGGCGAGCGCGGTCGACAGGGTGAATTGCCCGCCGGTCAGCTGCATCCCGTCGCCGCTGTCGCCGGCAAAGCGGACAACCACGGCCTCGGGCTGGCTCGAAGGGGATTTATCGGACGGTCGTTCTGCGGCCTGGGTAGCCATGTGTGTTCCTTACAGCGCACCGGAACAGGCGGTGCCTCTCATGCTTGAGGGCGCACCTATGAAGCGCGTCCCCCTCCCGCAATGAAGTTTTTCTCCTACCGTTGCAAAAAGTCGAGTGGAAATAGCGCCAGCGCATCCCTAACCTGTTCAAAAGAACAGCAGGAGAATGCGCCGCATGGCCGCCGAAGAACCGTTTGTCCGCCCCGATATGAAAGCCCTGCTCGATACGTTGGCGGCGATTGGCGGCCCGAAGATGGCTGACATGACGCTGGAGCAGGCGCGTGCCAGCTATATCGCGCTGCATGGCATGGCCGACCGGCCAGCGCGCGATCTGGCGGTAATCCGCGATCTTGCCTGCCCCGGACCTGCCGCAGACATCCCGCTGCGGCTCTACGACAAGCGTGACGCACGCGATCCGGGCCCGGTGATCGTGTTCTTCCACGGCGGCGGCTTCGTGATCGGCGATCTCGAAACGCACCACAATCTGTGCAGCGAGCTGGCCTGGCAGATGGATCTGCCGGTGGTGGCGGTCGATTATCGCCGCGCGCCCGAGCACCCCTTCCCCGCCGCGATCGACGATTGCGAAGCCGCCGCGCGCTGGATCGCCGGCTCGCCCGAAACGCTGGGCCGTGGCGCCACCGGCCTCGTCCCGATTGGCGACAGCGCCGGCGGCAATGCCAGCATCGTCGTCACGCAGGCACTGGCCAGGCACCCTGCCGCCGTGCCGGTGGTGCTGCAGGTGCCGATCTTCCCGCTCGCCAGCGACGCCGTGCCATCGCGCAGCCTCGCGGATTTTGGCGAGGGCTACATCCTGACGAAAGCAGCCATGGAGTTCTTCGACGCGGCCTATGCCCCGCCGCGCGGCGACCCGCGCGCCTTCCCGATCCTCGGGCAACACAAGGGCACTCCGCCCACCGTGCTGGTCACCGCCAGCCTCGATCCGATCCGCGATTCCGGGCGTGACTACGGCGCGGCGCTCAGTGCGGCCGGGGTCAGCCATGTGTTCCTCGAAATGCAGGGGCTGACGCACAGTTTCACCAACCTGCGGCAGGCCGTGCCCAGCGCGCAGGCTGAACTCGAGCGGATCTGCGCGGCGATGAAGCTGCTGCTGGGCAGCACCGCATGAGCGAGCTCGCCTACCGCCCCTGTGCGGGTTTCATGCTCGCGAACCGGCAGGGGCTGGTGTTTGTGGGCCAGCGGATCGATTCGCAGCATCTCGGCGCCTGGCAGATGCCGCAGGGCGGGATCGACCCGGGCGAGGACGTGGCCGATGCCGCGCTGCGCGAACTGGCGGAGGAGACCGGCATCGGTGCGCATCTGGTCGATATCATCGCCCGCACCCGCGAACCGCTGCGCTATGACCTACCCGACGACCTGATGGGCAAGCTATGGGGCGGGCGCTATCGCGGGCAGGAACAGCACTGGTTTCTCGGCCGGTTCAAGGGCAGCGACGAGGATGTGAACCTCGAAGCGCACGATCCGCCCGAGTTTCACAGCTGGCAATGGGTTGAGCCGGACCAGCTGCCGCAGCTGATCGTGCCGTTCAAGCGCGAGGTTTACCGCGCCGTGGTGCGTGAATTCGCCGCGCTGATCTGACGAAATCGTCTCAGTTCTGCGTGGCGGTGGCCGCGGCCGGCTCGCTCGCAGCCATGCGGCGCTGTGAACCCTGCCGGATGGTCAGCTGCAGCTGGGCGGTCTCGGGGCAGGACGCACCGCACATGCTTTCCAGCTTGGCGAGGTTGCGTTTCGCCTTTTCCAGCGCGCCCTTTTCGACCAGCGCTTCACCCTCACCCGAAATCGCGGCGAGATTGCCGGGATCGCGCAGCAGCGCCTCGCGGTAATAGCGGATCGCCTTGCCCTGCAGCCCTTGCGCCCGCGCAGCCCTGGCCAGATCGAGCAGCACCGGCGTGTGGCCCGGATCGAGCGCCATGGCGGATTCGAAGGCATCGACCGCGCCCTGCGCATCACCCGAGGCGAGCGCCGTGCGGCCAAGTTCGATCATGGCCGCCGCGCGCGGATCGGGTGCGCGCTCGCTGGCAGAGCCCATGCTGGCGGTGATGGCCAGAGCCAGCGACAACGCAGCAGCAGCGGGGGCAAAACGCATGATCAGCTCCTTCAGGGCAGCCATCGGGTAACCCTATCCATAATCGATATGGCTAACATGCGAAGCCCAGCAAGGCGATAAAAAAGCCGTCCGTACCGTCGCGGGACGGCGTGAGCCGCACACCCTTACCGTGCGGCCGCCCGGCCGGGAGAAAAATCGCTTGGGGTTCCAGTGCCTTGTTGCGTTGGCACAGCGCATCGATCCGGTCTGCGCCTTCCGCATCGAGCAGTGAACAGGTGACGTAAACCAGTCTGCCGCCCGGGCGCAGCAAGCCAGCGGCAAGGTCGAGCAGCCGGTCCTGCGTGGCAGCAAAGCGCGCCAGCCGATCAGGCGTGAGTCGCCATTTGGCCTCGGGCTTGCGGCGCCAGGTGCCCGTACCCGAACAGGGCGCATCGACCAGCACGAGGTCCGCCTTGCCCGCTACCTCGGCCAGCGCCTCACGCTCGCGCGAGGGATCGAGCAGCAGCGACTCGACCATCCCTGCCCCCGCCCGGGCCGCGCGCGGCGCCAGCCTGGAGAGCCGCGCCCGGTCGATGTCACACGCGATCAGCCGTCCGCGGTTCGCCATCGCCGCAGCGAGCGCCAGCGTCTTGCCGCCAGCCCCTGCGCACAGGTCGATCGCGGTCTCGCCCGGCCTGGCCGCAGCCGCCAAGCACGCGAGCTGGCTACCGAGGTCCTGCACCTCGACCAGCCCGTCGCGCCAGGCCGGCCATTGTTCGACCTGCGTGCCGGCCGGGAACCGCAGCGCTTGCGGCGCCGCCAGCCATTCGCCGGCTTCGGGCAATTCGATCGTTTCCCGGTCGGCCTTGAGCGTATTGACCCTGATATCCAGCGGCGCGCGCTTGAGCAGCGCGGCGACCTCGGTCTCGTCCACTTCCGAGGTTGCGAAGGTCTCCATCAACCAGTCCGGCGCCAGCCCGGGCCGCGCCACCGGTTCGCCGGGCGCGAGCGGTGCCGGGCCATAAGGCGAGCCGTCGAACAGCGAAGCGAGGGTATCGTTGTCCTGCGCCAGTGCTGCGATCGCGGCCCGCCCCGATGCCGGCACTTCGCCACAGGCGCGGATCGCGCGGAACACCAGTTCGCGCACGGCCCGCCGGTCCTTCGATCCGGCATAGCGGTGCGAGCGCGCCCATTCCGCCACCAGCCGGTCAGCCGGGGCGCCTTCGCGCTTCGCCGCCTCAATGATCGCGTCGAGCAGCTCAATCGCGGCCTGGACCCGCGCGGCGGGGGTCATCGCGCAATCCTAGCGGGTCGGATAATTCGGCGCCTCACGGGTGATCGCGACGTCGTGGACATGGCTCTCCGACAGGCCGGCATTGGTGATCCGCACGAATTGCGCACGCCGCTGCAGGTCTGTAATCGTGGCCGAACCGGTATAGCCCATCGCCGCCTTGATGCCGCCCACCAGCTGGTGGATCACATCGGCCGCAGGCCCCTTGAACGGCACCTGGCCTTCGATCCCCTCGGGCACCAGCTTGAGCGCTGAAACATCCTGCTGGAAATAGCGGTCGGCGCTGCCACGCGCCATCGCCCCGACACTGCCCATGCCGCGATAGGCCTTGTAGCTGCGCCCCTGATAGAGGAAGGTTTCACCCGGGCTTTCCGCCGTTCCGGCCAGCATCGAGCCGATCATCACCGTGGACGCGCCGGCGGCCAGCGCCTTTGCCGCATCGCCGCTGGTGCGCAGGCCCCCGTCCGCGATCACCGGGACGCCGGATTTTGCCGCCTCGGCCGCGCTTTCCATGATCGCGGTGAGCTGTGGCACACCGACCCCGGCGACGACGCGCGTGGTGCAGATCGAGCCAGGGCCGATCCCCACCTTCACCGCATCCGCACCGGCATCGATCAGCGCGCGGGTCGCTTCGGCAGTGGCGACATTGCCCGCGATCACCTGCACCGAATTTGACAGCTGCTTCGCGCGTTCGACCGCACGCGCCACATCCTTGTTGTGGCCATGCGCCGTGTCGATCACGACCACGTCGACTTCGGCATCGACCAAGGCCTCGGTGCGGGCAAAGCCCTTGTCGCCCACGGTGGTGGCGGCCGCCACGCGCAGCCGCCCGGCCGCATCCTTCGTGGCCGAAGGATAGGTCACTGCCTTTTCGATGTCCTTCACCGTAATGAGGCCGATGCAGCGGTAGGCATCGTCCACCACCAGCAGCTTCTCGATCCGGCGCTGGTGCAGCAGGCGGCGCGCCTCGTCCTGTCCGGTGCCGAGCGGCACTGTGGCAAGGTTCTCGGTCGTCATCAGCTCGCGCACCGGCTGCAGCGGGTTCTCGGCAAAGCGCACGTCGCGATTGGTGAGGATGCCCACCAGCCTGCCGCTGTTGTCCGTCACGGGAATGCCGCTGATGCGGTGCTGCGTCATCAGCGCCTGTGCTTCGCCCAGCGTCGCTTCGGGATGGATCGTGATCGGGTTGACGACCATGCCGCTTTCGAAACGCTTTACCTGGCGCACCGCAGCGCACTGCTCGTCGATGTCGAGATTGCGGTGCAACACCCCGATCCCGCCCAGCTGCGCCATGGCAATCGCCATATCGGCTTCGGTCACCGTATCCATCGCCGCCGAGAGAATGGGGATATTGAGCGCGATCTCGCGCGTCAGCCTGGTGGCGGTATTGGCCATGCTGGGCAGGACGTCGCTTTCGGCCGGACGCAGCAGGACGTCGTCAAAGGTCAGGCCAAGGGGGATATCCATATGCGCCACTTTCGTTCTGGCCCGCGCGAGAGACCCGCGGGGATTCGTGGCGGCCCATGTAACCGCAGTTTCCTGAAGCGGCTAGACCCTGTTTCGGGCGTCACCGAACAGGCTTCAGGGATATTGCTTCGGATCGGCCAGGCGCCGCACCAGCAGCTCATGCAGCAGCAGATCGTCGATCGCTCCGCCCAGTTGCAACGGGCCAGGGTTGTCGCTCGCCTGATGATAGTCCCCGCCCAGATAGCCGTTCAGCAGGGCCTCGTCGCCAAAGGCATTGGAGATCACCACGGCGGGCACATCGCGCTGCAGCAGCGCCCAGCCATCCTGCCGCTGGAGGAACGGTTCGACCCGCTCGCGCGGGGCCATTTCCCGGCGCATGTCGGCAATCGCCTGCTTGATCACCGCGTCGAGCGGGGTCCGCCCTTCGCCGATGAAGCCTACCGGGCTGCCACGCGGGCCAATCGCCACAGTGTCGAAATTGAAGGCGGCAATGAAGTTGTCGAGCGGGATCGGCGGCTCTTCGGCAAATGCGCGCGCGCCCAGCAGGCCCCATTCCTCGGCAGTGGTTGCCAGGACATAGACATCGCGCTCAAGCGGCTTGCCCTTCGCCAGCCGCCGCGTCAGCTCGATCATCAGCGCCAGGCCGCTGGCGTTGTCGACCGCACCGTTGCACAGCCGGTCAGCGGCATCGTCAGGCCCGCACGTGCCGAAATGGTCCCAATGCGCCAGCAGCAGGATCGCGCCGGCATTCGGATTGCGGCCCGGCAAGCGGCCGATCAGATTGTGCGAGGGAACTTCACGGCGCTGCGCCGTGGCTTCGATCGTGATGCGGGCATCAAGCAGGGTGGGCTCGAACCCGGCCCCGGCGCGCCCGGCCTCTGCCGCTTCGCGCAGCCCCTGCCAGCGCTTTTCGCCCAGCGCGCCGGCAATCGCTTCGGTGGAAGCGAAGGCTTCAAGCTCGGTCCCCGCTTCGCTGGCCAGCACCAGCCGCTCTTCCGATGCGAAGGACCGCATCTGCTCGATCGATCCGGCATCCGCGACAATTGTCAGCACCGCCGCCGGCCCGGCTTCGAACAGCTTGGCGCGCCGCGCCGCGCTCAGCCCCGGTTCGGCCAGCATCAACGCCACCCGCCCGCGCACGGCTTCCTCCGGGATCTCTGCATCGGCAAAGCCCACGAACACCATTTCGCCGCGTTCGACCAACCCGCGCCGCCGCGGTGTCAGCGCGAAGGTCTGCGCCGCTGCAAGCTCGACCCGACGGCGCCCCACCTGCAGCTCGATGCGGCTGTCGCCGCTCGCCACGCTGGCCAGCAATACCGGTGCGTTCCACGGATGCGCCGGATCATTGGTGCCCGAAACCAGCCCGATCCGTTCGAACTCGCTGCGCAGATAGGCCAGCGTCTTGTCCTCGCCCTCGGTGCCCGGCCGGCGCCCGGCGAATTCCTCGCTCGCCAGCGTGGCGATGTGGCTGTTGAAGCGCGCTTCGAGCGCGTTGAAATCCGACTGGCGGATGCGCAGGCCCGGGCTGGTGGCACAGGCAGCCAGCGCCAGCAGCATTGCCATTGCCATGCCGCGGCGGAACAGCGCCCCTAACCCGCTACCCCCTGTGCCCCCGTTATGCGTCACTCGGCTGTCCACCCCCCGTCGATGCTCCAGTTGGCTCCGGTCACATTGCCTGCTTCATTGCGGCAGAGGAATGCCGCAAGCGCGCCCACCTCTTCGGGCTGGACGAATTTCTTGGTCGGCTGCTTGGCCAGCAACACATCGTTGATCACCTGTTCGCGAGTGAGCCCGCGCGCTTTCATCGTATCCGGAATCTGGCCCTCGATCAGTGGGGTCCAGACATAGCCCGGACTGATGCAATTGGCGGTGACGCTGGTCTGCGCCAGTTCCAGCGCGATCGTCTTGGTGAAGCCCGCGATCGCGTGCTTGCTGGCGTTATAGGCGCTCTTGAACGGGGAAGCGGTGAGCGAATGCGCGCTGGCGGTGTTGATGATCCGGCCCCATCCATTCGCCTTCATCGCCGGAACCGCCAGCCGCGTGGTGTGAAAAGCGGCAGTGAGGTTGAGCCCGATGATCGCGTTCCATTTGTCGACCGGGAATTCCTCGACCGGCGCGACATGCTGCATCCCGGCATTGTTGACGAGGATGTCGATCGGCCCGGCTGCTTCCATCATCGCCTCGATTTCGGCCACGTCGAGCAGATTGGCGGCGGAATGGCTGGCGCCCAGTTCAGCGCAAAGCGCGGCGATCTCGCCCGGATCGCCAAAGCCATTGAGGATCACTTCTGCCCCTTCGGTGCGCAGCGCACGCGCGATCGCCAGCCCGATGCCGGAGGTCGAGCCGGTAACCAGCGCGCGCTTCCCGTGAAGGAACATCCGTTTCCCCTGTTTCCTGGCCCTGTTCGGACGAGCGAATCGCCCCGGTTTTGCCGTGACCTTGCCGGCTGTCCAGCGATAACATGCGCCAAGCCACTGGCGAAGGGAGTGATTCGATGAAACTGCGCCGCTACGATGCCGACAATATCAGGGTGCGCTCGGGCGGCGGCGGAGGCAGGTTTCCCGGTGGTCGCGGCGGCGGGATCGGGCTCGGCACGCTGCTGATCGCAGCGATCGCCTATTTCGTGTTCGGGGCCGACCCGATGCAGACGATCGGTACGATCCAGGGTGCGCAGGGAAGCGAGGCCGCACCGGCCGGGCAGTCCGCGGCGAGCGAGGACGATGTCTGTTCGCAGGGGCCCTATGCGATGGAAGCCTGCAACGCGCTGCAATCGCTCAACCAGACCTGGCAGCCGGAATTCGAGCGCGCCGGAATCGCCTTCAAGGATCCGGTGCTCACGCTCTACAGCGGCGGTGTGAATACCCAGGGCTGCGGCAGCGCAAGTTCGGCAGCAGGCCCGTTCTATTGCCCGGCCGACCAGGGCATCTACATCGACACCAGCTTTTATGACCAGCTGGCCCAGATGGCGGGCGAACGCGGCGATTTCGCGCGGCTTTATGTCATGGCGCACGAATATGGCCACCACATCCAGAACCTCACCGGCCTGGCAGACCAGGTGCGCAGCGCACAGCAGCAGAACCCGCGCAGCGCGAACGAGCTGCAGGTGCGGATGGAGTTGCAGGCGGATTGCTATGCCGGGGTCTGGGCCGGCAAGAACCGCGCGCTGATCGAGCCGGGCGACCTTGAGGAAGGGATGCGCGCGGCAAGCTCGATCGGCGACGACACGCTGCAACGCAATGCCGGGCAACGGATCAACCCCGAAGGATTCACCCACGGAACCAGCGCGCAGCGGATGGAAGCGCTGCGCGACGGGATGGAAAGCGGCAATGACGCGGTGTGCGACCGCTATTTCCGGTCAGGCTGATGACATGACGGCGGCGGCGTACCGCTTGGTCCACCGCCGCCCAGGGATCAGCAAGACTTGGGGGGTTACTTGCCTTCCTTGCTCCACTTCTCGATCTCGCGATCGAGCGAGCGCAGCACTTCCTTGCGGATGCCCTCGGGAATGTCGGAATCGCTCGCAACCTCGTTGCGGACCTCGGTCAAGCCTTCCAGTGCGCTGGCCATGAACTCGCTGCGGCAGACCTTGATCGTGCGGCTGTCTTTGTCGCCCTTGCCATCGCCCGATCGGGTCGTGTCGCAATCAATTTCGACATCGGCCATTCCGTCAAGCTCGGCCAGCTTCACCTGCTTCATGGCCAGCCGGACCTGCTTGCGGGCCATGTCCATCTCTTCGTGCATCAGGCGCATCGCGTCCTTGACCTCGCGCTTCATTGCCTCGCGCTCTTCCCTGGACATTTCTTCCTCGCCTGTACGGATCACGAGCCGATGGACGCGCTTTGCTTCGCTGCGGGCGGCATCGTCAGCCGCCAGCGCTTCGGCCTCGGCCATGCTGGCTTCGGCACGCGCGATCCGCTCCATCGCTTCGGCTTCGCTCAATTGCTTGTCCGACTTGAAGACAATGGTCTTGCCATCCTTCTCGATCACGCGGGTATGCAGATCCTTGTCAGCCGGATCGGCGCCGCCGGGGCTGTCGATGATCGTGATATGGCGCGCTTCGATGCCGGGCGCATCGGGCGCTTCGGGTGCCTCAGGCGCTTCGGGCGCCTCCGGTGCATCCTGCCCGGCCTCGGCATAGGTGATCGTCGCGGTGAGCGGCATAGCGACCAGCGCCGCTGCCAGCAGGGTCCGCCCGGCGAGGCGCCGGCGCAGGGAAAGTTGGTTCATCTTCAGGCTCCTCAAACGGTGGATTATCGATTTGTCGCCCAGCACAGGGCACGCCATCGGCGCGGCCAGCGCAAGATTGGGGCCCGCCGCAAAGCTGGCGATGACCCGGGCATAGGTGGCGCGCAGCTGCGGTTCGACCCGCGCGATCACCCGCGCATCGCAGGCCGCTTCCTGGTCGCGCCGCAGCGCAATCCAGCCAAGATGGCCCAGCGGGTTGAACCAGTGCAGCGCGAACAGCGGCTGCACCGCCATATTGATCAGCAAATCCTGCCCGCGATGGTGTGCCAGTTCATGCTCGAGCGCGAGGTCGCGCGCATCGCGGTCCCATGCTGCGAGGAACCCTGTCGGCAGCGCGATCACCTTGTCGATCACGCCGAAAGCAAGGGGCGCACTGGTCCAGGGGCTCTCGACCAGGCGCACCTTGCCCACACGGCCGACGTCGCGAGAATCGGCCAGCAGCTGGCGGCGCATGCGCCAATAGGCGCGGAACCGCACAGTCAGGAAAATCGCTGCCCCGGCGAGCCACAATGCCAGCGCGATGTCAGCCAGCGCCATCGGCAATCCGGCTGCCGACGTCGCAGATACCGGCGCTACCGCCAATGCCGGCACATCGGCAGCCATGGCGACAGGCTCAGACACGACCAGTACCAGTTCACCGGCTTCCTGCGTCGCCGCGACCGGCTGAGCCGGAGCCATCCATGCCGGAAGTGTCAGCGGCGGAAGCATCAGCCGCACCGCCGGCAGCGCCCACAGCGCATAGGCGGCTTGCGGGCCAAACCAGCGCGCCACGGGGCGGCGCAGCACCAGCACCAGCGTGATCAGCGCCGCGGTCCACACCAGCGTGTCGATCAGCCAGGCGGTCATTGGCGCAACTCCCTGAGCAGCGCCTCGATCTCGGCGAGGTCATCCTCGGTCAGCGCTTCCTGTTCGGCCAGATGGGCAAACAGCGGCGCGGCGCGGCCGCCGAACAGGCGTTCGACCAGCCGCCGGCTTTCACCGCCGACATAGTCCGCGCGCTCGATCGCCGGGGAATAGAGGAACCGCCGCCCGTCTGGTGCGGCAGCAAGCGCCTGTTTCTGGACCAGCCGGCCGAGCAGGGTCTTGACCGTTGCGAGGCTCCAGTCACGTTCCTGGCTCACTGCCTCGCACACTTCCGCGGCGGTCAGCGGGCTCTTCGCCCACAGCACTTCCATCACCGCATGCTCGGCATCGCTGATGCGTTCGGGGCTGAGGCGTTCGGGCCGGTTGTCATCGTCTTGCGACACAGCGTCCTCCCAAGGTCTTCGATTACGTTTGTAGTCAATTCGACTACGGCTGTAAACATGAAGGCCGGATGAATTCAGGTTCATCGCCCGCATCATTCGACCAACGGCAATCGGCAGGGGGACGAACGACATTCCAGGCCCCCTCTCTGTGGCTATCGGCGGCAGTAAGCCATCCGCTGTTCAGGCGGGGCGCGCAGCACCTCGGCCACGTAGTAATCGCCCAGTGCGCGCACCGCTTCCGCTTCGGCCCTGGTGTAAAGGCCATCCGCATCGGCCAGCCAGCGCGCGGTGCACATGTCCGGCGTTGCGCCCGTTCCTGCACAGGCCAAGAAAGCATCGAAGGCGGCGCGCCAGCGGTTGAAATCCGCGCGCGACATCGGCGCGCCGTGGCCCGGGATCAGCCTGTCCCACCTCGCAGCGGCGATTTCATCGAGCGCGCGGGCCCAGCCCTCTTCGCAGGCAGTGTCGAAAAACGGCATGGGCGCCACCACCAGATCGCCTGCAAGCACCAGCCGCTCGTCAGGCAGTTCGAGCCACAGATCGGCTTCGGTCACCGCGGCGGGCGCGACATGCAGCACCACATCGCGCCCCGCAATACTGCGGGTGCCGGAAGCGGTGACCGCTTCGGCCGGCAGGAAACTCGCCCGGTCTGTCATCGCGGCAAGCCGCCGCGCGGCAGCAGCGCGATCGGCTTCGGGCGTCGCGGTGTCCGCCAGCATAGCCTTGGTGCGCGCAACTCCCGGTGCCAGGAATCCGGCCAGCGCGCCCTCGCCTGCGCCGGTCGCAATCACTTCCGCCTTCGGATAGGCCAGCCGGATATCGCGGTTGCCGGTGCTATGGTCGAGATGCCAATGGGTATTCACGATCGCTGCGACCGGTTTGCCCGCAACCCGCGCGCGCTCAAGGATCGCATCGGCGTGCGCCTTGTGCCGCCCGGTATCGACCACGATCAGCCCTTCGGGTGCATCAAGCAGCACGGTGTTGCCGTCTGGTCCGCGAGCGAGATCGATATGGCCCGGCAGCAGCGCATAGGGGGCCGGCGTCTCTGCTTGCGCTGCACAATCGCTGACGCACAGCGCGGCAATTGCCAGAAGTCCGCCCGTTCCCCTCATGCGTGCTCTATGCCGCGCTTACCGGGCGCGCGCTCGCCCGGATCGACCGGCAACCGCTACGCTCCGACGAAAGCCCGACGGCCAACCCGCCGGGGCCGCGATCAATAGACCCGCTTCTTCGGCGCGATATAGGCGATGTCGTCGGTCAGCGTGTATTCGTGGACCGGGCGGTAATCGATCTTCACCCCGCCGCCATTTCCGCCCCAGCCGTCGAACCACGCCACGGTGTGCTTCATCCAGTTCGCGTCGTCGCGTTCGGGGAAATCCTCATGCGCATGCGCGCCGCGGCTCTCCTTGCGGTTTTCGGCAGAGGCCATGGTGACGCAGGCCTGCGCCATCAGATTGTCGAGCTCGAGCGTTTCAATGAGGTCGCTGTTCCAGATCAGCGAACGGTCGAACACCTTGATGTCCTGCATCCGCTTGTTGGTCTGTGTCAGCAGCTTCACGCCTTCTGCCATCAGCGCGCTGTCGCGGAACACGGCGGCGTGCTTCTGCATGGTCTTCTGCATTTCCTCGCGCACACGGGCGGTCGGCGAGCCGCCATCGGCATGGCGGAAATGGTCAAGCCGGCCGAGCGCGAAATCGGCGCTGCCCTGCGGCAGTTCGTCCTGCTTCGCCAGCGGTTCGAGATTGGCCTTAAGGTGGAGGCCGGTCGCGCGGCCGAACACCACAAGGTCGATCAGCGAGTTCGAGCCAAGCCGGTTCGCGCCGTGCACCGACACGCAGGCGGCCTCGCCCACGGCATAGAGCCCGGGCACGACATGATCGGGGTTGCCATCGGGGCCGATGGTCACGACCTGGCCATGATAGTTACACGGAATGCCGCCCATGTTGTAATGCACGGTGGGTGTCACCGGCAGCGGTTCGCGGGTCAGATCGACGCCCGCGAAGATCTTGCCGCTCTCGGTGATGCCCGGCAGGCGTTCGGCCAGCACCTTGGGGTCGATATGATCGAGGTGCAGGTAGATATGGTCCTTTTCCGGGCCAACGCCGCGCCCTTCGCGCATCTCGAGCGCCATCGAACGGCTCACCACGTCGCGGCTGGCGAGATCCTTCGCGCTGGGGGCATAGCGCTCCATGAAGCGCTCGCCCTCGCTGTTGGTGAGATAGCCGCCTTCGCCGCGCGCACCTTCGGTAATCAGCACGCCTGCGCCGTAAATCCCGGTGGGGTGGAACTGCACGAATTCCATGTCCTGCAGCGGCAGGCCGGCGCGCAGCGCCATGCCGCCGCCATCGCCGGTGCAGGTATGCGCCGAAGTGGCGGTGTAATAGCAGCGGCCATAGCCGCCGGTCGCCAGTACCACCGCTTGCGCGCGGAACCGGTGGATCGTGCCGTCATCAAGGCACATCGCGATCACGCCCACGCAGCGGCGATCGCCGCCTTCGCCCGCCATGATCAGGTCGAGCGCGAAGTATTCGACGAAGAAGTCCGCGTCATACTTCAGGCTCTGCTGGTAGAGCGCGTGAAGCATGGCGTGGCCGGTGCGGTCAGCCGCGGCGCAGGTGCGCTGCACCGGCGGGCCTTCGCCCATGTTCTGCATGTGGCCGCCGAACGGGCGCTGGTAGATCGTGCCGTCCTCGTTGCGGCTGAACGGCACGCCCGCATGCTCGAGCTCGTAGACCGCAGCGGGGGCTTCGCGCGCGAGATATTCGATCGCGTCCTGGTCACCCAGCCAGTCGGCGCCCTTGACCGTATCATACATGTGCCACGACCAGTGATCGGGCGTATTGTTGCCCAGCGAGGCGGCGATCCCGCCCTGTGCCGCGACGGTGTGGCTGCGGGTCGGGAACACTTTGGTGATGTTGGCGGTCTTGAGGCCCGCTTCGGCGGCGCCCATCGTGGCGCGCAGCCCGCTGCCGCCTGCCCCCACGACGACCACATCATAGGTATGGTCGATGATCTTGTAGGCTGAAGTGCTGGTCATCACGCGGCTCCTGCAGCAGGGGCGGCGGCCAGCGCGAGGCGCACCACGGAAAAGATCGCAAAGGCAGCGCCGCCGATCGCGGCGAGGTTGAGCAGCGCGATCACCCCGAACTTGGTGCCCGCGTTATGGACATAGTCCTCCACCAGAACCTGCAGGCCGAGGCGGGCATGCCAGAACGCGCTCACCACAAGCAGCACCATTGCAGTGGCCGGCACCGGTTGCGCCAGCCACTGGCTCACCGTGCCATGGCTCAGGTCTGGCAGCCACAGGATGCTGCCTGCCAGCCACACCGTCAGCACCAGATTGCCGATCGCGGTGAAACGCTGCAGCAGCCAGTGATGCGCGCCCTCATGCGCGGAGCCAAGTCCGCGCACCTTCCCGATGGAGGTTCCGTTACCCATGCGTTGGTTCTCTTGCTTGTTCTATTTGTTCAGGATCAGGGCCCAGAAGCCCGCCGTAAGGACAATCGCGATCAGCGGCGAGGCGATCGACCAGAAACGGTTGGAATTGAGTTCATAGCCCGCGCCGATATCGAGCACGAAGTGCCTGAGGCCACTCATCAAATGGGTAAAGAAGGCCCAGCTGAGCCCCACCAGGACGAGATAACCCATCGGGGTCGCCATGAATTCGCTGAAGGTGGCGTAATATTCCGGGCCGCTGGCCAGCGCGCCCAGCCACCACACCAGCACGAACAGCCCGACCAGCGCCATGCCATCGCCGGTAATGCGATGGAGGATCGAGACCAGCATCGCCGGCCCCCATTTCCAGATCTGCAGATGCGGTGAAAGCGGTCGGTTGGCCATGCGAACTTGTCCGTTTGCTCTTGTGTGCCTCCCCAATAGCGCGATCGTCACGCGTGGCAAGGCAACGATCCTCGACTTGTGCCGCAAAAATTCGGATAGGAGGTGCATGACATGCATTCTCCTGACCGGCGCAAGCCGGGGAATCGGCGCTGCGGCCCGCCAGTTGCTCGAAGCGCGCGGCGCAACGGTCATCGGCCAGGCGACGGCTGCCGCTGGTGCCGGCCTGATCGCCGCTGACTTCGCCGATCCGTCCGCCCCGCAGGCGCTTTGGGACGAAGCGCTCGAACAGTCCGGCGGCGCGATCGACGTGCTGATCAACAATGCCGGCCTGTTCCGCGCCAACCCGCTCGAAGGATCGGACATCGCCTGGCTGGATGGGTGGGAAGAAACCGTGCGGATCAATCTCACCGCAGCCGCGCAGCTCAGCCGGATGGCGGTGCGCCACTGGCAGGCGCGCGGCGTTCCCGGGCGGATCGTGCATGTCGCCAGCCGTGCCGGATATCGTGGCGATTCGCCGCAGCACTGGCACTATGCCGCCGCCAAGGGCGGGATGCTGGCCATGCACAAGACCATTGCGCGCGGCTATGCTAGCCAGCGCATCCTCAGCTTTGCGATCACGCCCGGCTTCACCGACACCGCGATGGCGGGCGATTACCTTGCCAGCCGCGGTGGCCCCGACCTTCTGCGCGACATTCCGCTGGGCCGCGTGGCGACGCCCGAGGAAATTGCACGGATCATCGCATTCTGCTCGCTCGATGCCCCTGAAAGCATGACCGGCGCCGTGATCGACGCCAACGGAGCGAGCTATGTCCGCTAGAACACTTGCCTTTTTGCCTGCCCTTGCACTGGCCATGGCCGGTTGTGCCCATGCCGGCCCCGCCGCGCCGCTCGTGCCTGAAGCTAACCGCACGGCCTGGGCCGCGGGCTGCGAGGATTGGGACGAGTGGGACAAGCCGGCCGCGCCCTATCGCATCCACGGCAGCAGCTATTACGTCGGCACCTGCGGCATTTCGGCGATCCTGATCGTTGGCGAGAGCGGGCTGGTGCTGATCGACACCGGGACCGAGCCGGGCTCCAAAGTGATCGAAGCCAATATCGCAGCGCTTGGCTTCGCCATGTCCGATGTAAAGGCGATCCTTACCAGCCATGAGCATTACGACCATGTCGGCGGGCTGGCGCGGCTGCAGCAGCTGAGCGGCGGCGCGCCGGTCTTCACCAGCGCCGAAGCCGCACCCGTGCTGCGCACCGGCAAGGACAATCCGCGCGATCCGCAGGCCGGCCTGCACGATCCGATGCGGCCGGTGACAGGCGAAATCCGCACCGTCGCAGACGGCGAAAAGCTGAACATTGCCGGGGTCACCATCACCGGCGTCGGCACCCCGGGCCACACGCTGGGTGCAATGAGCTGGCAATGGGAAAGCTGCGAAAGCGAGCGATGTGTCACGGTGGTGTTCGGTGACAGCCTGACCGCGGTCAGCAGCGACGAGTACCGCTTCACCGACCACCCGGAATATGTCGCCATCTTCCGGCGCGGGATCGAACGGCTGGCACAGCTCGATTGCGAGCTGCTGCTGACCCCGCACCCTTCAGCCAGCGGGATGCCCGCGCGGCTCAAGGGCGAAACGCCGTGGATCGACGCCGGGGCGTGCCGGGCTTATGCCGAGGTCGTGACCGAGCGGCTTGACGGACGGTTGGCCAAGGAAGCCGAAGCCAAGTGACCAGCTGGAAGCTGTCAGCCTTTGCCTCCAAGCAGAAGGTGCAGGCTGCGCTGCTGGCGCATGACGAAGTGCTGGACTGGGATCCGGAATTGGTGATCTCGGGCAGCGAGATCGCGGAAGACCGGCCAAATGACTGGGTGCTGGAGGCCTGGTACCCGCGCAAGCCGCGCGGAAAGCAGATCCGCGCCATTGAAGGCCTGTTCGCGAAGAAGCCGCCCAGGATCAGGGCCGAGAAGCTGCCCGATGCCGACTGGCTGGTGCTGAGCCAGCAGGGCGTGGAGCCGATCCGCGCCGGGCGCTTCTTCGTCCACACGCCCGAATTCGCGCCGGCGCTGGGTGCGGTAAGCTTCGCGATTCCCGCCAGTCAGGCGTTCGGCACCGGCCAGCACGAGACGACGGCGGGCTGCCTTGCGATGCTCGACACGATGAAACGCAGCGGGGTGATTGCGCGCAACCTCGCCGATATCGGCACCGGCACCGGCCTGCTCGCCTTTGCCGCGATGCATCTGTGGCCGGGGGCGCTCGCCACTGCCTCCGACATCGATCCGGTCTGCGCGGACGTGGTCGAGGACAACGCCGCGCTCAACCGCGTGGCAATCGGTGCGCGGAGCGGCGAACTGACCATGGTGGTGGCCGATGGCATGGCCGATCCGCTGCTGCAGGCACGCGGGCCGTATGACCTGTTGATTGCCAATATCCTTGCCGGGCCGCTGGTGGAGCTTGCGCCCGACTTTGCGCGGGCGGTGGTGCCGGGCGGCCACCTGCTGCTGGCGGGCCTGCTCGAGACGCAGGAGCCGCGTGTCCGCAGCGCCTATCGCCGCGCCGATTTTCGCCTGGCCCAGCGCATGGTCAATGGCGACTGGTCGATCCTGTGGCTGCGCAAACGCCGCGCCTGATCTGGTTTCGCCGCGCGGTGGTGTGGCCATCGGCCGCGCTGATCGCACTGGTGGCCGCCTTTTTCCTCAGTGCCTGGATCGGATCCGCGATCCCGCGCAATTCCGGCTGGGAGGAGCCCGAGGCAGGCATCACGATCATGGTCGAAACCAATGGCGTGCACACCGCCATCGTGATGCCGCTGGTGACCGCGCAGAAGGACTGGCGCGAAGAGTTTCCCGCCAGCGACCTTGCCGATCCCGCCGCGCCCTATACCCATGTTTCGGTGAGCTGGGGCGAGCGCGAGGTGTTCCTCAACACCCCCACCTGGGCCGATCTTTCGCCCGCCACCGCCATCGGCGCAGCCCTGCATGGCAGCGGCCTGCTGCATGTCAGCCACTATGTGCGCCCCGCCCCCTCGCCCGACCACCGCGAATTGCGGCTGCGCCCGGCCGAATATGCCGGCCTGGTGCGCGCGATCGAACGCCAGATACTGCCTGCGGAGCAACGCGCGCGCTATCCGGGCTATGACAGCTTTGACGTGTTCTACGATGCGCCGGGCACCTATCACCTCGGCAATACCTGCAACCAGTGGACCAGCGACACGCTGGCAGCGGCGGGCATCCGCACCGGATGGTGGACACCGCTGGCAGGCGGCGTGATGAAATGGGTGCCGCAGACCCCCGCGAATTAGCGAACCCGCGAAGGCGCCACCAGCACCGCATTGGCAATCAGCAGGTCGAGCCCGTCAAGGAAAGCCCGGGTCGAGGGATCATGCGCGAAGCCGATCGCCAGCCCGCGCCCGTTTGGCTGGGCCATCAGGAACGGCTTGAACGCCAGCTGGCGGCGGTTCTCTTCCCACACATAGCAGCTGGCGATCAGCGAGGCGGCGGGCGCGAAGCGCAGCACGTTGACGCCAGTGGCGCGTTCCAGCGGGGTGTAGATCTGCGATCCGCTGGCCAGCACGATTGCGCCGCCATCATAGCCGGCGGAGAGGAAATGGTCGGGATCGGCCACGGTGTTGAGCAGCGCACCCGGCAGCGTATCGGGCAGCGCCTGCTGGTCCTGGATCGCCGCGCGATATTCGGCCTCGCTGGTGAACTCCTGCGCCTGCGCCAACGGCGCCTTGGCGTCCTCGTCCTCCTTGGCCGGATCGCGCCCCAGCGCCGCTTCGCGCTTGGCCGAGATCAGCGGCGCGTCACCTTTGGTCAGCGCCTCGAGGCTGTCACCGGCTGCCACCAGCACGCCGCCGCGCGCAACGAATTCTGCCAGATGCTTCATCCCGGCATCGCCCAGCACCGCAGCAGGCTCGCCTTCGGGCAGGATCACGACATCGTAATCGGCAAGATCCGCCTGCGCGAGCATGGCGCTGCGGATCGGCGTGACCGGCAGGCCAAGCCGCTGCTCCAGCACGAAGCGCATCGAACCCGCGCTGAGCGGCGAGATCCCGTCATCCCACGCCAGCGCCACCCGCGGCAGCGCCAGGCGCCTGAAGGACTCGCTGCCGAGATTGGGGCCGTCGTCGACCCAGCTTGAATCGAGCGCCACCGTATGCGCGCCGATCTCCCGCGCCAGTTCGGCGAGCTTGGCCATGCCCTCATCGCCATTGGCGGCGCGGGTGAACACCACAGTGCCGCGCCCGAACTTGCGGCCATCCTTGGTGAAGGCCTTTTCGGTGATGCGCCCGTCGAGCCCGGCGCGCAGCGCCAGCGTGACGAGCCGGGCCTGGCCGCTGTCGGTCCAGGGCACTGCCACGCCGAACGCGCCCGATCCTTCGGCGAGCGGCGCAATCGGCGCGTCGGCAGCAAGCGGCGTTCCGCTCGCTGCCGCCTTGCACAAGGCCACATCGACGCCTGACATCTGCCCCACCGACCAGGCGGTGACATCATAGACCTCGTGCGGCAGATCCTGCGAGCGGCGGCGCTCCTGCTCGGTCACGAACTGCGGCGGCAGCGGGGTATCGGCATCGAGCAGGCTGCGCACCAGCCGCGCGGCGGGCTGCGCCTGTGGCACCGCGAGGTAACCTGCGGGATAGGATTTGCCGCAAACAGTGGCCGGGCCGTCGCGCCGCAGCACGGTAATGCCCTGTGCGGCAAGGCGGCGCCCCAGCGCCTCGGCGTTCCAGCGGCGCTGGGCAAGGTCGATCACATAGCTACCGCGCCCGGCCGCGCCTTGCGCATTGGCCGCGCGATAGGCGGCGAAATCGCGCAGGAAAGCGGAGGCATTCTGCGCCACCGCTTCGGCGGTCGACAGGCTGGCGACGAAATGATTGCGCACCCCGTCGGCATAGGTCAGCGTGGTGCCGTCGCGCCGTTCGAACACCAGGCCGCGCGCCGAACCCTGTTCATAGGTGCTGCCGATCGCGCCCTGGTGCGCACTCCAGGTGTCGCCATATCCCGGATAGAACAGGTCATAGACCTCGCGCGTGAAATAGGGCTCGCCCATGCGGTCGAACCACATGGCGTTGTTGCGCCCGATCAGTTCATAGGCGCGCAGCTGGCCAGGTGTGAGGTTCGGGTTCACCGGCTGCGCGGCGGGGCTGAAGAAATAGGTGTCGTCGCCGCCCATCTCGTGAATGTCGACCACCACCACGGGGTTCCACGCGCGCAGCGCTGCCACCTTGCCGCGCGTCTCGGGCTGGCTCAGCGTGAACCAGTCGCGGTTGAGATCGAACAGATAGTGGTTGACGCGGCCGCCCGGCCACGGCTGGTCGTGCTCGGCCGCCTGCCGGTCAGCCTGCGGCTCCAGCCCCAGCGCGGCGCGGAACGAATGGACGAAGCGCGCGCGCCCGTCAGGGTTCTGCATCGGGTCGATCACCACGATCGTGTCACGCATGATCTGCTGCGCGCGCGCGTCACCGGTGGCGGTAAGCAGGTGATAGGCGGTCATCAGTGCGGCATCGGTGCTGGAGATCTCGTCACCATGCACCCCGTAGGCGAGCCAGGTTACGGGCATGGCCGCGCCAGTGCCGGGCCTGCCCGCCGCGATGGTCGCAAGATCCGCCTGCACCGCATCGAGCCGCGCGAGGTTCTCGGGCGCGGTCAGGATGACATAGAACAGCGGCCGCCCTTCCCAGCTGGTCGCATATTGCACCATCCGCATCCGGTCAGGCGCCGCCTTTTCCAGCGCACGCAGATAGGCCACGGCCTGTTCCGGCGTGGTGATCTGCGCGCCCGGCGCATGGCCCACTGTCTCGGTCAGCGTCGGGATCGCAGGATCGAACGATGCTTCGAGAAAGGACTGCGCCGGCGCCGGCTGGATCGCGAGCATGACCGGCGACAGGACGGCCGCCAGGATCGCCGTGATCCGGCCAAGAAGATTGCGCTGCATGCTGGATAACCCCGTTGCGACTCTGGAAAGGTTGGACTTCACCTCAACGCGATGTCGCCCCGAAGGTCAATGTCGCTTGTCGAGCGGCG
>JBMSNZ010000010.1:0-32816 GCA_049421965.1 Erythrobacter sp.
CGCTGCGGGATGTTGTTGGTGAAGCACAGCACGTTTTCGTAATAGCTGTCGTTCCACTGCAAGGCGACGTCGATGCCGATCCCTTCCTTCTCGGCGCTCACCGAGATCGGGGCGCCGATCAGCGGCTGTTTGTTGCGGTCGAGCCATTTGACGAAAGCGGCGATGCCGCCTTCGTAGAACAGGTCATGCTCGCGCGTGTCCTCGTGGCGGTTGTCACGCAGCAGGATACGCACGCCCGAATTGAGGAAGGCGAGTTCGCGGTAGCGGTGCTCGAGCTTGTCGAAATCGAACTCGGTGACGTTCTTGAAGGTGTCGGTCGAAGCCTTGAAGGTGACGCGGGTGCCCTTCTTGACGCCTCCGGCACCATTGGCCGGTGCATCGCCCACGACCTTGAGCGGCGCTTCGGCGTCGCCCCCGCGAAACCGCATCCAGTGCTCTTTGCCGTCGCGCCAGACCGTCAGTTCCAGCCATTCGCTGAGCGCATTGACCACCGACACGCCCACGCCGTGCAGGCCGCCTGAAACCTTGTAGGCGTTGTCTTCGCTGGTGTTCTCGAACTTCCCGCCGGCATGCAGCTGGGTCATGATCACTTCGGCTGCCGAGACGCCCTCTTCAGGGTGGATGTCGGTCGGGATGCCGCGGCCATTGTCTTCCACCGAGACCGAGCCATCGGGATTGAGTTCGATCAGCACCAGATCGCAATGGCCCGCAAGCGCCTCGTCGATCGCATTGTCCGACACCTCGAACACCATGTGGTGCAGGCCGCTGCCGTCATCGGTGTCGCCGATGTACATGCCGGGGCGCTTGCGCACAGCGTCGAGCCCTTTGAGGACCTTGATCGACTCCGCGCCATATTCGCCGGTCTGGACGGCTTTTTCAGGGGTGTTTTCGGTATTTTCGGACATGCCGATCATATAGGCGCGAGGGGGGCGAATCCCAAGCAATTCGGGGCCCGGCGGCCTGTGTTTTCCACGGTGGCCAAGCCGCTTCAGAAGGCGCGGCGGAAATGCACTGCGCCTTGCCACACGGGTCGGTCGAACAGGTCGGCCAGCGCGGCGCGAACTTCAGGGGCGAACTGCGTGACATGGCACTGCGTGGCCGCGCGGGCTGCTGCCAGATCGCGCGTCTCGTAAGCGATGCGCTCGGTCAGGAGCGCCGGATCGGTCACCGCCCAGTCCTGCAATTCCGGGATTGGCGGCACTGTCCCGGCGCGAAAGCCCGGATAAAGCAGCGTGGGGCGCTCGCTGGCCGGGAGCGCCTGCACAAGCTGCGTCACCACGGCGCTCACGATCCGGTGGTCGGCGTGGCCATAGCCGCCATCGGGCCCCCATGTAATGACCATGTCATTGCGGCCCAGATAGGCGCCAAGGAAGTCGGCCAGCCGGCGCGCCGGGCTTCCTTCGAGATGCGCCGCGATGCCGAGCTGGCCATCGCCGAGGTTGAGCGCGGCACTCGATCTGGCGCCAAGCGCGTCAATCGCACAGGCAGCTTCAAGGCTGCGCACCCGGCCCAGCTCCGCGCCGCGGGCGAGGCCCGACACGCCCGGCCCCTGGTCTCCGTCGGTAGCGTGGATGATCGTCACTTCCGCGCCCTGCCGGGCGAGCGCGGCCAGCGCCGGGGCGACCACCAGTTCGTCGTCGGGATGGGCGAACACCGCGAGGACGCGCCCTGTCGTTTCGGCCTCCTGCGCGCTCAGCGGCGTGGCTAGAGCGGCCAGCGCCAGCGGGACCAGGGCGGTCTTCAGTCTCGGCATGGTCGGCGCGCTCCTCTATCGCCCATTTTGTCGCTTGGCTTTGGCTGGTGACACTGCCTAGATGCGCGCCGCCGCGCAACAGCAAGGATGGGCGGGCAAGGGAGATCGGGTTCGTAAGATGCTGGAGCGATTGCAGGCGGAATTCGGGGATTTTTCGGCCATCCTCAGCGCATGGGCGAGGCAGCAGCCCGACAAGCCAGCGCTGCGCGACGAAGCGGTCACGCTCAGCTGGAGTGAGTTGGGCGACCAGGTCGAGCGGCTGGCTGCGCGGCTTGTCGAAACCGGGCTGGCCCGCGGCCAGTCGGTCGCGATTCTGGGCACATCCTGCGTCAATTATGCGCTGGTGTTCCTCGCCGCGGTGCGGGCAGGCGGCGTGGCGGCGCCGCTCACCACCAGTGCCAGCCGCGAGCAGCTTGAGGGCATGGCGCGCGACAGCGGCACCCGGCACCTGTTCATCGATGCGGCCAAGGCAGCCGAGCTGGGGGCCGGTTTCCTGCCCGGGCTCGAGCATATAGCGCTGGAGGACATAGCTGGCTGGATGGCGCCTGCAGGGACGCGCGCGCCCGCATTCGAGCCAGCGCGCAAGGACCCGTTCAACATCATCTACTCCTCGGGCACGACAGGCATTCCCAAGGGTATCGTCCATTCGCATCTGATGCGGTGGCGCCAGTTCGCGACCACCGCGTCAAGCTATCTCGCAGCGGGGCTTCCGGCGCGCTCGCTTGCCTCGACGCCGCTCTATTCGAATACCACCATGGTGGCCTTCCTGCCGGTGCTGCTGGCAGGCGGCACGGTCAGCATCATGGGCAAGTTCGCCACGCTGGAATGGCTGCGGCGCGCGCAGGACGAAGCGGTGACGGTCACCATGCTGGTGCCGGTGCAATACCAGCGGCTGATGGCCGAGCCGCGCTTTGACGAGTTCGATCTGTCCTCGCTGGCGCTCAAATACTGCACCTCCGCGCCCTTCTCG
Source organism: Erythrobacter sp. (assembly GCA_049421965.1). Taxonomy (GTDB): domain Bacteria; phylum Pseudomonadota; class Alphaproteobacteria; order Sphingomonadales; family Sphingomonadaceae; genus Erythrobacter. Next base: position 2,724 of record JBMSNZ010000010.1, read on the forward strand.
GCCGAACTCAAGGCCGAGGTACTGCGCCGCATGCCCGGCGGGCTGATCGAGATCTACTCGATGACCGAAGGCGGCGTGGTGTGTCTGCTCGCCTGCCACGAATTTCCGGACAAACTGCACACGGTCGGGCGCCCGGCACCGGGAAGCGAACTCAAGGTGCTTGACGATGAGGACCGGCCGGTACCGCCCGGCACGCCGGGCAACCTCGTGGGCCGGTCGCAGACCATGATGAGCGGTTACCAGAACCAGCCGGACAAGACCCGCGAGGGCTACTGGATCGACCCTGACGCTGGCCCAGGCGACAATGGCGTGTGGCAGCGCATGGGCGACATCGGGCGAGTCGACGAAGACGGCTTTGTCGAACTGGTTGGCCGCGCCAAGGACATGATCATCTCGGGCGGTTTCAACATCTATCCGAGCGATCTTGAGGCCGAACTGATCCGCGAGGAAGGCGTGATCGAAGCCGCGGTGGTCGGCGTGCCGTCAGAACGATGGGGCGAAACCCCTGTGGGCTTCGTGCGGCTGGGCGATGCGGCGCGCGATCCGGATGCGATCCGCGAGGCGGTCAATGCCCGGCTGGGCAAGACGGAGCGGCTGGCCGCGCTTTTCGTGATCGAGGAAATGCCGCGCAGCCATATCGGCAAGCTGCTCAAGACCGAATTGCGCGACTGGGTTGCCGCGCGCGGCGAACGCTTCTGATCCGAAGCCGGCTTCCGGTTCTTGCCGGGATAAGATTGTGTGGAAGCGGGGCGCTGCGCCCGGCTAGCTTAGCTTGTCTGCCGTGCGCGGGAGCTGCGCCCCCTCTTCCGGTTGAGGCAGTTCTCAGACGACGGTGGCGTTGAAGATCAGGCCACTCAGCGTCACGGCTGCGATCAGCGAGAACAGCTTTTCGACGATGATACGCATGTTCTTTTCCTTTCTTGTTGTTCTTGGCCACAGGGCTTGCGCCGCAGCGGCGGATTGTCGCGAGAGAGGCGCGGTCACCAGGTTTGGGGGCTGGCGGTGACCGCGCCTCGCTCGCTGCTCGGGTCGTCCGGATCCGGCCTGGCGTGGCTTTGCCACTGCATCAGGCAGTCGCTTGTTCGGATCCACGGCACCCTTTTGGGGGGAGAGGGGGTGGTGCCGACGACCGGGCTGCCAAGGGGGATGGGGAAATCCGGCTTGGCTCGCTCCAGCGCGCAGGTGGGAGAGAGGTGCCCGTCCGCTGTTGCTCACGGGAAATAATGTTGCGCCCCTATGAATACAAATGAGAAAACACGCAAGGTTGTTGCAAATCTTGCAAGTTTAACCCAAACCCTTGTTGCATATGCGAAACCGGCCCCCGCCACTGGGGCGGAGGCCGGCCTGCGAGAGGTATGGGATCGTGGTGGAGCGGTTATTCCGCACCCATCGCCACTTGCCTGACCGGTGCGGTGTTCAGCTGGGCCAGCGCGGCGCTGCGTGCTTCCTTGATGCAGGCGCGATCGAGCCTGGGAGTTGCGCGGTCGAGCGGATCAACCACTTCGCAAGCCTTGCGGGTAACCCGCTTGATTCGGCGCTCAAGCGCCGTGCGGCCGGCGGCGGTGGCAAGGTCAAGATCGCCATAGGCGATGCGGATTTCGACGGTCTCGGTTCCTGCGGCTGCCGGAGCGGCAGTCGAGATCGCGAGAGCGGCAGTGGCGGCGGCGAAAAGGGTAAACATGGGGAACTCCTTCAGGTTGGGGGCCGCAAGCAAGATGCAGGCGGGTTGCAGCTCGAAACTCATGGTGCAGTGCAGCGTTCCCTTTGCTGCAGTTGCGAAGAATGCGACAATCGTTGCCTTTATTGCAAACCGATCGCCAGGCTGGGCCTGTCCGTGTCGGGGCATCTGCGTGCGGCGCAGGCCTTGAACTGGCGCACTGGCGCCCCCGCTAGGGAAACGGGGGGAGTGATTGAGAGGAGCTTCCCATGCGTTCACCCGAACAAGTTGCTGCCATGTCCTGCCCGGTGTGCCGCGTGCCGCTGGCGATGAGCGACCGGCAAGGTATCGAAATCGATTATTGCCCGCAGTGCCGCGGGGTGTGGCTCGACCGCGGCGAGCTCGACAAGATCATCGAACGGAGCGCGCCGCCTGCCGCACCGGCTGCCCCGGCCGCGCCGTCGCAGCCGGCGCCGCCACCGCCTTCCTACCCGCCCCAGGGCTATGCGCCCACCCCGCACTATGGCGGCAAGCCCTACTACAAGAAGCAGAAGCACTGGCTGTCGGAAATATTCGACTAGCAACTGCCTGCCGTGCGGCATGGTTATGGACAGCGGCGGGCCGCTGCATTAGCGGCTCGCCATGTCCATCCAGCCTTCCGATTCCATCCTCATCGTCGATTTCGGCAGCCAGGTCACCCAGCTGATCGCACGCCGCGTGCGCGAAGCGGGGGTTTATTCCGAAATCGCACCCTTCTCCATGGCGGAAGCGGCGTTCCATCGCCTCAAGCCCAAAGGCATCATCCTGTCGGGTTCACCCGCCAGCGTGCCTGACGAAGGCTCTCCCCGCGCGCCCGAACTGCTGTTCGAGGCCGGCATCCCGATCCTTGGCATCTGCTACGGCCAGCAGGTGATGAGCCACCAGCTTGGCGGCGAAGTGCGGCCGGGCCATGAGACCGGCGAAGGCGGCGAATTCGGCCGCGCCTATCTGACCGTAACCAAGGACTGCGCGCTGTTTGATGGGTTGTGGCAGGTCGGCGAACGCCACCAGGTGTGGATGAGCCACGGCGACAAGGTGACGCAGTTTGCGCCCGGCTTCGAGATCGTGGCGGTGAGCGACGGTGCGCCCTTCGCTGTGATCGCTGACGAGCGGCGCAAGTTCTACGGCACCCAGTTTCATCCGGAAGTGGTCCACACCCCCGATGGCGGCAAGCTGATCGCCAATTTCGTGCGCCATGTCTGCGGCCTTGCCGGCGACTGGACCATGGCCGAATTCCGCAAGACCAAGATCGAGGAAATCCGCGCGCAGGTTGGCAGCGGGCGCGTGATCTGCGGCCTGTCGGGCGGGGTCGATTCGGCGGTGGCCGCAGTTCTGATCCACGAGGCGATCGGCGACCAGCTGACCTGCGTCTTCGTGGATCACGGGTTGATGCGGATGAACGAGGCCGAACAGGTCGTCACCCTGTTCCGCGACCACTACAACATCCCGTTGGTGCATGTGGATGCGGAAGAGCTGTTCCTCGGCGGGCTTGCCGGGGTTGCCGACCCCGAAGCCAAGCGCAAGTTCATCGGCAAGACCTTCATCGACGTGTTCGAAGCCGAAGCGAAGAAGATCGGCGGGGCCGATTTCCTGGCGCAGGGCACGCTCTATCCCGATGTGATCGAAAGCGTCAGCTTCACTGGCGGGCCCAGCGTGACGATCAAGAGCCACCATAATGTCGGCGGCCTGCCCGAACGGATGAACATGCAGCTGGTCGAGCCGCTGCGCGAACTCTTCAAGGACGAAGTGCGCGCGCTGGGCCGAGAACTCGGACTGCCCGAGGTCTTCGTCGGCCGCCACCCCTTCCCGGGGCCGGGCCTCGCCATCCGCATCCCGGGCGAAGTGACCAAGGAACGCTGCGACATCCTGCGCAAGGCCGACGCGATCTACCTCGACGAGATCCGCAAGGCCGGGCTCTATGACGCGATCTGGCAGGCCTTTGCCGTGCTGCTTCCCGTGAAGACGGTGGGCGTGATGGGTGACGGGCGCACCTATGACAGCGTATGCGGCTTGCGCGCCGTGACCAGCACCGACGGCATGACAGCGGATGTCTATCCATTCGACGCCGCCTTTCTCACCGGCTGCGCCACGCGCATCGTCAACGAGGTGCAGGGCATCAACCGCGTGGTTTACGATTACACGTCGAAGCCGCCCGGCACGATCGAGTGGGAGTGACCGGTCGGGCTCGCCTGCCTGACCCGCTCCCGGATGCAGCTGCCGCTCGGACCTGACCCGCGCACCGCGATCCTCCGCCGCCTGCATGCCGCGCTAATCGCGCGGTTCGGGCGGATCATTCGCCCGCCTGACAAGCGCCGCAGCCCCGAGTGGGTGCTGGTGCATGGGGTGATCGGGGCACAGACCAAAACTGCTGCCTCCAATGCTTCGACCGATGCCTTGCTCGCCGAATACGGATCGTGGGAGGCGGTTGCAGCCGCGCCGGTCGACGAGCTCGAAGCGCGGCTGCAGCGACAGACCTTTCCAGCGGTCGCAGCGCAGCGTCTCAAGGACTGCCTCGGCGCAATCGTCGCGGTGCGCGGCGCGGTCGACCTGCAGCATCTCGCCGACCTGCAGACCGAAGATGCCATGGCGTGGCTCGAGGCGCTGCCCGGTGTGGCGCGCAAGAACAGCGCCGGGGTGATGAATGCCTCCACCCTAAGCCGCAAGGCGATCGTGATCGACGGGCACCACCGCCGCATCATGCAGCGCATGGGGGTCGTGCCTGCCAGCGCCGATACCGCACGAACTTACGACGCGCTGATGCCAGTGCTGCCCGGCGAATGGTCTGCCGCGGACCTCGATGAGCATCACCTGCTGCTGAAGAAACTGGGGCAGACCTGTTGCCGCCCGCGTGCACCGCACTGCGGCGAATGCCCGGCGCGAACTGACTGCCAGCTGGCACTGCGCGGCTAGGCGGACGATCCCGCCAGGTCTCGCGCTGCGGCCGAGCCGGCCAAGATCCGGTCGAAGCGCGCATCGAGCGATTCTTCCGCCAATGCCAGTTCCAGCATGATCAGGTGCCGCGAAATGCCCGCCGCAGCGAGATCGAGTTCGCGCGAAACCTGCTCCAGCGCCTGCCACACGGGCGCCAGCTTTTCGCAAAGGGACTTTCCCTTGCGGCTCAGCATCAGTGTCTGGCGGCGCGCGTCAGCCGGGTCGGCCCTTCCTTCGACCAGCCCGTGCCGGCGCAACGCGCCAACCGACTGGCTCACTGCCGCATGGCTGATCCCCAGCCTCCGCGCCAGATCGCCGACGCTCATGTCGCCATAGCGATGCAACTGGTTCAGCGGCCCGAACCAGCGCTGCTCGAACTCGATCCCCTGCTGGCGATAAACCAGCGCCGCTTCGCGATCGACCCGTTCGGAAAGCCGCCGGAGGCGCGCGCCAATGGCCACGCCGCCGAGCTCCCACGGGTAGACGGATGTATCGCTTGACATATGTAAGCGCTTACATAAATCTCGCCCCGATACAAGCGGGAGCGGGCCGATGGCTGCGGAAATGACGCGGCGTTCATTGCTGGGAAGCGCTTTGGCCGGCGCGGTGGCCGCGCCTTTGGGAGCAAGGACCTCGCAGAACGGGCATGCCGCGCCTGAGGAACTGGTGCTGCAACTCGAAGCCGAAGTCGATCGTCTGGCGCGGGAGGAGGATTTCCAGGGCGTAGTACGGCTGGCCCGTGGCGGCGAACCGTTGCTACACAAGGCATGGGGCCATGCCGACCGCGGCAATCTGGTGCCGAACCGGATCGACACCCGCTTCGATATCGCATCGGTCGGCAAGCTCTTCACCAGCCTGGCGGTGATGCGGCTGGTGGCCAGCGGCAAGCTCGCGCTCGATCAGACGCTGGCGAGCGCCTGGCCTGATTATCCGAATCCGCAGGCGGGCGCAGCCACGATCGCCCAGTTGCTGTCGCACAGCGCCGGCTTGGGCAACCATCACAGCCTGATGCCTGCCTACACGGGGCCGCCGCTGCTGACCAATCATGACTATTTCCGGTTGATCGCCCAGGAGCCGCTGCAGCAGCCGCCCGGGCAAGGCTTTGCCTACAGCAACAGCGGCTACGTGGTGCTGGCCCTGCTGCTCGAGCGCATTACCGACGAACCCTTTTTCGACCATGTCCGCAGGACGATCTGGCAGCCGCTGGGCATGGCAGACACCGGGCCGCTGCGGATGGATTTCGCTCAGCCAAGGCTGGCGCGTGGCTATATCCGAGCGCCCGGCGCGCCGGGCCAGTGGCAGCTCAACCTCGATCCGCGCATGCCGATCGGCACGGCCTTTGGCGGCGTCGTTTCCACCGCTGCCGACCTTGGGCGCTTCGGCCAGGCCATGGCTGCAGGTGCGCTTCTGCCGCCGCGATGGATGGCCGAATGGTCGCGCGGCCGCTTCCCTTACCATCGCGGCAGCTATGGCCTTGGCTGCAGCGAAGTCGTGATCGAGGGCAAGCGCATCATCGGGCACTCCGGCGGACATCCGGGGGTAGTGGCCGAACTGATGGTCTGGCCCGAACTGGGCCTCGATCTGTCCATCGTCGCAAACACCGAACCCGATTGCTATTTCGCGCTGGTCGCTTTCGCCAAGCAGGCCACGCTGGGCACTGACGACATCAGCCGCAACCATGATTTCACCAGGTCAGTTGTGCAGGCGTTCCTTGCCGGCGGGGCGCAACAAGCCACCAGCTTGCTGGCGCGCAAGCCCGAGGGAGTGCGTCTGGGGCAGGGGCTGGTCGATCTTCTGGCGAATCGCGAGCTCCACCGCGGCAACATCAAGGCGGGCCTGGGCCTGCTGCGGTTCAACGTTGAAAGTTTTCCGCAATCGCCCGACCCGCTCTGGAGCCTGGCGGAAGCGCTCCGCCACAATGGTGAACGTGCGGCCGCGACTGCCGCCTATCGCGAGTATCTCGCGCGCGTGCCAGACGACGCCGACGCGCTCCGCTGGATCGGCATACTCGAGGGATCGGGCGAGTAGGCGGGGCAGTGCCTGCGCCCGGCCGGGCGCGCTGCCCCACGCTCAGGCGAAGGCAACCCCGGTCAGTTCCTCGGACTTGCGCCACAGCCCTTCGGCCAGTGCCTCGTCGCGGATATGCGGCGACACCCCGCTGCCGCGCGGGGTGGCCTCGTTGGCCAGCGCGCCGACATTGCAGTCCTCGCAATAGACCCCGCCCATCTCGTCCAGAAGCGGCGAAGTGGCACACCACACGGTGGTGGCCGCGCCTTGCTCGGTCGACTTGAAGGCCTCGTGCACATTGCCTTCCTCGTCGTACCAGCCCATCGCGACCTGCTCTTCCATGGTCAGATGGCGCTGCAGCGGGGTGGCAATCCCGCCCGGGTGCACCGCGAAGCTGCGCACGCCGTGCGGCTCGCCTAGCTTGTCGAGCTGCAGTGCGAACAGCGCATTGGCGCTCTTGGCGGCGCCATAGGCGGGCCATTTCTCGTATTCGCGGCGTTCCCAGTTGGGGTCGGCAAGGTCGGGCGCGGCCAGCCGGTGGCCGACCGAGGAAAGCGTGACCACGCGCGCTCCTTGTGCTGCCGCCTTGAGCAGCGGCCACAGCCGCGCGGTCAGCTGGAAATGGCCGAGATGATTGGTGGCGAACTGCATCTCGAACCCGCGCGCATCACGCATCAGCGGCGATGCCATGATCGCGGCATTGTTGACCAGGATATCGAGCGCGGGGGCAATATCCGCCACTGCCGAGGCGAAAGCATCGATCGAGGCCGGGTCTGCCAAGTCGAGCGGCAGGACGGTAATGTCGCCCGCCATCTCCGCCAGCACTTCGCGTGCCTGATCGGGGCGGCGCGCGCCCACGATCACGCGGGCGCCTGCGCCTGCCAGCGCGCGCACGGTTTCGGTGCCGATCCCCGAATAGCCCCCTGTCACCACCACGCATTTTCCGGAAAGATCCCCGCCTGCCACCACTTCGGCGGCGGTTGAGCGATAGCCAAATTGAGAGTCGATGGGAGCTTGCGTGGAGACCATGAGGCGAATCTCTTTCCTTGTCTGGGTATGCGGCCCGGTTAAGGATAGGTCCGAAATTGCAACCGGTCGAGCATAAGGGAGAAACCGCCATGAAAACTGCCATCACCGAAATGTTCGGCATCGAGCATCCGATCATCCAGGGCGGAATGCATTATGTCGGTTTTGCGGAAATGGCGGCGGCGGTTTCCAATGCAGGCGGGCTGGGGATCATCACCGGCCTGACGCAGGGAACGCCCGAAAAACTCGCCAACGAGATCGCCCGCTGCCGTGACATGACCGACAAGCCCTTCGGCGTGAACCTCACTTTCCTCCCCACCGTCAACGCGCCGGACTATCCGGGCCTCGTCAAGGCGATCATCGACGGCGGGGTCAAGGCGGTCGAAACCGCCGGCAACAATCCGGCGCAGGTGCTGCCTTACTTCAAGGATGCCGGGGTCAAGGTGATCCACAAATGCACCAGCGTGCGCCATGCGCTGAAGGCGCAGTCGATCGGTTGCGACGCGGTGAGTGTCGACGGCTTCGAATGCGGCGGCCATCCGGGCGAGGATGACGTGCCCAATTTCATCCTGCTGCCGCGCGCAGCTGACGAACTGGAGATCCCCTTCGTTTCCAGTGGCGGGATGGCCGATGGCCGCTCGCTCGTAGCCAGCCTGGCGATGGGCGCGGAAGGCATGAACATGGGCACCCGCTTCATCGCCACCAAGGAAGCGCCGGTGCACGAGAATGTGAAGCGCGCGATCGTGGCCGCGAGCGAACTCGACACCAGGCTGGTGATGCGGCCGCTCCGCAATACCGAGCGGGTGATGACCAATGCGGCGGTCGAGGAACTGCTGCAGATCGAGCGCGAGAAGGGCGCCGATCTGAAGTTCGAGGACATCATCGAACAGGTGGCAGGCGTCTATCCGCGGATCATGATGGAAGGCGATATGGATGCGGGCGCATGGAGCTGCGGCATGGTCGCGGGCCTGATCCACGATATTCCGACCTGCAAGGAGCTGATCGACCGGATCATGCGCGAGGCCGAGGAAATCATCGCCCGCCTCAACCGGCTGCAATCGGCCTGATTTCCCTCGTGCCGGCTAGGGTCAGGACCCATTAACCGCATGAGCCGTGATGGCCCGTTTGCGGGATGAAATGCAAGGAAGGCGCCGAGAAAGCGAGCCCTTCTCGCTTCGAGGCGGCTGACGACGCAGTTCGCCTGCAAACGGCCACCCGCAGGGCTTGGCCGGAATCGCCCAGGGCTGTGTCGCTTGCTTGGCCAATAGCACCACTATTCTCCTTCGCTCGCTCCGTGCCCTGAGCAATTCCGGCTCAAGCCACGGCCATGTGCTTAACGGGTCCTGGCCCTAGGTAATCAACCGGATTAACGGGCAAGAACCTTACCAGTATTGGGCGCGGCAGGATCGACCGGGCACTTCGCCGCTCCAGGCGCGCGGGTGCGGGTCTGGCTGGCCGGTCCGGTGCGCCGAAGGCGGCGCGCACGCTCGCTGCAGCCTTCGCCGCAGCGCAACGTTGCGGAGGGCCGGACATGGCAGAACTTTTGATGCTGGTAGGGATCGCGGCTGGTGCTGCGCTGGTGCTGCTGCACCATATCTGGCTGGTCGAAGACCGGCTGGATGAAGCCGCCGCACGGATATTGCTTCGCCCGCTGGTGGCGCAGGTCGATGCGGCCGCGCCGCCGGTTGCAGAACAGGTTCCATCGATAGAGCGCGGCGATGCCGCGCGCACGGGGGCTGACCGTGCCCATGCCGCGCGGCGGCTCGTGGGAGAGGCCGGGGCGCTCCAGGTCGCTCGCCTGCTCAAGATGTTCGATCCGGTCTCGGACGAGGTGCTGGCGCGGTACCGCAAGTTTGCCGGCGACCTGGTATCTGCACGCCGCTAGCCAGGCGAGCCTTGCCTACCAGCTGAACCCTTCGTCGATCGCGCGCTGCTCCTCTGCGGTCGTGTCACGCCCGAGCGCGGCATTGCGGTGCGGGAAGCGCCCGAAGCGCGCGATCATCTCGTGGTGGCTTTGCGCGAACGGAAGGTTCGCAGGCGCGTGCCCTTCGAAGAACGCAAGGCTCGCCTGCTGGTCGCTCAGCGCTTCGCTATGCATCAGCGGCATGCCGACGAACTGGCGCTGCGCATCGGGCAGTCGATCGACCCATCCGCGCGCGATCACCTCGCTGGCGATACCCCGCGCCCGCGCATCGTGCACGAAGGCAGCGGGTTGGTGCCGATAGAGGTTGCGCGGAAACTGGTCGAACAGGAGAATCGCCGCCAGCGCGGTGTGGGGATCGCCAGTGAACTGCGCGTCGGGCTTGCTGCCGAGGTCGCGCAGCAGGGGTTCGAACCGCGCGCGGATGGCCTCGTCTATCGCCGGGTTGGCCGAAAACCAGTCATCCAGGCCGAGCTCCTCGAACCAGAAATGCAGTATGGCTTTCGCCCAGCCCGGCAGTGTTTCGGCCAATCCTCAGCCACCGTCGTCCTTTGCGTCCTTGGCCTTGGTGTAGGGTACGAACTGGTCGAGGAAGATCACGCCCGAGAACATCTGGCTCATGCGATCGACCATGGTGACATTGTCGAGCCGGCACAGCTGCGAGGCCGAAGTCGGCCGGATCACCAGAATTTCGTCCTCGTCGATGTCTTCGGGGTGCTTGGTGCGGTTGACATAGATCGTGTCGCCGCGGCCATAGACCAGCGCGGTTTCGTCGATGATCCGGAAGTTCTGGCTCGGGAAGGTGCGGATGCAGGTAACGGGTTCGCCCGCCACCCGGCCTTCGAGCAGCTTGGCGAGTTCCTTTTCGCCCTTGGTCATTTCGGCCGCGGGCTTGGCCTCGTCCTGCGGTTCGTCACCTGCGAGCACCGGCGACGCGAACAGGGCCAACGCGGCACCGGCAATCAATGCGGTGTGGGCGAGACGGGGCATGATTCGACTCCTTGCAGCACAATGAGATGATGCTGCAGACTAGCACTGCATCCTGAACCGTCGATGAGTGAATCGCCCGAAAGCGGAGTTGGCTGGCGCTAGCGCGCGCCGGCCGAGATGTCGGGCAGGGCGGCGTGGTCCGCGCCATCGGCGGGCCCGCCCTTCAGCACGAAGCGGCGATCGCAATAGCCGCAATCGACATAGCCATGCTCGTCGATCTGCAGCCAGACGCGCGGGTGGCCCAGCGCCGCCGGGCGATAGTTCGCGCCGCCGCGGATGCCGCTGGCACCGTCGCAGCTGACGCGTGCGGTTTCGACCGTGATCACTTCGGGCGGGGCAATGCTCATGCCGCCGCCGATAATCCGATGCGGCGCGAATGGCAACGGCCCAGGCCCTCTTTGCAGACAGGGCGGAAAAGCCTAGGGCGCGAGGCATGAGCACACCGCCCGCCATCTCGATCCGCGATCTCAGGAAGACCTATGCCGGGGTGAAGGGCGCGCCGGGTAAGGAGGCGCTGAAGGGCGTCAGTTTCGATGTCCCCCAAGGCCAGATCTTCGGCCTGCTCGGCCCCAATGGCGCGGGCAAGTCGACGCTGATCAACATCCTCGCCGGCCTGGTCACCAAGACCGGCGGCAGCGCCGAGATCTGGGGATTCGATATCGACCGGCACCCGCGCAACGCCAAGCGCTCGATCGGGATCGTGCCGCAGGAGATCGTGTTCGATCCCTTCTTCACCCCGTTCGAAGTGCTGGAGAACCAGGGCGGGTTCTACGGCATCGCCAAGCATCTGCGGCGCAGCGCCGAACTGCTCGAAGCCGTGCGGCTGGCCGACAAGCGCGATGCCTATGCCCGCACGCTTTCCGGCGGGATGAAGCGGCGCCTGCTGGTGGCCAAGGCAATGGTCCATTCGCCGCCGATCCTGGTGCTGGACGAGCCGACCGCGGGTGTCGACGTGGAACTTCGCAAGCAGCTGTGGGACCTCGTGACACGCCTCAACGATGATGGCGTGACGATCGTGCTGACGACCCATTACCTCGAGGAGGCCGAGCAGCTGTGCGACCGGATCGCGATCATCAACCATGGGCAGTTGATCGCCAACAAGCCCACCCGCGAACTGGTGGACATGGCGCGCGAGAAGATCGTGCGGGTTTCGGTCGACAAGGACCTGTCGGGGCCGATCATGGAGCATGGCTTCACCCGCGCTGAAGTAGTCGATCCGCGCACGCTCGAAATCACCTACAACCGTGACCGCGCCAGCGCGGGCCAGGTTCTCGCGAAGGTGCAGGAGCACGGCTATGTGATCGAGGACGTCACCACGCGCGAACCCGATCTCGAGGATGTGTTCGTCCAGCTTACCGGAGCGGGCTAGCTTTCGGTTCGCAGCTCGGCGGCGTGATCCGCGCGCCAACGCCGGTGGGCAATGCCCCGGATGCGCCGCCCGCAATTGGCGCAGGTGCTGCAATAGGCGATGCCGTCCCAGTTCACCCGGCGGCGGGTCGGGATATGCTGCCCCAGCCGGCAGCGCAGGCTGGCGAGGAAGGAACGCGTGGTCATATCGCGGGGTTCAGTGTGAACGCACAGCCGCCCGGATGCTGCATTAAAATCCCGTAACAGCTCGAGCAGAGTTAAGCTTTGGTTCGGGTGCCGTCACAGCATTTGCCTTGCCCGGAAGGGCGCTTGCGGCCATGAGGCGCGCATGACTGCAGGCGTGCATGACGTTCTTATTATCGGCTCGGGCGCAGCCGGGCTCACAGCGGCGCTGGCGCTGGCGGAAACCAGGCGCGTGGCTGTTCTGGCCAAGGGCGACCTGCGCTCGGGCAGCACCGCCTGGGCGCAGGGCGGGATCGCTGCGGTGCTCGATGCGGGCGACACATTCGACAATCATATCCGCGACACGATGGTGGCCGGTGCCGGGCTGAACCGGCGCGAGACGGTCGAATTCGTGATCGAGAATGCCCCGGCTTCGATCGAACGGCTGATCGATCTGGGCGTGCCGTTCAACCGGGAAGGCGCCGATCTGCACCTCACGCGCGAAGGCGGGCATTCGCATCGCCGCATCGTGCATGTCGCCGATGCCACCGGCTGGGCGGTGCAGGCTGCATTGCTGAAGGCAGCGGAAGAGAATCCGAACATTACCCTGCTGCCGGGGCGGGCCTGCATCGACCTGATCACCGGGCGACACGGTGAACGCTTTTCAGGCGATGGCCGGGTGTGGGGCGTCTACGCGCTCAACGAAGCGACCGGTGTGGTCGAGAAGCACCTTGGCCGCGCCACTGTGCTGGCGAGCGGCGGGGCAGGTCGCGTCTACCAGTTCTCCACTGCGCCGCGCGGCGCGACCGGGGACGGGATCGCCATGGCGTGGCGTGCCGGCTGCCGTGTCTCCAATATGGAGATGATGCAGTTCCACCCGACCTGCCTCTACAACCTCGACGTCAAGAACTTCCTTATCACCGAGGCGGTGAGGGGCGAGGGCGGGCGGCTGTTCAATCCGGTGACCGGGCAGCGCTATATGGAGCAATACGATCCGGAGCGGATGGAACTGGCGCCGCGCGATATCGTGGCGCGCGCCAATGACGACCAGATCAAGCGCTATGGCCTCGATTACGTCCATCTCGACATCAGCCACCAGCCGCCCGAATTCGTGCGCGAACATTTCCCCACGATCCATGACAAGCTGCTGGGCCTGGGCATCGATATGACGAAGGAACCGATCCCGGTCGTCCCGGCACAGCATTATACCTGTGGCGGCGTGCTGGTGGGGCTTGATGCCCGCACCGACCTGCCGGGGCTGTGGGCGGCAGGCGAATGCACCGAAAGCGGCTTGCACGGGGCCAATCGCCTTGCGTCAAATTCGCTGCTCGAATGCTTCGTGTTCGGGGAGGCCGCGGCCAAGGATATCCTCGAATGCTGGGACGAACTCGGCGCGCCGCCGCCGATCAAGGACTGGGACGCCAGCCGGGTGACCGATTCCGACGAGGAAGTGGTGATCAAGCAGAACTGGACCGAGATCCGCCGCTTCATGTGGAACTATGTCGGGATCGTGCGCACCACCAAGCGGCTCGAGCGCGCCGCGCACCGGATCAAGCTGCTGACCGAGGAGGTGGACGATTATTACGGCCACTTCCGCGTCACCACCGACCTGATCGAGCTGCGCAACCTGCTGCAATCGGCCGAACTGATCGTGCGCAGCGCGCTTGAGCGCAGGGAAAGCCGCGGGCTGCATTATACGCTCGACTATCCGGGCACTTTGCCGGTGGCGCGCGACACGATATTGGTGCCCTAGGGTCACGACACGCAACCAGACCGGGAGAAACAGCATGAGCCGCCTCCACACCGAACGCCACAATATCGCGCGGATCGGCTGGCTGCGCGCGGCGGTGCTGGGCGCCAATGACGGGATCGTCTCGACCGCCAGCCTGGTGGTGGGCGTGGCAGCTGCGGCAGCGGGCAAGCAGGAAGTGCTGCTGGCCGGCTTTGCCGGGCTGGCCGCCGGGGCGCTGTCGATGGCAGCTGGCGAATATGTCTCGGTGAGTTCGCAGGCCGACACCGAAGCGGCCGATATCGCGCGCGAAACCGACGAACTGGCGACCCAGCCCGATGCCGAGCTGGCCGAACTGACCGGCATCTATGTCGAGCGCGGCCTTTCGCCCGGTCTGGCGCGGCAGGTGGCCGAGCAGCTCACAGCGCATGACGCACTGTCGGCGCACCGGCGCGACGAACTGGGCCTCTCGGAAGCGACTGCCGCCCGGCCACTCCAGGCCGCAATTGCCTCGGCCGCCACCTTCACAGCCGGCGCCGCCCTGCCGCTGCTGGTGGTACTGGCTGCTCCGGCCAATGCCCTGGCCCCCAGCGTGGTCGGAAGCTCGCTGCTGGCGCTGGCGCTACTCGGCGCTCTGGGCGCGCAGGCTGGCGGGGCGAAGATCGGCCGTCCGGTCGCCCGTGTCGTTTTCTGGGGCGCTCTGGCGATGGCGGTGACTGCCGGAGTCGGCAAGCTGTTCGGCACCGCCGTAGCTTAGTCGAAGCTCCATAGCCCATGCCATTCGTCGGCTCGCATGGCCCGCTGGTGCGGCCCGATGCAACCTGCGCCGATTGGGGAAGGCGCTGGCCGATCCGCGATTGAGCGACACACGCCGATTTGCTTGATGGGCTGCAGGAAGCGGGGTGCAGGTGCCCCCAAGGAAAGAAACGGCGCCTCGCTTCCCGATCGACCAAACTAGCCACGGCACGAGCGTGGGACTGGTGCTCGGCAATGCTGGTCAAACTGGCCGGTCATCCACGCTATTTCAGGAGGATGATCCTATGCAAAACCTTTTCAAAGCAACTCTTGCCGCAGCCCTCAGTTTCGCGGCGATCGCCCCGGCCCTGGCCGATGACGAACAGATCACGGTGCAATCGCAGGCGGCATTTGCCCAATGGCAGGCCGATGTCACGCAGTCGCTCGACCGGCGCCTCGTCAGCACCGAGCGGGCCAGCCGCACCACATCGCGCAGCGGCATCGTGCAGCTGCGCTTCACGCTCGATGCCAATGGCCAGCCGCAAGGCATCCGCACCATGACCAGTGCGGGCGAGCGGTCGACCGATCGCGTGGCGATTGGCGCCGTGCGCGGCCTGACCCAGCTCGATGATGCGCCGGTGGCCAATCTCGAAGGCCAGACCTTCCAGGCGAACATCATTTTCGCCAAGAGCCCGGCCGAGCATAACCGGCTCGCCAGCAAGCTCGAGAAGATGGAAACCGCGCGCCTGGCGCGTGGCGAAGATACCCGGGTGATCAGCTTCGGCGCCTGAGGGCGCAGGGCTGCCATTGCGGCTCGACAAGCCCGCATTTCGCGATAAGACAAACACGCCGTCCCGGTTCCTGCCGGGGCGGCGTTGTTGTTCATGCGGCCAAGGGGAACATGCCGGAGATGCCCAGGATCACTGCCAATTCGATCGAGCTTGAATATGACACCCATGGCGATCCCGGAGCGCCGCCCATGCTGCTGGTGATGGGGCTGGGCGCGCAGATGACCCTGTGGCCGATCGAGCTGGTCGAGGCGCTGGCGGCGCGCGGCTTCCATGTCATCCGCTTCGACAATCGCGACATCGGGCTCAGCCACAAGCTGCATGGCGTGAAGGCGCCGAGCATCCTCAAGATGCTGCTGTTCAGCCGGCTCGGTCTGCCGCTGCGCGCACCATACGGGCTTTCCGACATGGCGGCGGACGCGATCGGCCTGCTCGATGCGCTGGAGATCGAGCGCGCGCATGTGGTGGGTGCCAGCATGGGCGGGATGATCGCGCAGCATATGGCCTTCGGGCACGCGCACCGGGTCGCTTCGCTTACTTCGATCATGTCCACCACCGGCAACCGCAAGCTCAAGCCAGCCAAACCCGATGCGGTAAAGGCGCTGACCGCGCGCCCGAAATCCATGGCCGAGGATGTGCTCGTCGCGCACGGGATGAACATCGCCCGCGCGATCGGCAGCCCGGGCTTTCCGCCCGAGCCCGAGCGGCTGCGCGAACGGGTGACGGCCAATGTCCGGCGCAGCGTCTATCCGGAAGGCTTCATGCGCCAGCTGGCGGCGATCATGGCTGACGGCTGCCGTCGTGAAAGACTGGCGCAGGTCAGTGCGCCGACGCTGGTGCTGCACGGCGAGGACGATCCGCTCGTTCCGTTCGAGCACGGGCAGGACACCGCGCGGCATATTCCTGGAGCCCGCCTCAAGAGCTTCGCCGGAATGGGGCATGACCTCCCGCTCGAACTGGCCGAGCCGATGGCCGACGCGATTGCGGAGCACGCCCGCAGCGCGGGCGGCACATCGGCGGTTTCCGCGGCCGCCTGACACCCGCGTTGGTTGCGGTCGCGACATGGCCGAGTCGCACAAGATGGCCTGCACGATTGTTGCCGTTGCCTGCAACGAGCAGCCAGGCCTGTGTCACTTTCGCATATTCGCGTTCGGGAATGGCCCGGCGGGTTGTATGGAGTCGACATATTCTTGCGCACGAGTTGACAGAGGGGATAATCGGCGTATCTTCGCGCTCAAGGATGACGCGTGTGCCCGCAGGCATGCTGCGCCCTGATCGACCAACGACCGTCATCGCTTGATAACAACAGTCGCACTCCGTGCGGTACCTTCTGCGGCCGATCATCTCTTGTTCGAAAGGATGATCACATGAACAGACTTGCTTTGCTCACCTGCGCTGCTGCTGTCGCAACAGTCGCGCTTTCCCTATCCACCCCGCTTGCCTCGCAAGACATTGTCGTCAGTCCGACAGACGACGGCGTGGCGCACTTCGTGCGAACGGTTTCGCAGCAAATTGATCGCAATCTCGCGCGGGCGGTACTTCCTCCGCGCGCCGAGCCGCATGGGATTGTCCGCTTGCAGTTCGAGGTTGACGGGACGGGCCGTGCATCGAACGTCAGCTTTTACAGCCGATCGGGCGATCAGGTGGCTGACCGAGCTGCGATGCGGGCGGTACAGCGCTTGGGTCGCTACGATCCGATCCCGCATGAATTTGTCGCCAACCGGCAAGTCCAGGCGAACATCATCTTCGCCAGTTCGGAAGCCGAATATTTGCGGCAGGCAAAGGTGCTGGCGAGGGACGAAGCGGTGCGGATCGCATCCGACCCGGCGGAACGTAGGGTGCTGGCACTGACAACGCTTGCAGGTTCGCATTCCTGACCCCCTATCGGGAATGCGGGGCTTTGGCGCCGAAAGGGCTCGAACTGCGGGCGAGCCCTGACGGCGCCAAGGTGCTAAAGCTGGTTGGCGCATTACTCTAGGTTCGCCAAATTCTGTTAAAATTCGGGTAGGTTATACCGATTATCGGGTGATGCCGCATCATTAAGCTGTATTTTATCCGGATTTCGGATAGATAATCGCCTGGTGAACCTGATCCTCGCCTATCGCAGCTTCGTGCGCCTGGCCGAACGGGGCAGCTTCAGCGCCGTCGCGCGCGAGACCGGGGAAAGCCAGCCGACGGTCAGCCGGCGGCTATCGGAGCTCGAGGACTATCTCGGTACGCGGCTGGTCAACCGCACCACGCGGGCCCTTGCCTTGACTGCTGAAGGGCGCGAACTGCTCGACAAGGCACGCGCCGTGCTGCGCGCCGCCGACGCTGCCGAACAGGCAGTGGGCGCGCGGGCGCGTTCGCTCAGCGGGCAGCTGACCTTGGCGGCGCCGGTGTCGTTCGGGCGAATTGTGCTGGTGCCGCGGATCGCCGAGTTCATGGCGCGCCATCGCGAGATCACGATCGACCTGGTGCTGTCTGACGATCCGCTGGAATCGCTTCCGTCCGGGGTCGACCTGGCGCTGGCAACCGGCGTGCCGCATCTGCGCGGCGAGCAGCTGCGCAAGCTGGGCGATGCGCCGCTGGTGCTGTGCGGTGCGCCTGCCCTGATCGGCGCGGCCGGCACCCCGCGTACGGTCGAGGCGCTCGAAGCGCTGCCCGCCGTGGTGCTGACCGGACCGGGTGACGCGGGCAATCTCTGGCGGCTCGAACGCGGAGCCGAGATCCGCGAAGTCGTGCCCGCCGCGCGGCTGCGCAGCAACAGCGTCGAAGCGGTGCTGGCCGCGCTGGTCGCCGGGCTCGGCATCGGGCTGGTGCCGCAATGGCTGGCGCAGCAGGCGATCGACAGCCAGCAATTGTGGCGCCTGCTGCCGCAATGGCGCGGCGGTGCGGTGCCGATCCATCTTGCTGTGCCTGCGGGCCGTGCGTCGAATGCGCGGGCGCGCGCGCTGGCCGATTTCCTTGCCGAAACGCTGCGTGGCGAACGGCTGACGGGCTGACACGGAAGCGCCGCGTGGGCGATCCGGGCGGCATTGGCGGATTCGAAAATTGCGCGGCCGGATTCGAATGAATCACAAGCCGCCGCCGTCATTTTTGCCCGCAAAAATTTTTTCGCAGATTCATTTTTGGGCTTGCGTGACCAAAGACCCAAGGATTTCCCGCGCGTCGCGGCGTTGCAGCATGACAACACACCGTGCCCCGCCCCTGTCGCACGATGGTTATCCGCGATTTACCCTCTTGCACGCAAACGGGCTCTGATTCACTATCTAGTGGTTGAGGTTGCGGGGGCACCCACAAGACCTAGTCTTTTCGAGCGCGGGTTTTGTCCCGTCGCAAGGGGGAAAGAGTCGGTTTTTGCGGGGCAATCCCAAGGCCCGCTGTGGGCAAAAAAGGGAAAACTAATTCCCCCCAAGGCCCGGAAAATTGCTAGGTGGGGGCACCCCGCCGAATCGAACACATGCGGAACATCGCCCATGATGCGATGCCCGCGGCAGGCGTAGAAACCGGATAGAGAGAAGCGGGGCAGATAATGGATTTCAGGACTGGCGAAGAGGCGGCGATGGGTTTGGAACTGGAGGCACAAGGCTCTCTCGACACCGAAACCGCCCAGCCCAGGGCGAAGCGCCAGTCGGCCGACAAGGCCGCACCCGCAGATACGGATAAGGCAATGGCAATGGCAGTCGAAGACAAGGGAAGCGAAGCGCTGGTCGCCGAAAAGGCGAGCGAAGCGCTGGCCGGCGCGATGGCGGCGGTGGCGAAGTCTGCCGCCGAGGTTGACAGCAAGAAGGTCAACGATCGCCGTTTCAACGTGGTCACCGATTCCTCGCGCGATGACCTGCTGACCGATTTCGGCAAGGAAACGCTCGACGACCGTTACCTGCTGCCCGGTGAAACCTACCAGGACCTGTTCGCCCGCGTGGCCGACGCCTATGCCGACGACGAGGCGCATGCCCAGCGGCTGTATGACTACATCTCGAAGCTGTGGTTCATGCCCGCCACCCCGGTCCTCTCGAACGGCGGCACCAATCGCGGCCTGCCGATCAGCTGCTATCTCAATTCGGTGTCGGACAGCCTCGAAGGCATCGTCGGCACTTGGAACGAGAATGTCTGGCTTGCGTCCAAGGGCGGCGGCATCGGCACCTATTGGGGCAATGTCCGCGGCATCGGCGAGCCGGTCGGCCTCAACGGCAAGACCAGCGGCATCATTCCTTTCGTGCGGGTGATGGACAGCCTGACGCTGGCCATCAGCCAGGGCTCGCTGCGGCGCGGCTCGGCCGCCTGCTACATCGACATTTCGCACCCCGAGATCGAGGAGTTCCTCGAGATCCGCAAGCCCAGCGGCGATTTCAACCGCAAGGCGCTCAACCTGCACCACGGCGTGCTGGTGACCGACGAATTCATGGAAGCGGTGCGTTCGGGCGGCGAGTTCGAGCTGAAGAGCCCGCGCGATGGCAGCGTGCGCGGCAAGGTCGATGCGCGCAGCCTGTTCCAGAAGCTGGTGGAAACCCGCCTCGCCACGGGCGAACCCTATATCGTCTTCTCCGACACCGTGAACCGGATGATGCCCAAGCATCACCGCGATCTGGGGCTCAAGGTCTCGACCTCGAACCTGTGCTCGGAAATCACCCTGCCCACCGGCATCGACCATCTGGGCAACGACCGCACCGCCGTGTGCTGCCTCTCCTCGCTCAATCTCGAAACCTGGGACGAGTGGAACACCGACAAGAACTTCATCGAGGATGTGATGCGCTTCCTCGACAATGTGCTGCAGGACTATATCGACCGCGCGCCTGACGAGATGGCCCGCGCGAAATATTCCGCCAGCCGCGAACGTTCGGTGGGCCTCGGCGTCATGGGCTTCCACTCCTTCCTGCAGATGAAGCAGATCGGCTTCGAAAGCCCGATGGCCAAGGTGTGGAACCTCAAGATGTTCAAGCACATCCAGGCCAAGGCCGCCGAAGCCTCGATGCTGCTGGCGCAGGAACGCGGCGCATGCCCCGATGCCGAGGAAATGGGCGTGATGGAGCGCTTCAGCTGCAAGATGGCGATCGCGCCCACGGCGTCGATCAGCATCATCTGCGGCGGCACCAGCGCCTGCATCGAGCCGATCCCGGCCAATATCTACACCCACAAGACCCTGTCGGGCAGTTTCATCGTGAAAAACCCCTATCTCGAGAAGCTGCTGCGCGAGAAGGCCAAGGATTCGGTCGCGGTGTGGAACTCGATCCTCGAGCGGGGCGGCAGTGTGCAGCACCTCGATTTCCTCACGCCCGAGGAAAAGGCCGTGTACAAGACCAGCTTCGAGATCGACCAGCGCTGGCTGCTCGAATTCGCGGCCGACCGCGCGCCCTATATCGACCAGGCGCAGAGCCTCAACCTGTTCATCCCGGCCGATGTCGACAAGTGGGACCTGATGATGCTGCACTTCCAGGCGTGGGAGAAGGGCATCAAGTCGCTCTATTACCTGCGCTCGAAGAGCGTGCAGCGCGCCGGTTTCGCGGGCGGGGTGGAAGCGGACAACACCGCCGATGCGCCCAGAATCGAACTCAGCGCCAGCGGCCAGACCGATTACGAGGAATGCCTGGCTTGCCAGTGAGGCGGGCAGGCCGGTGACGCGAAAGGCACTCGCCCCGCTTCTTGGCCTCCTTGCGCTCGCTGGCTGCAGCGAGGTCGAGGTCGCCATGCCCGAGCCTGTGCCGCTGCGTCCCGGGTTGCCCGAGCGCGGGGCCGGCAGCCACGCCGTTCTGACCTCGCCGATCAAGGCGGCCGAAGGGCTGGAAGTGATCGTGTCCGACGTGGTGATCCCGCCCGGCGCGCAGGTGCCGCGGCATTACCATCCGGGCGAGGAGTTCCTCTATCTGGTCCAAGGCAGCGCGGTGCATGTCGAGGAAGGCAAGCCCGACCTGCCGCTCAAGGCGGGCGATGCCTATGCCATCCCGCCCGGCGCGGTCCATGCCCCGATCGGCGGGCCGCAGGGTGCGCGCGCGGTGGTGTTCCGCGTGCATGTGAAGGGGCGGCAGGAACGCTACCTTGTGCCCGAGCCGGGCGCGCAATAGGATCACTCCATGCCCACCGGCGCTCCCTTCTGGATCGGCATTGCCGGCACGCTGCTGGCGCTGGGGATGTTCGTCAACGGCTGGCGCCTGGTGCGGCTTGGCCGCCACGCTCGCGGCATGGGGCGGGTGCATATGTTCACCGCGCCGCTGCTGATCTTCTTCATGTGGTTCATCATCCTGCGGCTGATGCCCTGACGCCCCCTTTCGCGTCGGTGCGCAGCAACAGGGTTACCGTCTCTTAAACCTGCCCCTGCTATGGCGGGCATGAAGGATAGAACCAGGTACCCCCGAAGCTCGACCATGAAGGCCCGCAAGAAGCCCAGGACGCCGATCACGGCACATGGCACCTGCCGCAATGCGCGCGGGGCGCAGTGGGACGCCGTGCTGTCGGACATCTCCGAGGGCGGTTGCCGCATTGCCGATCTGGCGGGGCAGCTGGCGAAGGGCGACCAGCTGAGGCTGACCATCGCCGGTACCGGGCCGCATCACGCGCAGGTTTGCTGGCGCCGCGGCGGCGCAGCCGGCCTTGCGTTCCTGCGCCCCCTTCCCGGCGAACTGATCGAGCGATTGCAGGCTGGCGGCCCTGCCGCGCCCGCGCCCGCGCCCGCACCGGCAGCCCGGCCCGGCTTTGGCCGCGCTGCAACCGGGCCCGGCGCCGCGCCTGCGCCCGGCCTGCGCCGCATCCTCTGATCCATCGCCCCTTGCGCCGCGCGCGCGATTTGCCCAGACTTGAGGGATGCCGCCACCACACGAGGTCGCCATGCCTACTATGCCTCAACGTATTCTTGCCGCCGGGCTGATTGCCCTGCTGCTGTCAGGCTGTGCTTCGCAGATCGATGCGGGCGTCGCGCAGGAGGCGGGCACCCCCGGCTTCTGGTGGGGCCTGTGGCACGGCTTCGTGTTTCCCTGGGCCTGGATCGGCTCGCTGTTCGATTCAGGGATCGCTGTCTATGCCGTACCCAACATCGGCGGCTGGTACGATTTCGGCTTCTTCCTGGGCATCACGGTACTGGGCGGCGGCAGCTGGTTCGGCTCGAAGAAGCGCTCGGGCTAGAGTGCTTGCGTTTTTGATTGCATCAAAACGCGCACTCTAGAATCCTATTTTTGCCGTGATTTCCGGGTCGCCAGATGATTCCATCTGGCTCGAAATCACTCTAGGGCGCGTTACCCCCGCCGCCGTTCGGGCGAAGCGCCCGCTGTGGCCACAGCCGGTTCGCCCGCCTCCACCGTCTCCACCCGGTCGCGGCCTGCGCGCTTGGCGCTGTAGAGCGCGACGTCGGCCATCTCGATCAGATCGTCGAGATCGAGCCTTGCGTCGCCCGGCGCCAGCGCCAGGCCGATGCTGGTGGTGATCAGCGGCTTGGCTTCGTCGCGCACCGGCACCAGCATCGCGGCGATCGCGGCGCGCATGTCCTCTGCCAGACGCGCGGCCTCGCCCGGCTCGCGCTCGCGCAGCGCGGCGATGAATTCCTCGCCGCCATACCGCGCGAGGATGCCGTAGCTCGACGGGAACAGCGCCTGCAGCTGCGCGGCGGCCAGCACCAGGCAGCGGTCCCCGGCCTGGTGGCCGTGGCGGTCGTTGAAGGCCTTGAAGTGATCGAGGTCGATCATCATCACCGCCAGATGGCCGTGGCTCGAATGGGAGGCGGGCAGCGCATCCATCTTCTCGGCCATCACCCGCTCGAACTTGCGGCGGTTGGGCATGCCGGTAAGCGGGTCCTGTTCCGACAATTGCTGCAGCAGCAGGTTGCTCTGCTCCAGCTCCAGCCGGCTGAAACTGTCGCGCATGTCGAGCAGGAAGGCGCGCGAGCCGAGCTGCCAGTGCCGCCGTGCGATGGCCAGCGCGGGCAGGCAGATCAGTGTCGAAAAGCTGATGTAGAGCGCGATCTGCCGGTTGGGCAGCGGATCGGGCCAAAGCGCCGCAACCGAGGTCGCGAGCAGGAAGCTGAGCGCGAAGATCCGCATTTCGCGCAGGTTGAACGGCGCGGCCAGGCACGCCAGCCCCAGGATGAAGCTGCTTGCCATGGTATAGCGCACCATCACTTCGGGATCGCCATGCGAGGCAAGATGCATCGGCAGCGTGCCGAGCGAGATCAGCAGCACGCCCAGCACCAGCTTGAGCTGCAGCGTGTCGCCCTGCCGCAGCACCAGCAGGCCATACAGCGCCAGCGGCAGCGTGGTGACAAGGCGCCAGCCCACCGCCAGCTCCGCCAGTTGCGGCACCGCCACCATGTCCCATGCCAGCGAGGCCAGGCTCAGCAGTGAAACGATCAGGATGTGGTGGCGCAGCAGGCTGTAGCCGCGCGCCTGCTCGTGCTCGCTCTGCTTGGCCTTGAGCGCGGGTGACCACGCCTCATAGTCGACGCCCTGCGCAAGCGCAGTGTCGATCTCTTCGCGCAGGGCGAAATCGGGTGAGGCGAATTCACGCGACATGGCCGACTGGTTAGCCGCAATCGCGTTAAACATCTCCTAACGCGATGTTTATTGAGGAAAAATGCGGCTTACGATGGTTAACAGCCGCCTGCGGCGCGGCAGGAATGGTTAACAACGCGCTGAGGGGTGGCTCCGAGAGCGGGATCGGGGGTGCCGCGCTCCCTGCGCCAGTGCGCGATTCGACTCGAAAAATGCACGGCTTATCCCCACCGAATCACGTCTGCTTGCCTTCGAATTGCCACCATGATTCCCTATGTTGGAATTTCGCGCTGATTCACGGAGACCCACAAGATGTCGTTGCTCGAAGCCCGCAAGACCTACAAGCCGTTCGAATATCCGTGGGCCTACGAGTTCTGGAAACGCCAGCAGCAGATCCACTGGATGCCCGAGGAAGTGCCGCTGGGCGAGGATTGCCGCGACTGGGCGCAGAAGATCACCGATCACGAGCGCAATCTGCTCACGCAGATCTTCCGCTTCTTCACCCAGGCCGATGTCGAGGTGCAGGATTGCTATCACGACAAATACGGGCGCGTGTTCAAGCCGACCGAGGTGAAGATGATGCTCACCGCCTTCTCCAACATGGAGACGGTGCACATCGCCGCCTATTCGCACCTGCTCGACACGATCGGCATGCCCGAAGCGGAATACAGCGCTTTCCTCGAATATGAGGAAATGAAGGACAAGCACGATTTCCTGCAGCAGTTCGGGGTGGACACGGACGAGGATATCGCCCGCACGCTGGCGGCCTTCGGCGGCTTCACCGAAGGGATGCAGCTGTTCGCCAGCTTCGCCATGCTGATGAACTTCCCGCGCTTCAACAAGATGAAGGGCATGGGCCAGATCGTCAGCTGGAGCGTGCGCGACGAAAGCCTGCACTGCGAAGGCATTGTGCGGCTGTTCCACGAATTCGTGCGCGAGCGCGACTGCTACACCAAGGCGGTCAAGGAAGACATCATCGACATCTGCCAGAAGACGGTGCGGCTGGAAGACAATTTCATCGATCTCGCCTTCGAGATGGGCCCGGTTTCGGGGATGAGCGCGAAGGAGATCAAGAAATACATCCGCTATATCGCGGACTGGCGGCTGGGCCAGCTGGGCCTGCAGCCGATCTACATGGTGGACGATCACCCGCTGCCCTGGCTCGCGCCGCTGCTCAACGGGGTGGAACACGCCAACTTCTTCGAAACCCGCGCCACCGAATATTCGAAGGCGGCGACGCGCGGCAATTGGAACGAGGTGTGGGCCAGCTTCGACAAGCGCCAGAAGGCCAAGGCCGCAAACGAGGCGGGCGATGCCGAAGACGAGGCACCGGGCCTGTTCGGCGATGCCGGCGCTGACGGAGTGCAGGCGGCGGAGTAGGGTTTCCTATGCCTTCCTCAAAGCAAGACCGAAATTCCAGCACCTGATTTCCCTTCCGCTCGCGGGAGGGGAGAGTCGAGTTCAATCCCCCTCCCGCCTGCGGGAGGGGGGAATCAAGATCAAGTTCCCACCCGCAAGCGGGGGGGGAGAGTGAAGATCAAATGGTCTCGCACGTTTGCAAGTCCTTAAGTGGCAGCCGTTCAGGGTGCGAAGGTCACCGCTTCACCCCCTCTAAGGATTGCCACCATGAGCACCGGCAACGCCTATTCCGAATGGCTCGTCTACTATCTGATCGCGGCCAACTTCATCGCCTTTGCCGCGTTCGGGATCGACAAGTCGCTGGCCGAGAACGGCGGCTGGCGTGTGAGCGAGGCAGCGCTGCTTGGCTGGGCCTTCATCGGTGGAACACCCGGCGCCTATGCCGGGCGGAAGTTGTTTCGCCACAAGACACGTAAGCAGCCTTTCAGCAGCGAACTGCATGGTATCGCGGCCCTGCAGCTGGCGGCGATCCTCGCGGCCTGGTGGTTCGGGATCGACACGATCATGGGACTGCTGGTCGGAGAGCAAGCGAGTTGACACCCCCAAATTTGACCTCGCTCAATGTCGCTGTTGCGCGCGGCGCTATGCTCGGCCCATCACCCGGCAGCAACGAGGCCAGCCATGTCGCAGCATACCCCCAACGAACTCACCGAAATCTTCCGGCGCGATCGCGACCTGCTCACCCGCCTGAAGGTGGATGACCGGCACTTCGCCAATCTCGCCGACCGCTATCACGAGATCAACCGCACGCTCCACCGCAACGAGGCCGAGATCGAGGCGCTGAGCGATGCCCATGCCGAGGACCTCAAGAAGCAGCGGCTGGCCATGCTCGACGAGATTTCGGCGCTGCTGGAAGCGGCGCGGGAAAAGCAGGGCTAGGCGCGCCGCGCCGCAGCCAGCCACGGCATCAGTGCAAAGCCGATCTGGCCGATGAGCCCGTAGAGCGCGGGCGCGCGGAAAATCCCCGCCAGCCATTCGCGCGGCGTATCGCCGAATGCCACCACGCCAAGCGCCAGCTCCGCCCCCATCAGCAGCGCAAAGGCGAGCGCGCCCATCGCCAGCGCCGGCCCGCCGCGCGCCACGCCGAACCGCGCCACCAGCCAGCGCGCCGCCAGCCAGCTCGCCAGCAGCATCACCGGTGCCTCGATCAGGATGAAGGCGCCTTCGCCCAGGGCCGCCGCGCCCCACAGCACCCGCACCGTGCCCAGCACGAAGCCGAGCGCGAAGATCATCGCCCAATAGGCGGCAGCGGCTGGCACAATCCTCACCCCGCCACAGTAGCAGGCTTGCCGCGGCAGTCCCACCCGGTGCGGTGGCGGCGGCCGGGCCTTTCCTACACGCGCTGCGCGGTGCTAGCGCCGGGGGCATGGACCGCGCGATCCCAAGGCCCGATTCCAGTGTCAGGACTGTGGTGCATGCGGTGCGCTGTTCAGGTAAACGCGGGCCTTCCTTGCCGCGCGGCCATGCAAAAGGGCGCGGGAAGCTATGCCCCCCGCGCCCCTTTCGCCCGCAGGCGCGCCGTTCAGGCGCCCGACTTCTTCTCCACCCATTCGGTGAAGTCCTTGGCATAGGCATCGCGCAGTTCAAGCTGCGCGGCTTCGACCATGGTCTCGTCCTTGGGCGGGAAATGCTCGAGCGGGTTCTTCACCTGGCCCACGCCCGAACTGACGAGCTTGGCGCCGTCGAACCTGCGAAGCTGCCAGCCGGTGAACAGGTTCGAACCATACATCATCGCCTTGTGGTAGAAGATGTGCGTGGTGATAAGCTCGGCATAGCACGGGTTGGTGCTGTCGGTGATGCGCTGGCCGGCCTTGATCTTGGCGTTGAGCGCCTTGACCTTCGCCTTGAGCTCGGGATCCTTCTTTACATCCTCGTTGAACGGGGTCGGCTCGTGCACGATCACCGAATACTGATCGGGCGAGAACTTGAGTTTGCCCATGTAGTCGAGCTTTTCCAGCTCGGCGAGCTGCACATCGGGGCCGAGATAGTCGCGCATCAGGTCTTTCACGGTCTGTACGCCCTGCTTGTGCCCGGCCTGGTCGATCGCCGCGCCCACCAGGCCGAAGCCCGACATCAGGCCCATCTTGATCCCGAGATAGTTCTCGGTCGGCCAGACATGCAGTTCGCACGGCTTTGCCGCCGCGGTTTCGGCCGCCGGTGTGGCGGCCGTGGCGTCTGCCGCAGCACTGTCCTGCGCGGCCAGCGGCTGCGCGGCCAGCGCCCATGCGGCCACCGCTGCGACCGCAGTTCCCATCAACTTCATTTGCTGATTTCCCCCTCGGATTCTGCCCGGCAAAGTACGCCCGACGATGGCCCACTCTTGCCCGTAAAACTACGTGGTGCAACCATTTTTACCGGCATGGCGCCGGTTCAGCGGCACCAGTCGCGCCGTTCCCACGGGCCGGGCCCTTCGGCGAGTTTCGCCTCGATCATGTGGTCGGCCAGCAGCTGGTGCGAGCCATCGGCAAGGGTGCGGCGCACGCTGCGCAATTCGCGGCCATACCGGTCGCGCGGGGGCTCGGCGCCGCCGTCCCATTCAAAGGCTCCGCGGTTGAGCCACAGCTGCAATTCCTGCCGGGCGCGCAGCGCGGCGGCGCTTTCGGCGGGGCAGGCGCCTTCCATCTCGGGCGTGTCGAACCCAGTCAGGCGGATGCGGCGCGCGGTGTCGCCATAGCCCAGCGTGACGGTGTCGCCATCGGTTACTCAGGCAAAGCCGCGCCCGCGCTTGCCGCAGATGTCAAAGCGCTGCGCCACCTGTGTCCACTCGGCCTGGCTCGCGGCCCAGGGGCGATAGGCGAACCACCACGCCAGCATCAGCACCAGCAGCAGCGTGGGGATGCGCCACAGTGTCCACCAGCCGAGCCAGCGGCGGGAGGCCCTGCTGCGCGGTGGGCTGCGATAGGGGCGAAAGGGGCGGCGGGGCGGCATCAGGAGGCGGCTTCGGGGGCGTCAGCATCAGGCGGGGGTTGCCGTCGCACCTTGCCGCATCCGCACGAACATGCAAAGCATGGCTTGGGTCGGCTGGAGAGGAATGAAGGCATGGCCGAGACAGCGCGGCGGCGCGCCCGCACAATCGAGGAATTCGGCGCCAACATGGGCGCGATGGCGGCGTATCCCACCGTCAACTACCGGCCCTACGAAGGCCGGCCAGGCGATGTCTTCATCACTTGCTGGGCCAAGAGCGGCACCACCATGATGCAGCAGATGTTCCACCAGCTGCGCACCGGCGGCGACATGGACTTCGA
Organism: Erythrobacter sp.; assembly: GCA_049421965.1. Taxonomy (GTDB): domain Bacteria; phylum Pseudomonadota; class Alphaproteobacteria; order Sphingomonadales; family Sphingomonadaceae; genus Erythrobacter. The sequence goes on from JBMSNZ010000010.1 coordinate 31,194, forward strand.
CGACATCAGCCGCATGACGCCATGGGAAGACACCGCGGTGATGCTCGATTTCGACATGACGGTGGAGCAGCGCGGCAGCCCGCGTGGATTCAAGTCGCACCGCGAATACGAACGCTTGCCGCCTGGCATGCGCTACGTCGTCACACTGCGCGATCCGCACGAAACCTATGTCTCGTTCTATCGCTTCTTCGATGGCTGGCACATCGAGCGGGGCGCGCTGAGCCTGGAGGAGTTTTTCCCGCTGTGGATGTCGGGCGGGCCGGGCGGCTGCGATTACTACACGCACCTCCTGAGCTGGTGGGCGCGGCGGAATGAGCCCGATACGCTGCTCGCGACCTACCGCTGGGCAGCAAGGAACCGCCCAGCAATGATCCGGCGGCTGGCGCAGTTCTGCGGCATCGAGTTGACCGACGAGCTGGCCGCGCTGGTCGAGGAACGGACCAGCCGCGAGTTCATGCACGCCCACCACGACAAGTTCGACGATTCCATGATGTGCGTCCTGATGGAGGAACGGCTGGGCATCCCTGACGATGCCGATTCGTCCAAGGTCCAGGCTGAGGGCAGCGACGGCACGCTGGTGCCGCCTGTCATCGCCGCGCAGATCGATGCGATCTGGGCCGAGCGCGTGACGCCTGTCACCGGGCACCGCAATTTCGCCGAACTGGCGGCCGACCTCGGCTGTTGACGCCGGACTTCCCACTCCGCGCCCAAGCGGCTAAGCGCGCAGCCTGACATGCCGATGGGCGAGACGGAGTGACCCGGATGAGCGCGAGCAGCGACCCGACAATGCTGGCAAAGGCCGAAGTGCTGATCGAGGCGCTGCCCTATTTCCAGCGCTACGCCGGGCGCACCTTCGTGGTGAAGTATGGTGGCCATGCCATGGGCGATCCCGAGGCCGCGCGCGATTTCGCCGAAGACATCGTGCTGCTCAAGGCCGTCGGGATCAATCCGGTGGTGGTGCATGGCGGTGGCCCGCAGATCGGCGCGATGCTCAAAAAGCTGGGCGTGGAAAGCACCTTCGTCGACGGCTTGCGGGTGACCGACAAGGCCACCGCCGAGATCGCCGAGATGGTGCTGTCAGGCGCGATCAACAAGGAACTGGTCGGCTGGATCGCGGCGGCCGGCGGCAAGGCGATCGGCATTTCGGGCAAGGATGGTGGCCTTGTCACCGCGCGCAAGGTGGAACGGACCTCACGCGATCCTGACAGCAATATCGAGCGTGCGGTTGACCTCGGCTTCGTGGGCGAACCGAGCCGCATCGACACCGCGATCATCGACACGGCGGTGGCGGCGGGCATGATCCCCGTGATCGCGCCGATTGGCGCGGGCGAGGACGGGCATACCTACAACATCAATGCCGATACCATGGCCGGCGCCATCGCGGCGGCGCTGGGCGCGGCACGGCTGTTCCTGCTGACCGACGTGCCGGGCGTGCTCGACAAGCAGGGCGCGCTGATGACCGATCTCGATCCGGCGCAGATCGCCGGGCTCAAGGCCGATGGCACGATCTCGGGCGGGATGATCCCCAAGCTTGAGACCTGCGTCAACGCGGTCGAAGCGGGCTGCGAGGCGGCGGTCATCCTCGATGGGCGCGTGGCCCATGCTATGCTGCTCGAATTCTTC
>JBMSNZ010000011.1:0-31943 GCA_049421965.1 Erythrobacter sp.
CATTAGGACGGCACGGGCTAAGGATGGGATATGGTTGTTCACAAAACCGAACTGAACACGGCAAGCCGCCGACGGAAAAAGGCCGAGAAGATCGAGGCCTTGCTTGGCCGGTCCGTCAAGGGTGCTGACCTGCTCGATCTGGGCGCGGGTTCAGGCCATCTTTCCGACTATTTCATCGAACGGGGCGCCAATGTCAGCGCGGCGGATACCGATGGCTATCGCTATGTCTCGGCCGCGCCATTCTTCGAGATTGCCGGCGAAGACCTGCCATTTGCCGATGCTTCGTTCGACATTGTGATCTTCAACCATGTGCTTGAGCATGTCGGCGACCGGCCCGCACAGCGCAAGGCGCTTTCGGAGATTAAACGGGTGCTCCGCCCCGGTGGGACGCTCTACCTGGGTGTTCCCAACAAATGGGAACTGGTTGAAACCCATTATCGCTTGCCGCTGCTCGGGGCCCTGCCGAAAAAACTGTCCGATCGCCTGGTCCAGATTTTTCGTAAGCAACCGGAATATGATTGTTACCCGCTCAGCTATGGCGAACTTACGCAGCTGGTGAACGAACAATTCGCCAGTTTCGCGGACAGGACTGGTGACGCCTACGATTGGGTGGTGAAGCACGAACTGTCGGGTGCCAAGCAGCAGGTGTTCAGAATGATCCCTTTGCTCAAGCCGATCGCACCGACATTCATCTTGGTGGCTCAGGCCTGACGCCAGGCCGGATGGCTTACCTCTTCTGCGCGACCATCAGATAGCCGAGCGGCAGGGCTTCATAGGCTCCTGGAGCCAGCCTTTTTGACACTCCCCCGCGCAGCAACCTTGCGCCAACCCGCCCGGCAATCCCGGCGAGACGGTCACTTGCCAGGCCCAGCGACCTCACGAGCAGATCCGCGACGATATCGATGCCGCCGCCATATGGTTCAATCTTGACCGGAACCAGCCCTGCCTGATCAGCGCTTTTCTCAAGCGCATAGCGGGTCCAGCGAAAATAGTCGTAGGGCACCTCGTGCAGCGCATAGATGAAAGGCACCGTCAGTATCAGCGTACCATCAGCTTTCAGCGTCCGGCTCATTTCGGCCCACATTACGTCATGACACCAGATGTGTTCGAGCACGCTCGAGCAAAGGATTGTGTCGAAGCTTTCCGAAGCGACTGCGATCGGCTGGTTGAGATCGGCCTCGATATCGATGTGCTGGGATTCGTGCGCTGAATTGGGCCAATCAATGCACGTCACCTGGTCGACCCTGGTGGAATACAGTCCATAGAACGGGACCTTGCCGCAGCCAAAGTCTGCCAAATTGCCTTTCGCGTGACTGTCGATCGCCTGCTTCAAGGCATCAAGCGCGAGTGACGCTGATAGCCGGCTCGTCCGGGCGAGTTCGGCCGGGTCAAGGCTGATGCGCCAGTCGCCGCCACGCGGTGCAAACTTGGTGGGCTTCCAGGATTCAGCTGCTCTCATGGCTGTAATTCAACTCCAAACGGATTATCGCCCGACCGCCCGGCGTTGAGATGCTGCCGCAGGTCGGCCACCACCAAATCCCAGCTTTCGGCCAGACCCTTGCTGGCTCTCCGCACGGCGTCCCAATATCCGGCTGTATCGTGCTGAAGCGCCGCGACTTGCGCCGCTACAAGCGCGGGGTCGAAATTGCGTGCGTCATGGACATAGTCCCCCAGGCCAAGGTCCTCGAACGCGCCCCATCCCTTGCGCTCATAGGCCAGATGGATGGTGGGGCGACCGGCCAACAGTGCCGCGATCGCGCCATGCAACCGGATCGAGACGACCGGGCCCGTCGGTTGAGCGAGCACCTCTGCCAGCCTGCCGCTGGCAGGCACCCCGATGCGGCGATAGAATTCGCGATCACTGCGTGATCCCTCTGTCTCGGCCTGGACCGCCCACACCGCATCGCCCAGCTTCGCGCCAAGCTCCTTGAGACCGGGCACCAGTCGGCCAGGCCTAGGCAAGTCCCTGCCGACAATGACCGGCGCTCCGGTTGAGATGGCCGGGCGCAGTGTCTCGAAGCTCTTGCCCAGCTTCATGACCGCTAGGTCGGTGCACCGCCGCACATTCGGCCACGCCAATTCTCTCGCGGTCTCATCGTCACGTGCCCAGATTCTGTCCAGCTTCTGCAGCGCCGAGCGAACCAGTGCAGCAGTCGGCGCGTCGAGCGGTCCGATGCTTTGCGGCAAATAGACGGTCGGGCATTTCGCCCTCGCCGCAGCGTGGAGCTGTGCGTAGTGATTGAGCATTATCCCTGCCTGGCGAACCGGAGAATCTCCGACCAGATAACCTCCGCCGACGGCGACAATCGCGCGGGCATCCTGCAACAGGCGCTCGACCTTGCCCAGCCCGAGGTGGCTCAAACCCAGTTCGATGGCAGCGCCAGCGAGCTTGCGGCTCAGCCGGGCGGCGGGTTCGCCGGGTGCTCGTTCGACATTCTCGTTTCCGGCAAAGCTGTCCGGGTCGAGTGCCAGGATCATGCATTCCCGAGCGCTCACTCCGGCATCGGAGAGAAGCTCGAGAGTCAGGTCGACCAGCAGACCATCGCCTGCATTGCGACGGCTGAAAGCGTGAATTATCGCGACCTTGCCGATCTGGTCACTCATGATCCGTCGTTCCTTCGAACCAGGCCGGAAAGGCAAGGAATATCGTGGCCAGCAGCATGTTCACGGCGAATCCTGCCAGCCTGCTGATTGCCACGGCCAGAAATGCTGCCGCCGGTTCGACCTTGAGCGGGATCGCGATCAGGGCCGAGATGCTCTCTCCGATCCCGAGCCCGGCCGGAACGATTGACGCCGCCGAACCGAGCACGACCCCGAACGCAAATCCGAACGCATCGCTCCAGCCAATTGCCAGCGAAAGCACCCAGAACGCCACTACTATTCGCATGACCGTGAGGAGCACGCCCAAGACGCGCAGCATGTTGGCCGCAAGCGCAACGTTCCAGCCATACTTCGCCCATAGCCAGTAACTGATCGCCAGAATTGCCAGCAGCCCGACGGCGAGCAGTACCAGGCCAAGCTGGTCATGGCTCCACAGCGCCAGCCCGCCACCTGCCGCTGCCCAGGCAATCCAGAGGAAGGCGAAGGCCAGCACGATGCCGGTGCTCTGCAACCCGCCGCCTCCACCCTTCATCAGGGCAGCGGGGCGCACGATCGCACCACCGGGGATCGGCAGAAGCTCGGCGACCTGGGCGAACACGCTGATCCTTATGCCAGAGGCGAAGCCGATCGGCACGCCGATTGCCTTGCCCATCAGCGTCATGTTGACCGCCGAATAGGCAATGGCGAGCGGCGCCACGATCAGCGCCAGCGCCGCCAGCGGACCATAGCGGATCTGGCCCGGATTGAGCGACAGCTCGTTCACCGAGATCGCCACGCCGCCGACAAAGATGGCGATCGCCAGCAGCAGGAGCGGAATCCTGAAGCGCGCGCGATTGCGACTGATCGCTTGTGCGAGCGCAGTCACCCTGGGTCGCAGCCGATCCAGCTGTTCGCGCAATGCCCGTGCCACCACAACCGGGCCTAGAAGCGCGTGTAGAATGGGCCATCCCATTCCATCGGCGGGGGCGACGGCAGGCGCTCACCCCGCCACAGGATCATGCGGCTCGCGCGGGGGCCGCTCGCGCTATGTTGGCCGGCGTCCAGCTCGATGGTTTCGCCACGCGTCACTTCGCGTCCGTCGATTACCAGCCGTTCTCCATCGAGCGTATAACGCCCCGCGCTTGGAACCTCGAAACGGTGCGGATTGTTGCCCACTGGGATTGCCTTGGCAGCGCGATACAGCGGGCCCCATTGCTGGACGAAATTGTCACTGAGCAGCGCCACATCTTCCGGCAGGAAAGTCCGCTCGATCGGCTTGCCTGCGATTGCGGCCGAGATCGGCGGTGCTGTGCCAAGAACAAAAGCCAGTTCGCCGCGCTTGATCTTGTCAGCGATGATCGGCTCGCCACGCTGATAATAGCCACGGATCCCGTTACCCGTGGTCAGGTGTGTAAGCGCGGGCGGATAATCGGCGATCGCGCCCGAACGCTCAAGGTAGCCGACCGGCGCGGGATACTCGCCGCGGATGTATTCGAGCATCGCCTGCTGGCGCGCGAACACATCACGCGGCTCGGTTAGCGTAAAGAAAAGCGGGCAGATCGCGAGCAGCAGCAGCACCAAGGTGTTACCGTACCTGGCCCGTACCAAGCCAATGGCCGGAGCAATCGATACCGCCACCGGAGCCAGCAGGAAGACATAGAAATAGGGATAGGTATTCCGGTAAACCAACACCACCGCCAAAGGAACCACAAGGCCAAGGAGTGCAATCTTGAACGACGGTTCTTTCAGCATCCGCCATGCAATCGGGGAGGCGAGCAGCAATATCGTAAAAACCACCCCGAACAGCGCCTGCTTGATGAGAAAGATGACAGGGGATTTGTCATCCGAGAGAAACCAGCGACTGCCATTCTCAAGCATTTTGCCAGGTTTGTTGAACCGTTCCGGTACATCCGCCAGGCCGCTGCTATGCAGGGTGTATATCAAGGCAAAGACCAGTAGCGCGGCAAATGTCATCGCAGCGATGTGCCAGAGAATGCCGGGCCTTCCGCCGGCCTGGCGATAGCGCCACCACGCGATCCCGGCAAAGCACGGGGCATAGAACACCGACTTCAGCGTGATCATCCCGGCAAGTCCGATCAAGGCCCCTGCAGCGACCGCTCTCGCCGCTGTCAGCCTGCCGCTGGCGAACAGGTAGAGCGCGCTCATCAGCGCCGCGGCAGCCATCGGATCGGCGCGGATCGAAAAGCTCTGCGTGAAGACATAACCGGCGGTGAGGTAGGCTATCGCCGCGTATAGTGCATTGACCCTGGTCGTGAATTGCCCGGCAAGCCCGTAGATTGCCGCAAGCGTAACCAGCGTGCAGCCCCACATGAAAAACCGTGCCAGCCGCAACTGCTCAACCAGGCTCTCCGCAGTGTCGGGCACCCAGAACAGGATCCGCGAATGAAGCACCTGGAACGGCGCGGCGAGCGTGCCGTTGCGCGCCAGATAGACCTGGCTGAAATGGAGAAACTCGTCCCAGTTGAAGGATTTGTAGAATACCAGATAAAGCTGCACGGCGAGCAGCATGGCGAGCGCCGCAGCGCCCATGAGCAAGCCCTGTTCCGGCTTGTCGCGGACGGTCTGGATTTCGGCAGCCGCAACGGGCGTTGCGAATTCGGGCGGTTGGTTCATGAGGCCTTCTTGGTGGTGGTCGGCTTTTCCTTGCTGGCCAACGGCCCGGCGTCGATCGCAGAACTGCCCACCTGCTCCTCCAGCTGGCTGATCTTGTGCAACGCTTGCTCTAACAGCCTGCGGTTGGTTCCCATCAGGTCCGCGAGCAGGCCAAGAATGATGACGAGCAGGCCAAGGATCGCCAGTGCCGAACCGAGCACCAGCGATTGCAGGTGGCCGTCGCCATTGCCCTGCGTCCAGAACCACAGAAATCGCAGGATCGGGATCGCGCCCAGCAGGGTTGCGGCAAGGCCGATCTCCATGAAGAAGCGCAGCGGATTGTATGTGAGGTAGACCCGCAGCATCGTTACACCGGTGTTGGCGATGAAGTCCGGGATCGACTTGAACAGGCGCGAGGGGCGGGCTGCTGCATTGGTGCGGATCGGGACGCTGATAATCGCCAGCCGCTTGCGCCCGGCCTGGATCAGCATGTCGGTGGTGTAGCTGAAATCGGTGGTGATGTGGATTTGCCGGGCAGCCGATCGGCTGATTGCCCGGAAACCGCTCACCGCATCGGTGATATCGGTCCGCGACAGGCGGCGCACGACCGTGCTGCCGAACCTCTGCAGCAGGCGTTTGAACGGTCCGAAATGGGCGTTGTCGCGTACTCCGCGATCGCCGATCACTATGTCGGCTCGTCCTTCGACTACCGGAGCCACCAAACGGGCGATATCTTCACCAACATATTGTCCGTCGGCATCGGTGTTGACGATGATGTCGGCACCGGCGCGCAGGGAATAGTCGAGCCCGCTGCGAAATGCGGCGGCGAGGCCCCGGTTTCGGCGGTGACGGACGATGTGATGCGCGCCATGGCGGCGCGCCACTCCGGCGGTATCATCGCGGCTGCCATCATCAATGACGAGAATCTCGATCTGGTCGATGCCAGGAATGCTGCGTGGCAAGGCCGCCAGCGTATCCGGCAAATGATCCGCCTCGTTGAGGCACGGAATCTGGATGATCAGTTTGGTCACAATGTCCCCCGTGTCCCGGAGGGATTAGATAACAGCGATTAAGACACCGTAAAGCATAGTAGGTCGTGGTATCGCTCGCCATCCACATCAGCGCGCAGCATGGCGGATGGCACCCGCCCGGGCTCGCATCGCGCCTAAGGGCCAGCCCGGCCCTTGTAAGAGATCAGCGGGTGGCCGCGTTGCGCCAGCGGGCGGGCGAAATGCCGCAGCGTCGCCGGAACGCGCGGACAAAAGCCGTATCGTCGGAATAGCCGAGCCGCGCGCTGATCTCGCGGATGCTGGCATTGCCGTCTACCAATAGGCCCTTGGCTAAGCCGATGCGGGCGTGGTCGACGATTTCGCGATAGGTTGTGCCTTCCTCTGTTAGAGTACGGGTCAGCGATCTGGGAGAGCGGCCAATCGACCGCGAAATCTCAACTAGCAGCGGCACCTTTCGGTTAGCCCGAAGCGACCGGGCGATGAGATCGCCGATCGACTCGCCGATAGTCGAACCTTGCGCCGCGTCCGGTGCGGCCAGGGTTTCCAACGCTGAGAGGACACTAGTCCATAGTTCTGCCTTGAAATCCGGTCCGGGGCAGCGCAGCGCTTCGGGCGGGATGACGAACCTCGCCGCGCCGATCACATCGATTCCCCGGCACGGCAGTAAAGCATTGATCGCCGGATCGGAATGGACCCGTCCGATTGCAACCTGTGCCAGCAAGTTGCGCCTGGCTTTGCTCATTCCGAGAAACGAACGCACGATGAGGAACAGCCACGTGAGAACCATCTGCTCGTAGAACGCGCGGAAGGCGCCAAGTTCCGGAGTGATGCCGATCCGGATCACTAAAGCATCGTCTTCTTCGGCTATCTTGAGGTTTACCGTAGGGTTCTTCTGGTCGACTCTGACAATGAGATTGCGCAACGCGGTTTCGAGATCCGGCGCTGCTAGTGCCTCTGCTTCAAGCGGGAAGCGCGGCCATTCCAGCATCATTTCAGCGAGCCTTACTTCGCCAAAGCGGGTCAGCAATTTAGCCACGGGCTTGAGGCTGTCGATGAGCACAACTTCGCGCGGAATGTCTTGCCGTCCCGTGAAATCGGTCCCTTCCAGCAACCAGTCCGGCCAATCAAGGCTTTCACCGAAATAGGAGGTGAAGGAACTGGGCACGCGTCTGAATGCCAAGCCCGAATTGCTTTTAGCAAGCGCTTGGAGCGACGCTTCGAAACTCAATGCCCGATGCTGGTTCATACGCTCAATCCGCACCGCGCCCCCAAGGCTGCACGCTTCGATTGTGCCAGAGATGGCTCGAAATGTCAACGCTTTGGCGGAACGTATCTATATTTTTACTGTGACGGATTGGATACCTTGCGACTGTCTCGTTTGCCTGACGGTAGACGCCTGACACGGGGGCAGGAGCGGCTGAAACTTCGTACTGCCAGAAGACAGCCTCGGCACGAGCAGCCGGGGAAGAGGGGAACCGACAATGATTCAACGTCCGACGATCCGAATCCTGGCAGCTGGCATGTGCGCGGCGCTGGCGGCTACACCGGTGTTAGCCGAGAAAGCCAATCGACTAACCGACATCAATGGCGCGCGTGGCCGTGATGCGGAGCCGATGCTTCAGCAACGCGGCTTTGCCCATGTTTCGACCCACAAGAGTGATTCGGGCTACGTAAACAGCTATTGGTGGAACGAACGAGACGACAATTGCGTGGTGGTCGAACTCTACGATGGCCGGGTGATGACGATCAACGATGCAACCGATCAGGATTGTGGCCATCACAAGGGGAGCGCCGGCGCGGCAGTTGGCGCGGTCGCAGGTGCGGCGATCCTGGGAGCTCTGCTAACCCACAAGTCGCACCATCACGAGGATAAGCAGCACGCCGCCGACCAGAAGGCCGAGGCCGATTATGAGCGCGGATACAATGACGGTCTCTACAACGCTGCCTATCACAATTACGATCGCTCCGAGCAATATGCGTCAGGCTACCAGGCCGGTGTGGATGAGCGCGAAGCCAATCTGCGTAATCACAACCGCCGTGGAGGGTATGCCCCTGCAAGCCGTGCGCCGACACCGGGATCGAACGAGCGCGCATATTATGACGATGGCTGTGAGGCTGGCAAACGCGACGCTCAGGCAAGCATGAGCATGTATTATGGCCGACATCCTGACGGATATGATCGCCGGTTCGAGCCCTATTTCAAGAGCGGGTATGAAGAATGTTGGGCGAAGTTCAGATAAACGTAGCAGACAGGTATGACGACGATGTCCGCGCTAACGGCTAGCGCTCCAAATATCGGTAGAACCCATGAAACCTAATCAATATCTGGTGAGCGTCCTGGCGCTCACCCTCGCCGCCTGCAGTGGCAACGATGCTGGCGCCGATGCCCCGGCTGGCGAAGTTGCGGCCATTCCCGAAAGCCTCGCACCCTTCGGTGATGGTTATCCGACCGCAGGCGCGCCATGCCGCCAGCTTGGCGAAAGCGCAGCCACATCGAACTATCTCGATGACAGCGCGGTGCTGGTCGGCTGCCCGTCTGACGAAACGGCAGCCATGCTTGGCGGCAAGGTGGTCGGCAATGTCGAAGGTGTTCGCCTCGTCAGCGTGCCGATGGGCGATGCCAATGTGGGGATGGCAGCGGTCGCGCCGGCGGACGAGCCGGCTGTCCCATCCCAGTCAAGACCAAAAGCCAGGGATGTTGCGATCCGCGGCGCTAACGGGCTTGAAGGCAGATGTGCCCGCAAGATCGCGAACGAAGTGGGGGCACGAGTCATCGGCACCAATCGTATCGAGGAATCGGAAGCCGCCATCGCAATCTATGTGAACGTAGAAGGTGCTCAGGCACCATGGCGTTGCTTGGCCTATCGCGACGGGACGATCGGCGAAATCATGTACACTGGCAGCGAAGGAGCGCTGTAAACGAGTTGGGGCCTGGCGCTTGCAGGATTGCCAGGCCCCAAACCGTCAGCGTGCTGGTGCGATAGCCTTGGCCGACATGGGAGTTGCCGTTCATAAGGAAAGTGATCGGGATTACTGTGTTGGCATTGGTCCTCGCCGCGTTTGCAGGCGCCGTCGGAGCCAACAAAACTGAGCGGGGCTCGCCCGCAATGCGGGGAGCCCGATCGAGGAGCGTGCATATGAAATCTGTATTGATACCCATCGCTGCAGCCATGCTTTTACCGCTGGCGGTTACGTCGGCGCTGGCTCAAGAGACTATGCCGATACAGTTTGCTCGTGGAACGACGGCATCGAATGTTTCGGGTTCGATAAAGGGCGATCAGTACATCGACTATCGCCTGACTGTGCGTGCCGGCCAGCGCATGGGTATCACGCTACAACCTACCAAGGGATCGCCGTACTTTAACGTGCTCGAACCCGGCTCGACCGACGTGGCGGTCTACAACAGCTCCGTGAACGGTCAGCGCTACAACGGCACCACGGCAAAGAGCGGAACCTACACCATTCGCGTCTATCAGATGCGTGTTACCGCACGCCGCGGCGAGACGGCCAGTTACCGGTTGTCCGTTTCAGTTTCGGGATCTGCAGCCAGCGAGAGTGCTCCCGCTCATCGTCCTGCCGACGCGCTAGTCAGTGGCACTCCCTATCACGCCACAGCGACCATTCGCTGCCGTGCGTCCGCAGGCGCGTCGATGGCATCGTGCAAGGCGGGTGTCGTGCGACGGAATGCCTCGGTCACTGTCCATATCGACACTCCCGATGGGGGAGAGCGCTCAATATTCTTCCGTGAAGGCCGCGCGGTTTCGAGCGACAGCGACAACATGATGAGCGTCAAGCGCAGCCGCGACACCAGCATCATCACCATCGGCACCTACGAAGTCTACGAGATCCCCGACGCATTTGTTTTTGGAGGTTAGCATTTCAAGCGCCGGCTGTAGATCGCAGGCAAACAAGACGGCCGGCGCACACCACCTATGATCGCCAGGTTTTTGTCCGACCTACGATGAATGCGCGGAAAAATTCGGACCTACCATTACTTCCCGCTTGGAGATTGCCATGAAGCACTGGATGATACTTGCTTTATCTTGCGCTGCGATGGGGGCACTTTCCAGTTGCAAACATGTGCCTGCCGAAGCGCCGGTAGGCAACATAGCGTTCAACGGCCTTGACGGAACGCATTGGCAATTGGTCGAACTACAGCTGGCGACCGGCAACCAGGGTGCGGTGCGTCCTGACGAAGCAGACCGCTACACCATCACGTTCCACAATGACGGCAGTCTCTCCGTCCGGCTCGATTGCAACAGGGGCGTCGGCCCGTGGCGCAACGACATCTCCAATTCGACCGGAGGGACCCTCGCGATCGGTCCGCTCGGCGTGACGAAGGCCTTGTGCCCGGCTCCGTCACGCGGAGAAGCTCTTGAAGGATCGCTGGGGCAGGTGCGATCCTTCACCGTCTCCGGCGACCGGTTGACCATGGCTCTTGCCGAGGACCGCGGCACGATCGTCTGGAAGGCGGCCCCTTATCCGCAATGATCGTACAGGGCTGCAGGCTAGCGCTGTCAGTCTCGAAGGGAGAGTAATGGAAGAGGCACGGGCAGGCTCGCTGACCAGCGATCTTGACTGGTCCGATCGCGGGAATAGTGCTCTGTGGCGATATGCGCTGACAATCGTTCTTGCATTCGCCGGCTGGTTCATCCTTCCGCTTCCCTTTGTTGTCCTGGCCGCCCCGCTGCTGCAGGGAACGCTCTGGATGGACAAGTTTATCCTGCTGTTCCCATTCCTGGTCGGCTTGTTGGGGATCTTTGGGCTGGTGAAGGTCCTCCTGGGGCGCCCTTGGTGATCCGTGGCGTTGCCGCGCTGCCCGGTCAGCCCAATGCCTTACCTTGTCGGTATCGCGCTAGGCCTGTTGCTCACGCTGGTGGGCACGGCGCTGCTCTATCCATTCGTGACCATCGGCTACCATGGCTTCGGCCCCGGCCAAACCGCAAAGCCAAATCAGGGTAGAGCGTCTTTCGTTCCCTACAGGCTCGACCTGCATAACGGTATCGCGAACTATCCATGGAAATGAGATCATCGACTTTCTCGCCAATGCTCGAGCGGGTCAACTCCTTGCCGTTTCGATGACCTCGAACAATGCCGCAGCCTATTTCAACCTGTTCGAACCGGGAAGCATGGACGAAGCGGTCTATGTAGGCTCTATGAGCTCCCCTCCAAACCATGTCGCTTGGACGCTTCAGAAGAGCGGCGATGTGCGCCTACGCGTACACTTGCTTCGCAACGCTGCGCGTCGAGGTGAATTAGCCAATGTCCCTCTGACTGTTTCGGTGACCGGATCTGCCATTACAGATCAGCAGTCGCCACGTTGGAAGGCTTGCCCGAGCAAAGCAGCGAACCTTTCGCCGCGCCAAGGCGAAACAGTCACGAAACTGGCCCGCGACACCCCGGTCTCAGAATCACAATGGCATGCCCCCTGTGTTGTGACCACCCGATCGAAACGCCATCACAAGGAAGCGAGGCTCTGCGGCTGACTGGCCAAGGTAATGGGAAAATGCCATTCTCATTCAGAATATAGCCAGTACTCTCTATTCGCCCTTGGGGAGGGAATCGTTGACCCATAGCGCCCCAGAGGCATCGCACCCGATTTCGGCTGGGGATCTGCCGTCCTTTTCCGACAGCCCAAGGCTCAGGTTGTTTCTCGGAACAATTCTCTATCTTGCCCAGGGTATGCCCCAGGGAGTCATGTTCTATGGCATTGCTTCCTGGCTTGCAGCGAATGGCCAATCGACAGCCGCAGTCGGATCAGTCTTTGCGGCCGTGTCGATGCCATGGGCCTTCAAGTTCTTTCTAGGTGCAATCCAGGATCGTTACACATTCCTGCCAATGGGCCGCCGGCGCATATGGCTAGTGGGTGCGCAGGTCGGCATCATTGCCAGCATGATCATGTTCGGCTTGCTTGCACCAGCCCCGGATGAGATGCAGCTGATCATCGCATTCGCTTTCACGATGTCGATATTTACCGCTACTCAGGATGTTGCGCTCGACGCCATGGTTATTGACCTGACGCCGGAACATGAGCTGGGCAAGGTAAACGGCTTCATGTTCGGAGGCAAAGTTCTGGGCATATCAATCGGAACAGCCGCGACCGGCTATCTCACCGAGCATTACGGGTTGCCCGAGGCGCTATTTGTCATGGCAACGGCCTTTGCCGTTCCTGCATTTTTCGCGATGATTATCCGCGAACGGAGCGGAGAACGCTTGCTGCCATGGAGCAAGGGAACTGCCTCACCCATCAATCTTGCGCTCATCGCCCCGGCCTGGCTGCCGATACTCAAGACTGCCCTCAAAAGCATGGTGCGGCGCGATCCCATGATCGTCGCCTTCCTTTCTCTAACTCATGGCATCCATCAGGGCATTCTGGATACCTCCCTTCCTGTGATGAGTAATCGGCTGCTTGATTGGGGCGAAGCGAAATTCACCGGGCTTGCCGGGATGACCAATTTGATCCTCGCCCCGTTGGCGCTTCTGGCCGGTGGGCAGATCATCGACCGCCTTGGCCCTCGTATCGTGGTGGTATTGGCAAGTCTTGCAACAACGAGCGCCGTTGTTTCCTATGCTGCGCTACAATCGACTTGGTCTAACGAGCTTGCGTTCTACGCCGTCTACCTGGGATACAGGACACCCGTTCTGTTGGCGTACCTCGCGATGCTTGTGCTCACAATGCGGGCCTGCGACCCGGTCGTTCCTGCAACAACCTTTACTCTGATGACTTCTGCTTTCGCGTTAGGAATGAGTGTGGGGAGCGCGAATGTGGGATCGATCGAGGCATGGGGAGGATTTAGCGCCGTGCTGCTATTTGGCGGAGCCATGATTGCCCTGTCAGGTTTGTCGGCACTGTTCTTGTCGAGGAAGGTGGGCGGCGCAAACAAGGAGCCTCCTGTTCCAGATGACCTAGGTCGGCCTGTGATCTAAGTGCCAATAGACGAGGACATTAGCCGCTGGGTCGCAGGCGGAACGTCGGATTTCTCGCGCTGCGACGGCATCTCGCCGTGCCTTCAGAAGAATTCCCACATGCCCCTTTTCATGTTTTTTTCATGGAAAACGGACGCATCTCTTCCAAGTCATTGAAAAGATGGTGGGCGCGGCAAGGATTGAACTTGCGACCCCACCCGTGTGAAGGGTGTGCTCTACCACTGAGCTACGCGCCCGCCCTAAGGGCAGGGGCGCGCCATTGCCATGCAGCACGGCGCTTGGCAAGACCCCTGATGCGGCGGCGGCGCCTCAGCCGGGCGCGAAAAGCCGGGCGACCAGCACCAGCCAGCCGTCGAGGCGCGCCGCCGTTGCCGGGCGCATTTCGCGCGGGCATTCCAAGCAATAGGCCTGCACGCCCTGCACCTGCGTGAGCCGCTCGGCATCCTGCGCCAATTGCGCGAGTACCGAGCCGCGTTGCCGTGCGAGCAGGGCGAACATGTCAGCGGCGGCAGGCGCGCTGTCTTCCGAATTGTCGACCAGCATCTGCCGGATCAGCGAATCATAGCTCGAGGGCACGCTGCCCAGCCGCTTGGCGTGCCATTCGCCGTCCTTGAGCTTCGCCTGCTGTGCGGCCCATGCCAGCGCATCCTCAAGCCCGCCGAACTGGTCGACCAGGCCGATCTGGCGGGCGGCGCCGCCATCCCACACCCGGCCCTGTGCGATCCGGTCAACAGCAGCCGGGGTCAGCTTGCGGCCCTTGCTGACATGGCCAAGAAAATCGGCATAGCTGTCCTCGACCGAAGCCTGCAGGATCGCGTCAACCTCTGGCGTAAATCCGCCGATCAGGTCAGGCTGGCCCGAAAGCGGCGTGGTGCGCACGCCGTCTGTCGTGACGCCGAAGCGTGCGGCGGTCGCCTCGAAGGTCGGGATCACCGCGAAGACGCCGATCGATCCGGTGATCGTTTCGGGCTGGGCAAAGATCCGGTCGCCGGCCGAGGCAATCGAATAGCCCGCGCTGGCCGCGACATTGGCCATGGAAATTGCGATCGGAATATCCTTGGCCTTGTGGCGCAGGATCGCGCGGCGGATCTGTTCCGACGCGGTGACCGACCCGCCCGGCGTGTCGATCCGCACCACCAGCGCGGCGAGATCGTCGTCGAGTGCTTCGTCCAGCAAGGCGGCGATCCGGTCGCCCCCGGCGGTCCCAGGCCCGGCTTCCCCGTCGACGACGTCGCCCGCCACGGTGATGATGCCGATTGGCTTGCCGCTGGCCGAAGGCGCGGTGTCGGTGAGATAGGGCGCCAGTTCGGTGGCAGCAAAGGCGCCGGGCAGATTGCTCCAGCTGTCGCCACCCGCGATCTCGGCGACCCGGTTGCCCCATTGCGTGCGATCGCCCAGCTTGTCGACCAGCCCGGCGTCGAGTGCAGCCTTGGCAAGGTCACCCTTGGACGCCTCGACCCAGGCCACGGGATCCTGAGCGATCCGGTCAAGCTCTGCGCCAGGGCGAGCCTTCTTCACATTGGCCTTCCATTCGGCCCAAAGCGCGCCGTAAAGGCTTGTCATGTTCTCGCGCGCTTCGTCGGAAAACCCGCTGCGGGTATAGGGTTCGGTGGCGGCCTTGAAGGTGCCCACGCGATAAACGCGCGCATTGACGCCATATTGCTCGAGCAGATTGCCGAAGAACAGGAAGCCTCCGCCGGGGCCGGCCACGACCGCGCCGCCCACCGGATCGACCCACACCTCGCTGGCATGCGCGGCGAGCTGAAGCGCATCGTCCGAATAGGCGAGCGAATAGGCGAGCACCGGCTTCTTCGCGGCGCGCACCCGTGCCAGCGCATCGCCCACTTCCTGCAGGTTGACCTGCCCGCCGCCAAGAAAGCGCGACAGATCGAGGGCGACTGCCTTGATCCGCTCGTCCTGCGCTGCGGCATCGAGCGCGCGGACCAGTTCACCGGCTTCATACTCGGTTACCGGAGCCTGCTGGCTCAGAAGCGCCTGGATCGGATCGATCTCGGCGCGCTCCTCAACGATATAGCCGTCAAGTTCGATCAGCAGCGCGCCTTCGCGCACCATGCCGGGGCTGGGGCGCGCGGACAGGACCGCGAACAGGAGCGCGAAGAACAGCAGCATGAACAGCAGGACCAGCGCATCCTTGATGCCCACCAGCAACCGCCAGACCTTGCCTGCAAAACTCATTGTGTCGCGTTCCCTGCACCCCCGGCATGGGGATATGATCCTAAACTAGGCGGGCGGTTGCAAAGTTCCAATGAATTCGGGGCAAGGAAATGGTTGAGCGCACGATAGCTCTCGTCTAACGGCTTGGCTTTAATGACATCGACGGACACTCTTTCGCCATCGCACCGCTTCCCCGCGGGGCGGCTGGCCTTCCCGCATCGCGACCTGTTGGGCATTTCCCGGCTTGAGCGGCATGAAATCCTCTACGTGCTGGACCAGGCCGAACCTTGGATCGAGCACAACCGCCAGAGCTCCAAGCGCGCCGATCTGCTGTCCGGGCTGACCATCATCAATGCCTTCTTCGAAAACAGCACGCGCACGCTGCTGAGCTTCGAGATCGCCGGCAAGCGGCTGGGGGCGGATGTCGTCAATATGCACGCTGCGCAGTCGAGCGTGAAGAAGGGCGAAACGCTGATCGACACCGCGATCACGCTCAATGCGATGCGGCCCGATGCGATCGTGATCCGGCACGGTTCGAGCGGCGCAACCCAGCTGATCGCCAGCAAGGTCGATTGCCCCGTGCTCAACGCCGGCGACGGACAGCACGAACATCCCACCCAGGCGCTGCTCGATGCGCTGGCGCTGCGCCATGCCTTGCGCGCACGCGGCGAGACGGCAGATGACTTTACCGGTCTGACGGTCACGATCTGCGGCGATATCCTGCACAGCCGCGTTGCGCGTTCCAACCTGCTGTGCCTGCAGGCGCTGGGTGCAAGCGTGCGCCTGTGCGCGCCGCCCGCACTCATGCCGGCCGGGGTCGAAGCGATGGGGGCCGAGCCGTTCCATGATTTCGATGCGGCGCTGGCGGGCAGTGACGTCGTGATGATGCTGCGCCTCCAGACCGAACGCATGCAGGGCCAGTTCATTCCGTCAGCGCGCGAGTACCACCACCTGTACGGGCTGACGCGCGAGCGGCTGACCCGCGCTGCGCCCGATGCGCTGGTGATGCACCCCGGGCCGATGAACCGCGGAGTTGAGATCGATAGCGACGTGGCCGACATGCTCGACCGTTCGATCATCACCCGCCAGGTCGAAATGGGGGTGGCAGTGCGCATGGCTTGCCTGGATATTCTCACCCGGCAAGCACGCAAGGTGGAGGGCTGGGCATGAAGCAGCAAGCTCCCATCGCGATAATCAATGGCCGCGTGGTGACCGGCACCGGGCTGGTGGCTGGCGGGGTGCGGCTGGTGCACGGCCAGGTCGCCGGGATCGGCGAGAACGTCGCCGAGCCAGGTGACGAGACTGTCGATGCGCGCGGGCAGTGGATCGCGCCGGGGCTGGTCGATCTGGGCGTCTTTGCGGTCGACAAGCCGGCCTGCCATTTTGGCGGGATCACCCGCGCCGCGCTGATGCCGGACCAGTCGCCGCCGCTCGATCTGCCGAGCCGCGTCAACTACATCGCCAAGAGCGGCAAGCCTGACCTGTGGGTCCATCCGCTCGCCGCTGCGACCCGCGGGCTGGAAGGGCGCGAACTCGCCGAGCTTGCCCTGATGAAGGAAGCGGGTGCGCGCGGGGTTGCGACCGGCCGCCGCTGGATCGCCGATAGCGGGGCGATGCTGCGGCTGCTGCAATATGCCGCCATGCTCGATCTGGTGGTGGTGGCCCACGCCGAAGATGCGGGACTGACCGGCGAAGCGGCAGCGACCGCAGGCGAAATGGCGACCCGGCTGGGCCTTCCCAGTGCACCCGCCGAAGCCGAAGCGCTTGCAGTGGCGCGCGATATCGCGTTGGCCGAGTTGAGCGGCGCGCGGCTGCATTTCCGGCAGGTCACCACCGCTGGGGCGCTCGATCTGGTGCGCGCGGCCAAAGGCAGGGGCGTGGCGGTGACAGCGGGGGTCACGCCGGCACATTTCATGCTGTCCGATCTCGCAACGGCCGATTTCCGCAGCTTCGCGCGGCTGTCGCCGCCGCTGCGCAGCGAGGCTGACCGGCAAGCGGTAATCGCCGCGATCGGAGATGGAACGATCGATGTGATCGCGTCGGGCCATGATCCGCGCGGACCTGAAGACAAGCGCCTGCCCTTTGCCGATGCGGCCGAAGGCATGGCCGGGGCCGAGACCCTGCTCGCCATGGCGCTCACGCTGGTGCGTGACTGCGTGGTCGAACCGGCGCGCGCGTTCCAGCTGTTGGCGGCCACACCGGCGCGCCTGCTTGGCGTCGCAGCAGGCGCGATGGAGCCAGGCCTTGAAGCCGATGTCGCGCTGATCGATCCCGAGCGGCCGTGGATCGTCGACCGGTCAAGGATGGCCGCGACCGCTGACAACACGCCGTTTGACGGCCAGCCGGCACAGGGGCGGGCGACCGCGCTATGGAAAGGCGGTGTGCGGATTGTGTAGCTGGCTTCTCTTTAGGGCCCGGATGGCGTAGGCTGTCGGCACGGGTCGTTCCCCCTGGTTGGAGGGAGTGAACCATGGCGACCCAAGCAAGCGCACATCCGCAGCCTGCCTCGGATTCGGGCGGGCCTTCGTTGAGCGGCATCATCGATCGCTGGATCTACGTGATGATGGTGGTCTTCCTGATCGCTGTGATCCTGATCGGATTCGTGCCCGATTCCTTTACCCGAATGGCCGCAATCCAGGCGGGCGAACGCCCGCCGTTCCTGCCGCAGGCGCATTTTCATGCGCTGACCATGGGCAGCTGGATGCTCCTGCTGCTGACCCAGACCGTGCTGATGGCAACCGGTCGGCGGCAATGGCACATGCAGCTGGGCATGCTTGGCCTCGTGCTGGCGCCGCTACTGGTGATCGCCGGGTTCATGCTGGCCACGGCCAATTTTGGATCACAGATCGCCTTTGCCGAGGCAGGCTCACCCGAAGTTCGCGCGCAGCTGGACCAGCGGCTGGCGAACATGTCCAATGTCGTGCTGATGCAGATCCGGGCCGGCATCGGGTTCCTGCTTCTGGTGCCACTGGCCCTGCTGGCGCGCCGCACCGATCCGGGCACACACAAGCGCCTGATGATCCTGACCGTCATCCCTCCACTTGGTGCAGCGACAAGCCGGATCACGTTCCTGTACAACACTGCACCGGACTCTCCGGCCGCCTCGCTGCTTTGGCCGCTCGCTTGCGCACTGCCGATGTTCCTGTGGGACCTCTATCGCCAGCGCAGCATCCACCGTGCCTACTGGATCTTCGCTGCGATCATGCTGCCTACCGGGCTGGCGGTCCAGTTGCTGTGGAACTCACCGTGGTGGCACGGGGTCGTAGCCCAAATGATCGGCCGGTGACAAAAGAAAACCCCCGGAGCCTTGGGCGCCCGGGGGCAGTCTTCGCTGAAGTTCCGGGAGAGAAAGCGTCAGCGTGAAGCGACCCGGATGCCGCGATCGATTGCGCCCGGCAACGGACGGCTTGCGGCATAGGCGATACAGCCACCCTTGCCGCCGGCGCGAACCGTCTGACACATCGAGCTGGCACTGCGCGCGCCGAAGCCCGACGCGGCAACGCGGAAATAGGTCTTGCCGCCAACCACCGCCTTGGTGATCACAACGTCGCGGCCCGACAGTTGCGGGTAGCGGGTCTGGTAGATGCCCCAGGCGCGCTCGGCATTGGCGCGGCTCGAGAAGCTGCCCAGCTGTACGAGGTGCGTGCCTGCGCTGCTATCGGCCGTAGCGGCCATGCGCCGCTGCGACGAGGAGGCGGCGAGGCGCGATTTGGGCGCCGCGGGCTTCTTTGTTTCGGCGGCGGCATATTCGGTCGGGAGCTGCTGAACCACCGGGCCGCGCGGCGAAGCCGGGGCAGGGGCCGTGGTTTCCTGCCCGAAGGCGACCGCAAAGCTTTCTGCAGGTGCGGCAGCTGCCGGGGCGAGATCGCCGGAGTTCGCCGGACCGGCATAGCTTGGCCCGGCGACATCGGCGGCCGCGAATTGCGGCGCCTCGGCGCTGGCCGCAGCATCTGCCACCATTTCGCCGTGGCTCGGGAAATTCGCGAGTGCAAGCTGGGTTGGCTGGCCACCGTCATAGGCCGGGGTCACCTGCAGCAGGCTGGCAACGCGCTGCTGGAAGTATTCGGGGGCCGCGAGTTCGGCCCATTCGCCGATCCGGTCCGACACCATATCGGCCGGCACGTCTTCCGCTGCCATCAATCGCGCCGCGCGCCAGTCGCCATGCAGTGCATAGGCATAGGCAAGGTTCTGCCGCAGCTTGGCGGTCGATTCGCCGTTGCGCAGCGCTTCTGACAGCACTTCCACGCCGGTGCCGGTGTCGCCCGCAAGCGCCAGCGCCAGGCCCAGGTCGGCCGGGTCGAGATTGTCGCGTGCGCCGTCGAGCGCGATGACCGCTTCGCGGCTGTTGCCCAGCGCGATCTGCGCCAGCGCATAGCTCAGCACCGTGCGCGGATCGCTGTCACCCAGCGAGATGGCATCGGAGAAGCTGGTGGCGGCAGCCTGGAACCGGCCTGCTTCGAGGTAGGCAGCGCCAAGCAGCGCACGGTTCTGCGGATTGCGCGGATCGGCCAGCACGGCGCTTTCCGCATGCGCGATCGCCTTGGTTACATGACCCTTCTCGAGCGCGACCTTGGCGTTGGCCAGCGAAGCCTGGGCCGGCGGGGCGGCCGAAGTGGCGCAACCTGCGAGCGCAAGGCTGACCAATGCGGTGCTGACCGCAAGGGCGATCTTCGGCGAGTTGGTGGCGGTGTGGCTCATTGGGTGGTTCCCTCGGTCAACTTGTGTCCGGTCACTTGCGCGTCATCTTGGCGACGAGCGCGTCGAGATCATCGATTTCGGCGAGCAGCGAATCGAGCGCGTCGGTCACGATCTGCTGCGCACTTTCGCCCTTGATGGTTGCGGCAAGCCGCAGCTTGAGATGGCGCTCGGCATCAAGCCGGAGCGTGAAGGCCGCGCGCTCGCCGCGCTTCAGCGCCGAACCGCGCGCAGCGGCTTTTCCGCGGGGCGCTGCGATCGCGGCGCCGCGCGATGCCGCCAGCCTGATCGTGGCCGCTTCATCATTCGAGGCAGGGGTGAGCTGGACCACATTGGCGTGGACATCGTGCCCCATGTCGTTCCAGCCGAGATCCTCGAGCTGCGCGCCCGAGGCATCGGGAATCGGCGCCAGTTGCGGGCGCATGGCCGGCTTGGCGCCACCCTTGCGCGCCAGCAGAGTGGGGCTGAGCGAGGCGAAGCTGGCTTCGGTCATCCCGCGCGCTCCTTACTGGGCGACGCGGCGGCCGAAACCGCCCGCTGGCCGATGGGCACCCGGAAGCTGCGATTGCGTGCCCGGAGCGGCGAATACGGTGCGGCGGAAGTTCTTCTCCAGCCGGTCCGAAATATACTTCCACAGCGCGGTGACTTCGGCGGCGCTGCGACCTTCGGGATCGACTTCCATCACGGTGCGGCCGTCGATCATCGAAGCGGCGAAATCGGTGCGGTGGTGGAGGGTGATCGGCGCTACGGTGCCGTGCTGCGAGAGCGCGACGGCGGCTTCCGAAGTGATCTTGGCCTTGGGCGTGGCAGCGTTCACGACGAACACCAGCGGCTTGCCGGCGCGTTCGCACAGGTCGACCGTCGCACCCACGGCACGCAGGTCATGCGGGCTGGGACGGGTCGGCACCACGATCAGTTCGGCGACCGAAATCACCGACTGGATCGCCATGGTGATGGCGGGCGGCGTGTCGATCACGGCCAGCTTGAAACCTTGCTGCCGCAGCACCTGCAGATCGTTCGCCAGGCGCGCCACCGTGGTCTGGGCGAAAGCGGGGTACTCCGCTTCGCGCTCGTTCCACCAGTCGGCCAGCGATCCTTGCGGGTCGATGTCGATCAGCACGACCGGGCCAGCGCCAGCGCGCTGGGCCTGGACGGCGAGATGCCCGGACAGGGTCGTCTTGCCCGATCCGCCCTTCTGCGATGCCAATGCTAGTACTCGCAACGCTGCTTCCCCCTGGATAGTCCTGGACACAGTTCCGCAACAAAAGCGGCTTCAAACAGGGGGATGGCAGGATACCCCTAATTTTGGGTTAACGCAGTTGCGGCCGCAGGGCGTTGGCCGGTGGCCGCAGTGGTCCGGCGGAAAGGCGGCATAAGTGTCGGGCTTTCCATTGCGCGTGGGCGTGTTATGACCATAAGACGGTATCCGGAGGGCAAGCATGAACCACGAAGACATGGCGCCAGCCGCCGGAACTGCGACAGGCGAACGCGCGCCGGTTGGCGCAAGCGACCGGATCGGCAGCCTCGATTTCATCCGCGGGCTGGCGGTGATGGGGATCCTTGCTGCCAATATTGTCGCGTTCGGGCAGCCGCCAAGTGCCTATATGTTCCCCGATGCGTTCCAGGTACCCGCCAACGATGCTGGCGGCTGGATGTGGGTCGCCCAGTTCGTGCTGATCGACGGCAAGATGCGCGGCCTGTTCACGCTGCTGTTCGGGGCAGGGCTTTACCTGTTCATGGAGCGTGCCTGGGCGCAGGGCGCGACGCGCTGGCTACAGGCGCGGCGACTGTTCTTCTTGCTGCTGTTCGGCCTGGCGCACTTCTTCTTCATCTGGTTCGGAGACATCCTGTCCTATTATGCGATGTGCGGGCTGGTGGTGCTACTGTGCCTGCGCTGGACTGCGAAACGGCAGTTGATCGTGGGCCTGACCGGCTATGTCCTGGGCTCGCTGGCCTATCTGGCCTTGATGGCTCCCTTGCCCTTCGTTGCCGATACACCGCTTGGTGACAGTGCGGGCTTTGCGGAAATGCGAGAGGATCTCGAGAAGGGCAAGGCCGATGCGCTGGCTGACGATGCGGCCGAAGCCGAGCTGATTTCTTCCGGCGACTACACTGCTTTCGTCGCGCATCGCTTCAGCGAACACGGGTTCGATCCGCTGGCCAACGTCTTGCTGTTTGGGCTGGAAACGCTGCCGCTGATGCTGGTTGGAGTGGCCTTGTACCGATATGGCTTTTTCGGGAACGGCATCGACCGGGCGACAATGGTCAGGTGGGGCTGGATCGGGCTGGTTGCGGGCGCGCTACTGCATCTGGCCATTGCGCTGTGGGCGCGCGCGGAAGGCTTCACCTTCTACGGCACGCTGGCGGCGTTCGTGGGGTTCAGTTCCTTGCCACGGCTGCCGATGGTCGTGGGGCTGGCTGCCCTGCTGGTCGTCTATTCACCCGCATGGAGCGGCTGGCTGGGCCAGCGGATTACCGCTGCGGGCCGTGCCGCTTTCACCAATTACCTCGGCACTTCGGTGGCGATGTTGCTGGTGTTCCATGGCTGGGCGCTGGGCCTGTTCGGTAAGCTTGACCGGCCGCACCTCTATGTAGTCGTCGTGCTGGCCTGGCTGGTAATGCTCGCCTGGTCTAAGCCATGGCTGGCGCGCTACCGCTATGGCCCGCTCGAATGGCTGTGGCGGTGCCTCACCTATGGACGGCTGTTCCCGCTGCAGCGCTGAATCCCCTTGCTATTGAGAATAGTTCGCATAAGTTGGCTTTTGCGAATCACTCGCAGGAGCTTGCCGCCGATGTATATCTGCATCTGCAATGCCATTCGCGAAACCGAACTGCGGCGCGTGGCGCGGCGCACCTCGGGCGATGCCGAGGCGGCCTATGCGGCGCTGGGCAAGCGGCCCAATTGCGGCAGCTGCCTGATGGATGCGGACGCGATCCTGCTTGAGGAGCGCGAACGGGCTTGCAGCCCGGTCGCTGCATGAGTTTTCACCGCTAACGCGAATCGATCTCAAGTAACGGAATTACGAGGCTTTTTAGCCTGATCGCCTTGTCATTCCGCGGCTTATGGCGCATATATCGCAGCATATTCCCGAACCTTAAGGAGCCATGCGGTGAAGGGCGACGCAACGGTCATCGATTTCCTCAACAAGGCGCTCACCAACGAGTTGACCGCTATCAACCAGTATTGGCTGCATTATCGCGTGCTGGCCGATTGGGGCGTTGCGCGCCTGGCCGAATACGAACGGCATGAATCGATCGACGAGATGAAGCATGCCGACAAGCTGGCCGAGCGGGTGCTGTTCCTGGGCGGCCTGCCCAACTTCCAGGCGATCCACCGGCTCAAGGTGGGAGAGACCGTGGAAGAGATCCTGCGCGCCGACCTAGCGATGGAGGAAGAGGCAATCCCGTTGCTGCGCGACGCGATTGAGCATTGCGAAAAGGTGCGCGACTATGTCAGCCGCGACCTGTTCGCCGCGATCCTCGACAGCGAGGAAGAGCATGTCGACTTCCTCGAAACCCAGTTCGAGATGATCGAGCGGATGGGGCTGCAAAACTACGTGCAGCTGCAGAGCAAGCCGGCCGAGGAGTGACCACCGCGCGCTGCGGCGGCATGAATTGACTCCGGCAAGCTAACGGTCCAGTTTCGCGCCACGGGATCGGCCGGAGTCTCTCCGGGGTCGTCCTATCCCCTGTCGGGTCGCGTTCTCACGCGAATAAGGGGACTGTTATGAAACATCTAATGAAGGCCATGGGCCTTGCTTGCACTGCTGCGGTCGCATTGAGCCTGGCTGCGCCTGCCGCGGCACAAATGAACGCATGGGAAGATTATACGCCGCAGAAGGAAGTGGTCGAGCTGACCTATGTCAAGGTCGACGAGGGCCAGTTCGAAACCTATCTCGAAGGACTACGCCAGACTTGGGTGAAGGCCAATGAAGCTGCGAAGTCGATCGGCCAGATTTCGTCCTACGGCATTTACACTGTGCCCTATGGCAGCAATGAAGTGAACCTGGTGCTGCGCATCACCTATCCGAGCATGGCTTCGCTCGATGCTGACAAGGCCGAATACGACAAGTTCATGGCGGCCTGGGGCAAGGCCAACCAGGCCTCGAGCAACAAGACCGTGATCGATCTCTACAACAAGATCCGCCAGATCAAGGGCACCTACATCCTGCGCGAGGTGAAACTGCACGTGAAGTGAGCCGGCGGCTCCTTACGGTGCATGTGGGGCGGAGCGCCGCGCTGTGCGCTTCGCCCCATTTCAATGGCGGGTATCGCGCTCCGCACTGCCATCATCGCCGGCGCCCGGCCCTTCCATCTGCTTGCGGTCGGCATCGTCATGCCCGCGCGCGGCCACCAGCGTCTCCGCGACGAAATGCACCAGGCCGGTGATCAGGAGGCCCATGGTCGCGATCCAGAACAGCGCGGTGAGCGTGCCGAGCTGCGGCTTGATGAAAGCACTGACGAACAGCAGCGCCACGACCACGCAGATCGTCAGCGCGGCCCAGGTGCTGAACATCACGGCGCGCTGGGCCAGGATGCGGCGGCGGCGCAGCCGCGCAAGTTCGCGCTGGTCACCCGCGCTACATTCTTCCGCCATCCGCGCCTCGAGCCGTTCGATCCGCTCGGCCACCCAGATCAGCCGGGTCACCATCACGTTCATGATCGCTCCGATCGCGGCCAGCAGGAAGGCGGGCGCGAGGCTCAGCCGCACGATCTCCTGCACCCGCAGCGAACTTGACGTGCGTTCGAGGAGGTCGGTTGCGATATTGCCGCTTGCGGCCAGCAAATCGAACATGCCGGGTTCCCGATCCTAGTCCTTGGCGTAGGGGTTCTTGGAGCTCTTCAGCACCACCCGCACCGGCACCGCGTCGAAGCCGAGGTTCTTGCGGATGCCGTTCACCAGATAGCGCTCGTAGCTTTTCGGAAGCATATCGAGCCGCGTGCCGAATACCACGAACCGCGGCGGGCGGGTGCCGGCCTGCGTGATATAGCGCAGCTTGATCCGCTTGCCGCCTGGCGCTGGCGGCGGATTGGCCTCCAGTGCGTCGTCGAACCAGCGGTTCAGCGCGGCAGTCGGAACGCGCTTCGACCAGCTGTCGCGCAGTTCGAAGGCAGCGCGCAGCATGTCGTCGAGCCCCTTGCCGGTCTTCGCGCTGACCGCGAACAGCGGCAGTCCGCGCACCTGCGCCAGCCCTTCGTCGAGGGCGTGGCGGATCCCGTTGAACAGCTTCGAGGCGTCTTCGGCCACGTCCCACTTGTTGATTGCCACCATCAGCGCGCGGCCTTCCTGCAGCACCATGTCGGCGATCTTGAGGTCCTGGTGCTCGAGGCCCTGCGTGGCATCGAGCAGCAGCACGACCACTTCCGCAAAATCGACCGCGCGGCGGGCATCGGCCACCGATAGCTTTTCCAGCTTCTCGACCACATTGCGCTTCTTGCGCATCCCGGCCGTGTCGATCAGCCGCACGTCGCGCGTTTCGCCGCTCTTCAGATCGGTCCATTGCCAGTCGACCGCAATCGAATCCCGCGTAATCCCGGCTTCAGGGCCGGTCAGCAGGCGATCTTCGCCCAGCAGGCGATTGATCAACGTCGATTTGCCCGCATTTGGGCGCCCGACAATGGCCAGCTTCAGCGGCCCGAGCGGCCTTTCCTCGCCTTCGCTGAGCGCGAACTCCGCCGCCACTTCGGCCGCTTCGGCCTTTTCGCCGATGATCGGCCACAACGCGCCGAACAGGTCGGCAACGCCTTCGCCGTGCTCTGCCGACAGCGCGATCGGCTCACCCAGCCCCAGCGAATAGCTTTCGAGCACGCCTGCCTCGCCCGCACGCCCTTCGGCCTTGTTGGCGACCAGCACCACCGGCACGCTCTGTTCGCGCAACCAGCGTGCGATCTCTTCGTCGAGCGGGGTCAGCCCGGCGCGGGCGTCGATCACGAACAGCGCGGCATCGGCACCTTCAAGGCTGACTTCGGTCTGTTTGCGCATCCGCCCGGGCAGCGTTTCGGGGTCCTCGTCTTCCCAGCCGGCGGTATCGACCACGGTGAAAGCCATGCCGGCAATCGTCGCATCGCCCATTCGCCGGTCACGCGTGACGCCCGGCTGGTCATCGACCAGCGCGAGCTTCTTGCCCACCAGCCGGTTGAACAGCGTGGACTTGCCGACATTGGGCCGGCCGATGATGATCACCTGCGGTTTCATGGCTGGAGAGGGGGTTGGCGCTTATCGCGCGCGAAGGCAAGCTTCGAGCGGGATCGGGCGCGCGTCCTACTTCCGGGCGATCGGGGGATTCTCGCCCAGATCCTCGTACCAGGCCTCGACCGGGCCGGTCAGCTTGATGGTCAGGGGATTGCCGTGGCGGTCCATGCTCTTGCCCGCCTGCACCCGCACCCAGCCCTCGGAAATGCAATATTCCTCGATATCGGTGCGCACCCGGTCCTTGAAGCGGATGCCCACGCCGCGCTGCAGGCGGTCAGCGTCGAAGAAATCGCTGCGCGGATTGACCGAGAGGCGGTCGGGCGGAACATCGTTTGTGGCGTTTTCACTCATGCGGCGGGCCTTTAGTCGCGACTACCCGCGCAAACAAGCGGCTTCCGCTTGCCCTTTCGCGCCCGCCACACTAATGGCGCTCCCCTACACGCGAGGCGGGCTTCCGTTTCGCGCGCGGCTTCGTTCGGGCTAGCGGGCGTGGCGGAACTGGTAGACGCGCTGGATTTAGGTTCCAGTATCGCAAGATGTGGGGGTTCGAGTCCCTTCGCCCGCACCAGTTTGCCCGGACGCTGCCCTGTTATAGCGAAATTGTTGAAAAGGCATCAGTTTTACTCCCATGCAGATCAAGGAAACGACCAACAAGGGCCTCAAGCGCGCCTATGAGCTGACGATCACCGCGAAGGATATCGCGGCCAGGATCGATGGCGAAATCAAGAAGATCGCGCCGCAGGTTCGCATGCCCGGCTTCCGCCCCGGCAAGGTGCCCGCGAATCTCATCCGCAAGATGCACGGCGAGCAGCTGCACGCGCAGACCGTGAACGATGTGATCCGCGAATCGGTCGACCGGCTGCTGAAGGACAAGGAATTGCGCCCGGCGATGCAGCCGCGGATCGATCTTGGCGAAGGCTATGCCGAGGGGAAAGACGCCGTTCTGGCGGTCGAGCTCGAAGTCCTGCCGGCCATCGCTGCGCCTTCGACCGAAGGGCTGAAGCTCGAAAAGCTGGTGGTGCCGGTTTCGGACGCCGCGGTTGACGAAGCGCTGGCCGGGATTGCTGGCCAGCAGAAGAGCTACAAGGACGCGCCCAAGGCGAAGAAGGCCGCCGAAGGCGACCAGCTGATCATCGACTTCACGGGCAAGCTCGACGGCGTTGAGTTCGAAGGCGGCAAGGCGGAAGACGCGCCGCTGGTGATCGGTTCGGGCCAGTTCATCCCCGGCTTCGAAGAGCAGCTCATGGGCGCCAAGACTGGCGACGCGCGGACCATCAAGGTCACTTTCCCGGCGGATTACCCGGCCGAGAACCTCAAGGGCCAGGAAGCCGAATTCGACATCACCGTGAAGCAGGTGAAGATCGAAACCGAGACCAAGGTGGACGAGGATTTCGCCAAGTCGCTCGGCCTCGAGGGGCTCGATCAGCTCAAGGGCTTGATCCGCGGCCAGCTCGAACAGCAGACTGCCGGCCTCACACGCACGCAGATGAAGCGCCAGCTGCTCGACATCTTGGCCGCAGGCCACGATTTCGAAGTGCCCGAAGGCATGGTCAATGCCGAATTTGACCAGATCTGGGCGCAGCTCCAGCAGGAAGCCGCGCGCGAGGAAAATCCGCAGGATGCGCTGAAGGAAATCCAGAACGAGCGCGACGAATACTGGAAGATCGCCGAGCGCCGGGTGCGCCTCGGCCTGCTGCTGTCCGAAATCGGCCAGGCCAATGGCGTGGAAGTGACCGCACAGGAAATGAGCATGCTGATCCAGCAGGCGGCGCAGCAGTACCGCCCGGAAGATCGCCAGCGCTTCATCGACTATGTCCGCCAGGAGCCGATGGCTGCCGCACAGCTGCGTGCCCCGCTCTATGAAGACAAGGTGGTCGACTTCCTGTTCGAACAGGCCGAAGTGACGGTCCGCGAAGTGACGCAGGCCGAACTCGAAGCCGCGATCGAAGCCGACGAAGTGGTCGAGGCCAAGCCGGCTCCGAAGAAGAAGGCTGCGGCGAAGAAGGACGCGCCCAAGAAGGAAGTTGCCAAGAAGGAAGCTGCCAAGGACGAAAAGCCGGCAGCCAAGAAGGCCGCGCCCGCCAAGAAGGCTGATGAAAAGCCTGCCGCGAAGAAGGCTCCGGCCAAGGCCGCTGCTCCAAAGAAGGCGGCCGCCAAGAAGTAATCAGCCGGCAGGCCGGTCGCTAGTCGGCCGCTTGCCAGGGTTTGAACGAAGGCCCGGGCAGCTTCGCTGTCCGGGCCTTTTCGTAGGCAGCGCCGGCTTTCAGCACCGCGTGATCCTGCCATTTGCCCGCGAACAGGCTGAGCCCGATCGGCAAGCCTTCGACCGCGCCCATCGGCACGGTCAGATGCGGATAGCCGGCGATGGCGGGAAGCGAACCGGCGCCAATCTCGCCGCCAAAATTGTCGCCATTCACAAGATCGGTGGTCCAGGCCGGCCCTCCGGTCGGGGCAACCAGGAACCGGACTTCGTGGGTTGCCAGCAGCCGGTCGATCCCGTCTTCGCGGGTGGCCTTGAGATTGGCTTCGAGTGCTTCGCGATAGGTAGCCTCGTCGGTGGTGACGAGCGCCTGCTCGAATACGTCCTGGCCAAACCAGCGCAGTTCCGACGCGGCATTGGCGCGGTTGAAAGCGACAATATCGGCCAGGCTGTCAGGCATTGCGGGATCGGGCAGGGTCGCGAGATAGGCTTTCATGTCGCGCTGCAGTTCGAACAGCAGGACCGTGAACGCGCGGTCCCAGAAGCCATCGGGCCAGTCGTATTGCACGTCGACCAGCACCGCGCCTGCCGCTTCCAGATCGCGCAGCGCCTGCTCGAACAACGCGGTTACGCCGGGGCTGTCGCCTACCTGCTCCCGCAACACGCCGATCCGCACACCTTTCAGCGAGAAGTCAGCGAGGCCCCGGGTAAAGTCGACCCGGTGCCGGTCGGCTTCGGCGGTTGCCGGATCGGCCGGGTCGCTCCCTGCCAGCGCGGTCAGCAGCAAGGCCGCATCGGCCACGTTGCGTGCCATCGGCCCGGCGGTGTCCTGTGTCGCGCTGATCGGCACGACATGCGTGCGGCTGATCATGCCTACCGTCGGCTTGAACCCGACAATGCCGTTGACGCTGGCCGGGCAAGTGATCGAGCCGTTGGTTTCGGTGCCGATGGCGGCCCAGGAAAAGCCCGCCGCCACCGCCGCGCCGCTGCCCGAGGAAGAGCCGCAGGCGTTGCGATCGGTCGCATGGGGGTTGCGGGTCAGGCCACCAACCGCGCTCCATCCGCTGGTCGAACCGTTGGCGCGGATATTGGCCCATTCGCTGAGGTTGGTTTTGCCGAGCACCACGCCGCCCGCATCGCGCAGCCGCGCGATCATCGGCGCGTCGCGCCCGGTGCGGTTATCCTTGAGTGCCAGGCTGCCCGCCGTGGTGGCCCATTCGCTGGTTTCGATATTGTCCTTTACCAGCACCGTGCGCCCGCCCAGCGGGAGCCCCGCCTCGCTCGCTTCATTGGCGTTGTTGGGTGCTTCGGGTTCGTAGACGATGACCGCGCCCAGCATTGGCCCGGCATCGTCAAGGGCGACGATGCGAGAGAGTTCACCTTCGGCGGCGGCGGCACTGGCATTTGGCGGCGTGCGACCGTCCTCTGCATAGGCAGGCTGTACAATCGCCGCCGCTGCAACCATCGCAATCGTTGCCCTGCGCATCCCAGTCAATTTCCTTCGCACTCCGGCGACGTGCAGATCCTCGAGCGTTCCTGCAGTGTGCCGAGGTATTCCTTGCCGCGTTCTTCGATCATCTTCCACCGCGCGACGGTGTGGCAAGTGCGTTCGCGGCGAGAGAGGGATCCTGTGATCTTGTATGTCCGGCATACGATGTACATCGGGTCAAGCTTCGCTCGACCGGCATTATGCGCCTTTATTTCGGCCATGGTCATTCCGGACACATCAAGATTCTCTGGCTGCTCTTCTGCTTGCACCGCCACAGCCTGACTGCAAACCAGAATGATCGCACCGAAAGCTATTGAAAGTGCTTTGCGCATTTTTCCGGCTCCCATGTTGAACAACAGGCAACGGGGTATTGTCGCGGAAACACCAATTCGTGTCGAGAGTTGTTTCAGATGCGGCGCTTGCTGGTGCGGCACCGGTTGCCTTCTCCAAACGCTTTCTTGCTCGTGACGCCAATCGCCTTCCGGGTGCCATACGGACCTTTGCTAAAGTGATGGCCGGGCTGCGCAGTTGGCTTGGCTACTGTGCCTTCGGTCGTGCGACGGATGCAAGCATCCACATGGTTGTGTTGGCGCCAAGGGTTAACGCCCTTGAACATCACGCCCCGCCGTCCGACATAGGCTCTTGCACTTTTCTACAAGGATGATGTGATGATCGATCTGCTCGGCAATTCCGGCGAAACCTATGGCAGCCAAGGCCAGTTCACGCGCGACCCGGTGACCGGCGCACTGGTGCCGGTGGTGGTCGAGCAGACCAGCCGCGGCGAGCGCAGCTTCGACATCTTCAGCCGCCTGCTGCGCGAGCGCATCGTGTTCGTCACCGGCCAGGTCGAAGACAACATGGCTTCGCTGATCGTGGCGCAGCTGCTGTTCCTCGAAAGTGAGAATCCCTCGAAGCCGATCAGCATGTACATCAATTCGCCCGGCGGGGTGGTGACGGCTGGCATGGCGATCCATGACACCATGCAGTACATCAAGCCGCGCGTTTCCACCGTGTGCATTGGCCAGGCGGCCTCGATGGGCAGCTTCCTGCTGGCGGCGGGTGAGCCGGGGATGCGCATTGCGCTGCCCAATGCGCGGATCATGGTGCACCAGCCTTCGGGCGGCGCGCGCGGCATGGCGTCCGACATCGAGATCCAGGCGCGCGAGATCCTGCGCATTCGCGAGCGGATGAACGGCCTTTATGTGAAATACACCGGCCAGAGCCTGACCGACATCGAACGTGCAATGGATCGCGACACTTTCCTCGAAGCTGACGAGGCCCTGAAGTTCGGGATCGTCGACAAGGTGTTCGAAAGCCGCCCTGAAGGCGAGGCTTCGCCCGAATCCGAAGGGTCGGGCGGGGCGCCAGAGTAAGCTATTCGCATTGAGGCGCCCCGGTGCGGGACAGCCTGGTCGTTTCGCGGCCGGCTGCTATCTGAAGCGCGTAGGGGATGCGGCAAAAGCGTGCGCTATAGGTTGATTCATCATTATGCGGCTATAGAGTCGCCGAATCCCTGTGTTTCGGGGATGTCGAAAGCCTAGGAAATGACCAAGTTGAGCGGAACCGACAGCAAGAGCACCCTCTATTGCAGCTTCTGCGGCAAGTCGCAGCATGAAGTGCGCAAGCTGATTGCCGGGCCAACCGTGTTCATCTGCGATGAATGCGTCGAGCTGTGCAATGACATCATCCGCGAGGAAACCAAGGCAGGGATCGCCGGCCGCAAGGAAGGCGAAGTCCCGACCCCCAAGGACATCTTCGAAACGCTGAACGATTATGTGATCGGGCAGGACCGCGCCAAGCGCGTGCTCTCGGTCGCGGTGCACAACCACTACAAGCGCCTGAAGCACAGCGGCAAGGGCAACGATGTCGAACTGGCCAAGTCGAACATCCTGCTGGTCGGGCCGACCGGTTCGGGCAAGACGCTGCTGGCGCAGACGCTGGCGCGCACCTTCGACGTACCCTTCACCATGGCCGATGCCACCACGCTCACCGAAGCGGGCTATGTTGGCGAGGACGTCGAGAACATCATCCAGAAGCTGCTGCAGAAGTGCGACTACGACG
>JBMSNZ010000012.1:0-31121 GCA_049421965.1 Erythrobacter sp.
GAGGATTTTGTCGTCTCGAACTTCAACGGCTGGCACTACACCGCGCAACTTGCCTACGAGCGGCATCCGACGCTCCTGAGTTCCTATTTCATCGCTGTTGCTGCCGAAACCAAAGACGCAACGTTCGATTTCTTCGAGTATGACGCATTCAGCCTGTCGGCAGGCGCCGAGTTTCCACTCGATGCCTCGGGCTTCTACGGCAAGGTGTCGGCGACACTGCGCCGCGTTCAATTCGAGGATATCGAACTTGTGCCAGATCGCCGCGAACTGCGCTTCTTTGCGCGTGGCGCCGTCGGTGTGCCGCTCGTCGGCCGTAGCCTGTTCCTGGAAGCGGCCGCGCGATACCGCTCGCGCGATGACAAGCGCCCACTCGTCGATGCCTATGGCAGCTTCGGGGGCGACCTGATGCTGGTGTGGAGATTTTGAGAAGGATGCCTGGCATGAAATCGTTCACCCGCAAGATTGCGCTGGCTGCAGCGCTTTCCGCAGTCGTGGTTCCCGCCATCGCTTTCAGCCAGGATGTCGGCATTACTGCCGTCGTCCGTAACGACGTGCGCGTCACATCGCCCGCCAATCCGGTGCTGCACAAGGCCAAGGTGCGTGAACGGATCGCGATCGGCAACGATATCGTGACCGGCAAGGGCAGCATGACCCAGCTGCTGCTGCTCGACAAGACCAGCTTCACTGTCGGTGCCAATGCCAGGGTGCGGATCGATCGCTTCGTGTTCGATCCCGCCAGCGATGCCAGCTCCGTCAGCGCATCGGTCGCCAAGGGGGCGTTTCGCTTCATGTCGGGCCGCTCGCTCAAGAAGGGCCGCGAACCTTCGGCGATCAAGACGCCCGTCGCCTCGATCGGCATTCGCGGCACGATCATCGAGGGAGTGGTGGGCGAGGACGCGATCGATATCGCCCGGCGCGAAGGGGTGGTTGACCGCAATGTCGTGGCCGATCCGGAAACCGCCAGCCTGATCGTGCTGCGCGGGCCGGGCCGCAATGCGCAAGGGGTGCAGCGCGGGGCGATCGATGTGACCGTGGGTGACCGGGTGATCCCGCTCGAAGATGCCGGACTGGCGCTGTTCGTGCCTGGCCCGGGCCAGCCGCCAATCGGGCCCTTCATGCTGTCGCAGCGCGGGATCTCTTCGTTGCGCGACTTGCTGGGGCCGCGCCCGATCGCAGGCTCTGATCGTACGTTTGAACGCGATCCGACCACCGACCAGCAGTTCGCCTGCGATGGCGGAGGCCAGAGCCAGGGCCGGGCCTGCCTGGGTGCCGACTGACCGGACGTAATCCGGCTGGTTCAAAGCTCCCTGTCAGGCGCGCCTGAGCCGCTCGTAAAGGATCCGGGTTTCCAGCAGGTTGGAAATCCTGAGGCCCACTTCGATCACATCGAAGGGCTTGGACACGAAGTCCTTTGCACCTAGCGCGAGCGCACGGCGGCGCGTCTGCAAGGTAGTGTCGGCAGTCAGCACCAGCACCGGGCGGAACTCGTCAGGCTGGTCATGCCGCGAAAAGGCTTCAAGCAGCTGGAAGCCATCGACCTTCGGCATCATGAGGTCGAGCAGGACGAGGTCCGGCGCCAGCTCGACATAGCATTCCAGCGCCTTTTCCGGGTCGGTAAGGCAATGGATATCGCTATAGCCCTCGCGTTCGAGCACGCTGGCAAGCAGCAGCACATTGGCTTCCTCGTCATCGATCGCAAGGATCCGTCGCGACAGGATTTCCTGGTTGTCGATCAATGGCGTAGGCATGGTCAACTGAGCTCTTCCTCAGCGGCGGCTGCAACATCCGCAAGGGCGATGGTGAACCAGAAGCAAGCGCCCTTTGCGCGGCTGTCATAACCGATCATCCCGCTCATCGATTCGACCAGGCGCTTTGACAGGGCAAGGCCAAGCCCGGTGCCTTCCACCCGTGCGCGGCGCTGCTGGCCAAGCCGGTCGAACGGTGTGAAAAGCCGCGGCACATCCGCCGCATCGATCCCTTCGCCGTCATCCTCGACCGTGACCTTAAGCACATCCGCATCCTGGCAATAGGACAGCGTGACCATGCTGCCAGTGCGGTTGTATTTCGCCGCATTGGCCACGAGATTCAGGATCACCTGCGTGACCCGCCGCCGGTCGGCCGAAGCACGCAGGCTATCTGCGGGCAGGTCGAGCCTGAATTGCAGGCCGGCTGCGGTTACGATCGGTGCGGCAAGCGCATGCACCTCGCGAAGGAGCTCGGTCATGTCGATCGGCTCGATCGCCAACTCGCTGGCACCCGCTTCGATGCTCGAGATATCGAGCAGATCATTGATCAGCGCCAGCAGGTGTCGACCTGCCTTCATGATCTGCTGCACCGCTTCGCGGTGCCGCGGGTCTAGCCGATCCTCATCCAGTTCCAGCAATTGCCCGAAGCCGAGGATCGCGCTCATTGGCGTGCGTAGCTCGTGGCTGGTGCGCGACAGGAACTCGCTCTTTGCAAGGTTGGCCGCCACCGCTTCCTCGCGCGCGGCCAGCAGTGCCTCTTCAGAACGACGCCGCTCGGTGATGTCGCGGGTCACCTTGGCGAAACCGCGCAAATCGCCGTTATCGTCGTATAGCGCCGTAATCACGACGTTCGCCCAGAACCGTGTGCCGTCCTTGCGCATGCGCCAGCCTTCGTCCTCGGCGGTACCGGCAGCGCGCGCCCGGCGCAGCATCTCGGCCGGCAGATAATCGCGCGTCTCGTCTGGGTAGAAGCGGCTGAAATGCTGGCCCAGGATCTCTTCCGCCCGCCAGCCCTTGATCCGCTCGGCACCGAGGTTCCAACTGGTCACGATCCCTTCCGGGCTGAGCGCGAAGATGCCGTAATCGCGCACCCCTTCGATCACCAGCCGGAAGCGCTCCTCGCTTTCGCGCAGCGCCTGTTCGCGGGCTCGCAGCAGCGCGCTGGCTCGCCCGAGGCGCTGGCCCAACGTGCCGATTTCGTCGGCATCGTCAGGCAAGGCGGCGAGCGCTTCGCCGCGGGCGAGGAGTTCGGCATTACTTTCCAGCATCCGCACCCGTCGGACGATCCCGGTCGAAAACAGGTAGACGGCGGCAAGGCTGCCCAACAGGCCGACGAGTGCACTGATGGCCGTCAGCGCCAGGAACCGGTTGCGCACTTGCTGTACCCTGGCCTGGCGCTCGGCCAGCAGCACGCTTTCGCGGCGCTGGATATTCTCGATCTCGCGGCGCATGCCGTCGAGCACGATTTTGTTGGAGACCAGCGCCGCTTCGATCCCTGCCTGGTTGAGCCCACGTTCGGAGGGGCGGCTGGCCAGCTCGACAATCCTTTTCAGGCCCGCCCGCTTCTGTACAGTTGCCTGGCGAATCCGTTCAAACCGCTGGCGCGCTTCCTGGTCGCGGATGGCACGGTCGAGCCGCGCCATGGTCGCGGGCAACTCCGCCTCGGTAGTGCGATAAGGCCCGAGGAAACGCGACTGCCCGGTCAGCGCATAGCCGCGCGCGCCCGCAGCCGCTTCGGCGAGCAAGGCGTGTACCTGGTAAATGTCACGCTGGATCGCGAATGTCCGGCGCACATCATCTTCGGCGCTCGTCTCGGCAATGCTGGCGAGATAGAGCGAGATCAACGCACCGAACAGGATGGTGAGCGGCAGGGCCACCACCACCAGCCCCTTGAAGGCGAGCGGGCGATCGGTCCAGAAGCGAGTCGCCACGCGGGTCGGCGCAGCGGCGCTCATTGCGCCCCTCGCGATCGTTCGCGCACTGCCACCACGGCTGCCTGGGTACGGTCGGAAACGCCCAGCTTGGCGATGATCCGTTCGACATGCGCTTTCACGGTGGCAGGGCTGATGGCGAGTTCGCGAGCAATCTGCTTGTTGGTCATCCCGCGCGCGACCAACCCCAGCACTTCATCCTCGCGCTCGGTCAGGGCGGCCACCGCATCAGCGTGGCGCGGACTGGCCGGCGCCTCGCGCAGCGCGGCATTCATCAGCCCGATCGGGATCGCACTTTGCCCCGCCAGCACCTGCTCAACCGCGCGGCGCAAATCGTCGATCCCGGTATCCTTCAGCACATAGCCGGCAGCACCGGCTGCCAACGCCTCGCGCACATAGGCGGGCATATCATGCAGGGTCAGCATCAGCACACGGGTCGGCAGCCCCAGCCCGGCGATCTGCCGGGTCGCTTCCAGCCCATCGATCCCCGGACCCAGCCTTACATCCATCAGAACCACATCGGGCATGAGCTGCCGGACAAGCTCGACCGCTTCCTCGCCGCTCGCAACATCGGCCACGATGTCGAACCCGCCACTGGCAAGCACGGCCTTCAGACCTTCGCGCGCCAGCGCATGGTCATCGACGATCAGGATGCGCGGCGCTGCTTTCGTCATGCCACTTCGCCAACGCAAGCAATGACGCAGACGCCGCCTCCCGACCTTGCTTCCCAGTCGAGCCTGCCGCCGACGGCCGCCATCCGCTCGCGCATGACTTCGACCCCGACGTGCACACCCGGTTGCCCGGGCTGGGTGGCGCTGGCGCGGGCTAACTCGCCTGTCCCGAAGTCCTCAATCCGCAGCGTCACATCGCGCAATTCCATCTCGACGCGGCAGCCCGGCCGGGCATGCTTGCGGATGTTGGTGACAGCCTCCTGCGCCACTCGGAAAAGCGCGGTCTCGACGTGGGGCGGCCAGGTGCGGCTGGCCTGTTCGAGGCGGATCGTCACCTCGAAGCCGGCTTCGGCCAGCGTATCCGCAAGCGAGCGCAGCGCCGCTTCAAGGCCGAGATCGTCGAGCATGGTAGGTCGCAAACCGCCGATGACAGCGCGCAGTTCCCGCACCAGATCACGCCCGATCGTTGCCAGCCGCGCGCGTTCCGCAGCCGGGATATCGGCCGGAGCGGTCGAACTGCCGCCTTCCAGCATCCGGACCAAGGCCGTGGCAGTCTGCGCCACGCCATCGTGGAGTTCGTGCGAAACCCGCCGGCGCTCTTCCTCCTGCGCGGAAAACAGCCTTCCAACGAGATGTTCAAGCCGCTGCTCGCGCTCGCGCAAAGCCGCCAGCAGGCTCACCCGTTCGCGTTCGCGGTTGATCCGGTCGACTGTCGCGCCGATCATTTCGATATGGATGCGCAGCGCGTCCCGGTCTTCCTCGTCGGCAATCGCATCAAGCGAACTCAGGCCGGCGATATCGATCCTGGCGAGGATGCGCCCTTCCTCGCCCGGCGCGGGAACCGCGATCCCCGGAGCCGCAGGGTCAAGCAGGATCTCGCCGCGTGCGCATCCCAGGAACAGCGCCAGCCGCGCCGCGATCTGTGCCAGAATCGGCTCGATCCGGTCGACACCGGCCTCGGCCAGTTCGCGCCCGCTGGCCGACAGCAGGCGCAAGCGGGCGGCGCGCGCTTCGGCGGCGCGATAGAGTTCGCGCAGTTCGGCAATCGTCTCGATCCCGGGATCAAGCAATGGGGCGCGGTTGGACATGGCAGCCCTGTAAACGCTTACCGCGCCACAGGATAGGCCACCCGGCCTAGGCCGCGCGGCCTGCCATGCGGCCAGTGTTGGCGCCCCGCCCGCGCCTCTATCTCGCCGTCACGGGCTTCGTGCCCCCAAGCGAAACCGGTGGAACGTGCGGCTGCACAACCACCTCCTTCAGTTGGAGTACGCGTGATGAAGACATTCTCGTTCAAGACCGCCGCGCTCGCGGCCATGCTGCCGCTGGCGGTACTGGCTGCCCCCGTCGCGGCGCATGATCACAAGGACAAGGCGGCAGTTGCCGATGTCACTGCGCTCTACGCGCCGATCACGCAAGCCGAAGTCGAATCCGCCCAGCAGGCCTGGGGCAATGCACTGGTGGCGATCGCTACCGAATTCGATACCAAGGGCCATGCGGCGGCCAAGGCGCTCGCGGAAAAGGTGCTCGACAGTGCCTACGGCTATGCGATGGGCCCGGTGCTGTTCAAGCCGACGCTGACCGTTGCGCCGCAGACGTTCCGTACCACTCGCGACGGTGCGCTGGCCTATTTTGTGGGCGGTGACAAGAACTTCCCCAACGATACCGGCTTTGCGCTGAAGGGCTGGCGTTCGTTCAAGATCGATAATGCCGCCATCATCACCACCGGCAATACCGCCATCTCGATGGGTAATGTCTCGATCACCGATGCCAAGGGCAACGTTACCACCGTCGACAAGACCTGGGGTTATGTCCGCGGCCCGGATGGCGCTCTGCGCATCGTGCTTCACCACTCGTCGCTGCCCTATAAGGCCAGCTGACTTCGGGGGCCCGGCCACCAGCGCACCCCCGCTCCCTCCCCCTGGGGGCGCAACGGTGGTCGGGCCTTCGCACCTGCCCTCTCGAATTCCCCCCCCACCTCGAACAGCAGGAATAGCTGACATGAAGAAGTTTTTTGGAATCGCGCTGGCTGGCGCGGCATCCGCGCTTGCCCTTTCCACACCTGCCATGGCGCAGGACAACGAGGGCGCTATCCAGATCAAGGGATTTGTCACCGGTGTGCTGCCGGATGGCGCCATCACCGATGTCGAAACCGATGCCATCGGCCTTCCCGCCAACTCGCAGACCCGCGCTACCGATTCGGTGGTGCCCACCGTGGCGATCGAATATTTTGTTTCGCCCAATATTTCGTTCGAGACGATTTGCTGCGTCACCCCGCATGACGTGCGTGGCACCGGGCCGCTCGCAGGCGCCCAACTGATCGACAACGCGATCATCCTGCCCGCCACGGTTACCGCGAAGTATCACTTCGACCTCGGCGGCGGGGTCAAACCGTATCTCGGCGCAGGCCCGACCTACTTTCTGATCTTCAGCGAAGACGTCGGCGCGGATGCCGCAGACCTGGGCGCCACCGATGTCGATCTATCGGATGAACTGGGCTTCGTGCTCCAGGCCGGGATCGACGTCCCGCTCAACGAACGTGGGCTCGGTCTCTCGCTCGATGCCAAGCGCTATTTCGTGGGCACCACCGCGACCTTCAAGGCATGCAACACGGTCGCACTGAAGAGCGACCACGACCTTGATCCCTGGGTGGTGAGCGCTGGTCTGGCCTACCGCTTCTGATCCAACCCCGATAACCAGGCCGCCCGCCCGCCTGCCGCTTGGCGGCGGGGGGGCATTCTCTTTGGCGCGCACAGAAATTGCTTGATCGTGGCGCTGGCGCGGGCAATCGCGCGGCTTCGCGGGCCGGTTGCCAGGACTTGCCCTCGCGTCCCATCGTGCTAGCCGAGACATGCCGTGCCGAACGTTGCGCCCAATGCCCCCTTTGCCCGCTTTGCTCCGCCTATTTCGGCGGCGACTGATCTGCGACAAGCGATCACTTCAGCCTATCGCCGGTCCGAACCCGAGGCGGTGATTGCGCTGATCGAAGCTGCCCGGGTCAGCCCGGCCGAGGCAGCAGCAATCCGCAGCACGGCCACAGCACTCGTCACGCAATTGCGCGCCAAGGGGCAGCGCGGGGGTGTCGAAGGGCTGGTCAAGGAATTCTCGCTCTCGAGCCAGGAAGGCGTGGCGCTGATGTGCCTCGCCGAGGCACTGCTGCGCGTGCCCGATAACGCCACCCGCGACGCGCTGATTCGTGACAAGATTTCAGCCGGGAACTGGCGCGCGCATCTGGGCGACGGGCGTTCGATCTTCGTCAATGCCGCCACCTGGGGCCTGGTCGTCTCGGGCAAGCTGGTGACGCCGGTCAAGGAAGACAGTCTTGGCGCTGCGCTGGCCGGGCTGATCAAGCGCGCCGGCGAGCCGGTGATCCGCAGCGGCGTCCACATCGCCATGCAGATGATGGGCGAACAGTTTGTGACCGGCGAGACCATCGGCGAAGCGTTGAAGCGGGCCCGCAAGCAGGAAGAACTCGGCTTCTCCTACAGCTACGACATGCTGGGCGAAGCTGCGATGACGATGGCCGACGCCGGCCGCTATTACGCCGATTACGAACAGGCGATTCACGCCATCGGCAAGGCTGCCGCCGGCCGCGGCGTGTATGCCGGGCCGGGCATCTCGATCAAGCTGTCGGCTCTTCACCCGCGCTATGCGCGCGCGCAGGCGGGCCGGGTGATGGGCGACTTGCTACCGCGCGTTCGGGAGCTGGCGCTGCTCGCCCGAGGTTACGACATCGGACTCAATATCGATGCCGAGGAAGCCGACCGGCTCGAACTGTCGCTCGACATTCTCGAGGCGCTGGCGCTCGATCCGGAGCTGGCCGGGTGGCAGGGATTGGGCTTCGTCGTCCAGGCCTATGGCAAGCGCTGCCCCTTCGTGATCGACTGGATCATCGATCTCGCCTGGCGCTCACGGCGCCGGATCATGGTGCGGCTGGTAAAGGGTGCCTATTGGGACAGCGAGATCAAACGCGCGCAGGTGGACGGCCTGCCGGACTTCCCGGTCTATACCCGCAAGGTCCACACCGATGTCAGCTACATTGCCTGCGCGCGCAAGCTGCTGGCCGCGCGCCAGCACGTGTTCCCGCAATTCGCAACGCATAACGCCCAGACGCTGGCAACGATCCATACGCTCGCGGGCGAGGCATTCACCCTGGGCGATTACGAGTTCCAGTGCCTGCACGGCATGGGCGAGGCGCTTTATGAGGAAGTGGTCGGCAACGGCAAGCTGGGCCGGCCATGCCGCATCTATGCGCCCGTCGGCACGCACGAGACACTGCTGGCCTATCTGGTGCGGCGCCTGTTGGAAAACGGCGCCAATTCGTCATTCGTCAACCGCATCTGGGACGAGGATGTGGCGGTGGAAGAGCTCGCTGCCGATCCGGTGGTGGAGGCCGAAGCCATCGCGCCGGTCGGCTCGCACCACCCGCTGATCCGGCTGCCGCGCAAGCTTTTCCAAGAGCGAGACAACTCGTGCGGGCTCGACCTCAGTGACGAAACCGTGCTGGCGCGGCTTTCCGCGTCACTCGCCGGCAGCGCGCAGCGCGAATGGCGCGCCGCGCCGCTGGTCCCTGGCCTACAGGCGACCCGCCGACCCGTTGCGGTGCTCAATCCGGCCGACCACCGCGACATCGTGGGCATGGTCGAAAATGCCTTGCCGCGCGATGCGCAGCTGGCCGCGCGCAATGCCGCAGCCGCATTCCCTGGCTGGGCAGCGACACCGGTGGGTGTCCGTGCCGCCTGCCTCAATCGCGCCGCCGACCTGCTCGAAGCCCAGACGGAAGCACTGCTCGGGCTGATCATGCGCGAAGCAGGCAAGTCTGCCGCCAATGCTGTCGCGGAAGTGCGCGAAGCGGTCGACTTCCTGCGTTACTACGCGCAGCAGGCAGGCAGCGGACTTGCCGGCACCGAGCCGGTCGGGCCGATGGTGTGCATCAGCCCGTGGAACTTCCCTTTGGCGATCTTTACCGGGCAAGTGGCCGCCGCGCTGGTCGCGGGCAATACCGTGCTGGCGAAGCCGGCCGAAGAAACCCCGCTGATTGCCGCGCAGGCGGTGGCCATGTTGCACGAGGCGGGCATTCCCGCCGATGTCCTGCAGCTGGTAACAGGGGCCGGCGACATCGGTGCCGCGCTGGTCGCTGCTCCCGAAACCTGCGGTGTGATCTTTACCGGTTCGACCGAAGTGGCCAAGCTGATCCAGCGCCAGCTCGCCAAGCGCCTGTTGCCCGATGACTCGCCCATACCACTGATCGCGGAGACAGGCGGGCAGAACGCCATGGTGGTCGATTCTTCAGCACTGCCCGAACAGGTGGTGCGCGACGTGATCGCCAGCGCCTTCGACAGCGCCGGCCAGCGCTGCTCGGCACTACGCGTGCTGTGCGTGCAGGAAGACATTGCCGATGACCTGATGGCGATGCTGCGCGGTGCGCTGGCCGAATTGCGGGTCGGGCCGACCGACCTGCTCTCCACCGATGTCGGGCCGGTGATCAGCGAGGAGGCGCGGACGGGAATCGCGCTGCATATCGAGCGCATGCGCGCGGCCGGACACAGTGTCGAACAGCTCGAACTGGGCGACGCCTGCCAGCACGGCACATTCGTTGCCCCCACGATCGTCGCCATCGACGATCTTGCGCAGCTTGGGCGCGAAGTGTTCGGCCCGGTGCTGCATGTGCTGCGCTTTGCGCGTAGCGATCTTCCCGAAGTGATGCGCCAGATCGCCGCCACCGGCTATGGTCTGACCTTTGGCCTGCACAGCCGGATCGACGAGACGATTGCCGCTGTCACTGCCATGGCCAAAGCCGGGAACATCTACATCAACCGCAACATCATCGGCGCGATTGTTGGCGTGCAACCATTCGGCGGACGTGGGCTCTCAGGAACTGGCCCCAAGGCTGGCGGGCAGCTTTACCTTGGTCGGCTGGTGCGGAAGGCCACGCCCGACGTAGCGCGTCCGCTTGGCCACGCGGTCGAGCTGCCTGGTCCGGTGGGCGAGCGCAACCTCTATTCGCCGCACCCGCGCGGGCGGATCCTGCTGCTGCCCGAAACGGCCGAAGGGCTGGCGCAGCAGTTTGCGGCAGTAGCGGCAACCGGCAACACCGCCGTGGTGCCCGAAGCAGCCCGCCCGCTCGGCGCAGGGCTCGACCCGGCAATGCTGACAAAGGCGGAATGGACCAGCGATTGGGCAGGTGAAGATGGTATCGCGCAGGTGCTGATTGAAGCAGGCAGGCAGGACGTAACGGCGATCCTGATTGCCCTTGCCGCACGCGAGGGGCCGATCCCGATCGTGCAGCTGGGCGGTGCGGGCCGCCCCTATCGCACTGATTGGATGCTGGAGGAAATCGCTGTCTCGATCGACACCACTGCAGCTGGCGGGAATGCCAGCTTGATGGCGGTGGCGTAAGCCAGGATGCGCTAGCGCCCCACCCTGGCGATAAAGGCGAACAGGGCAGCGATCACGCCGCACAGTGCCATCGCGGTGAACATCGCGCTGTAGCCACCGAGGCTGTCGAGCCAGCCGAGCGAGGCCGACGAGGCAGTCTTGCCGAGATTGGCAATGGCCATGAACACGGCAAATTGCGTCGCGGCAATGCCGGGCACACACAGACGCATGGCTACCGAGCCAAACGTGACCATGCTGAGCACGCGCAGTGCCGTGAACGCGAACATGGCGCCGATGTAGATCGCGGGCTGGTTCCACTGATCCTGCGCGAGAAGCATCGCGACGGCGCAAGCGGCATAGGCCACGGCACCAAGGCCGAACATCCGCCTGGCACCCCATCTGGCTGCCGCGAGGCCGAACGCCAGCCCGCCGGCAATGCCCGCCAATAGGCTGGCCTGGCTGCTCCAGCCACTGTACACGGCCTTCTCCCAGCCAAGCACATCCGCCGAAAAGAGCGGACCCAGCCCCAGGAAGATTCCCCA
Source organism: Erythrobacter sp. (assembly GCA_049421965.1). Taxonomy (GTDB): domain Bacteria; phylum Pseudomonadota; class Alphaproteobacteria; order Sphingomonadales; family Sphingomonadaceae; genus Erythrobacter. Next base: position 11,265 of record JBMSNZ010000012.1, read on the forward strand.
TACCGCGTTGGACGCGATCAGAGCCGGGACAAGCAGCAGGGTTTGCCGGGTGAACATCGCCGCCAACAGGTTGCGGATGATCGGGCCGAATGCACCGATATGCAGGTCGAGATTGCGCTGCAGCGCGCTGCCCTTGGTCCACGGCAGCAGCCGTTCGCCGGGCCGCTCGCGTACGGCAAGGACCAGGAAAAGGATCGGCAATAGCATGGCTGCCAGCGCCTGCGCAGCCGCCGCAAGCCCATGCCAGGCGATAAGGTAACCGCCAAGTGCCGTCCCGACTGCAAGGCCAATCGCTTGTCCGCCAAACAATACTCCATTGACCCGCTCGATCTCTTCGGGCGGCAGGATATCGACCGCCAACCCATCAACCGCGACGTCCTGCACCGCCGACCACAGGCCGAGCATGAATGCAAAGGCGCCGATCAACCCGATCTGCCCGGGGTCGGGGTTCACCACTGCCATCGCCACCAGGGTAGCAACCAGGCCTGACTGACCAAGAATAATCCACGGCCGTCGGCGCCCCATCGCGAGGAACGCATAGCGATCCATCACGAAGCCATAGACCAGCTTGAACGTCCACGGCAGCATCACCAACGCCAGCACTCCGCCGATTGCTGCGGCCGACACACCATTCTGCGCCAGCCATGCCGCCAGCGCGAATTCGATCAGGCCAAGCGGCAGGCCTTGCGAAACATAAAGCAGGAACATCGCTGCGAGCCGCAGCCTCGGGTTCTCGCTCATGGCCAGGCTCGCCCGGGCCGCGCCGGGCGCCATCACGGCGTCAATCATGGAAGAACCTTTCTTCGGTGATACGCGCATCGCTTACGGTGAAGACAGCGATCTCGCTGAAGGGCGCGGCCGTTCCGCTTGTGCGGTCGACCACCGTCATATCGAGGAACAACGCGAACTGGTTGCCTGTCACAAACGGCCCGTCGATGGCGATGTCTTCGATCCGCTGGTGGCGCAGGCGTCGCTCGGTCCGCGCGCGGACCGCGACAATGCCGATCGCTGCAGGTTCCTCGCCGGCTGGTTCGAGGCTGGCAACTTCGGCAGCCCAGTAACGCTCTCCCGCTGCAAGGAATTCTCCTGCCCGCAGCATTGCGGTGAAATCGCGGGCGACATTTTCGATGCTGTCCATGGCAGCTCCGATCGCGTTGCTTGGGCGTATGTTTGGCAGGCGGCGGCCCTGGATGAACCGCCGCCTGCCCCGGTCCTGAAGCGGGTCGCTTACTTCAGGACCAGTTCCTGATATTGAACCGATCCCATCTGCTCGCGCATTTTGCCGCGTTCGGCGCTGGCGGCACCGGCCTGACGGTCATTCTGGGCCAGCATCGCGTTGACCTTCTTGTCGAAAGCCTGCTGCTGCGCAGTGGTCATGTAATCCTTGTATTCGATGATCAGGATGACATCGGGCTCGCCGTCGCGCGGATGGGTGCTGGCGAGCACATGGTAATCCACCACGATGCCTTCAGCCTTGGCCAGTTCGTTGACCTTCTTCCACTGGCCCGCCAGCCAATCCATGTAGTTTTCGAACTGACCGGGCATCACGTCGATCCGGCCAACCTGCCATACCGTTCCGGGAGTATAGCTCGACTCCTGGGCCAGTGCCGGGCTGGCAGCAGCAGCTGCAGCAAGGGCAACACCGGCGAACATGCTCTTGATTATCGTCATCGCTTCTCTCCTCCAGATTGACGCCCTCGACCGGGCGGTCACGAAGTACTCATTCGGCCGTCCCGCTATGGTGCGACCGGTGGCCTAGAGGTGCGGCTACAACCATGTTCCGGCCGCTGCCTTGGCATTTGCTCCCTCCCAGGCAAAACTTTCCCGTCGGCGGAAGCCGGTTGCGCCGACCCACCTGAAAACTGTACGAAACTATTTGCGAAGCCCTAGCGGGATAGTGCGCTTACGCTACGGCAAGCGTCAATCCGCCGGACCGTCAATAAATCGTCAAAAGGAGCGTCAAACCGGCTTAGGCAGGTTATCGGGAGGAGGCAGAAGATCGGGCCAGCCGTACTTCTCCCAAGCTGCGGCCATGCCGATACGCTGGGCAAAGGGGATAAACTCAGGGTCCTGCCAGATCTGGCGGATCGGATCGATATCGGCCCAGATCGAGGCCATGCACCCCATATTGCCAGGCGAAATGCGCTCGCCCAGTGTCTTGTAGAGCATTTCGGTGTAGCCCATGAACACCGTCGGTAGCGTGATAGCGTAATCCCCGTTATCGTACATCGTGAGATGCAGGTAATCGAGCGTGCGACAGTAAGCCTCGCGGTCTTCCGATTTGCCGCTACACACCCCTTTCGCCGCCACCAGCCAGTAGGCATCCATGACTTCGGGCGTCATCGGCTGTGTGCCGGCGGGGGGAAAGATCGACTTGTTCAAAAGCAGCCGGGTTTGCATGTAGAGGTCGACGGCGCCTTCGTGCTCTCCCGCCACCGCGGTTGCGAGCGCGAGATAGACCGAAGGGAAGCCAAGATCGACCGAACGCCGGTAGTCCGCCAGCGCCGCCGCCAGGTTGCCCTGGTTAAGATTACCGGTGCCCCGCAGCATGAACTTTCGCCCGTCGATCGGATCCAGGGCAAGCGCTTCTTCGATGTATCGCATGCCCTGCTCGGTGCGGCCACAAAACATCAGGTAGGACCCCAGCCGCATCGCCACTTGCGGGTGCGCTGGCTCGATCCGGTAGCCTTCGAAGGCAAGATCGAGCGCGCCAACGAAATCGTTCTGGATCATCTGGTGCAGGCCCAGCAGGGAATAGGCTTGGCCGAGCTTCGGATTGATGGCTAGCGCGCGTTCGACACATGCAGCCATGCGGGCCGAGGCAGCAGGCCGGTCAAGGCATGCGGTATAGATCGCGATGAGTTGATGGACTTCCGCCTGCAGCAGCCATGCCTCGGCGAAATCGGGGTCGATTTCGAGCGCTTGATCTAGCAGCGAGACAGCAGTCTCGAGCATTCCGTCGCCGAAAAGACGGAAGCTGAGCGCCTTGGCTTGCAGATAAAGGTCATAGGCGGCCTTGCTATTGGTCAAGGTGCGAACCTGGGGCGACGCCAGTTCGAGCTCCAGCGCTTCGGCCAGCGCCCGGGTTACCGCCTGCGCGACATTCTCCTGGAGCTGAAAGATCGCATCAAGCGTGCCATTGTAGCGCTGCGCCCAGAGTTCGAAGCCGCTTGCCCCGTCCAAGAGGTGCACGTAGACACGGACCGCTTCACCCTGGCGCTGGATCGATCCTTCCACCAGATATTCCACGCGCAGCGCCTCGGCGATCGCTGGTCCGGGTAAGGCACTGGACCGGAAGTGGAACGACGAAGTGCGGCCGGCAACCAGCAATTGCGGAACCTGGCCCAGCGTGGTGATCAGTTCATCCACCATGCCATCGGCAAAGTAATCCTCCCCTTCCGCCACATCCAGGGCCGTGAACGGAAGTACCGCAACACGGGTGCGACTGTCTGCGAACGGGCTGACAGATTGCTGATGCGCGTTGCGGTTGCGCGCCGACCACGCACTCAGTAAGGTATCGCGGCCGTTCTTGCTTTCGCCCTGCCGAACGGCTGCAAGCGCATGATCGATCGCGTCCTGCAGTCGGCGTTCGGTGGTGGCGCGTTGCCCTGCAAGCCAGCTATTGAACGGTTCGCCGAAGTCCATTCCCGCCAGCAGCGGTGCTGTCCCGATTGCCTGGAGCATTTCAGCTGCTTCGTGGCAGGCGCCTGCAGCAAGCGACTGTTCAAGCATCCGCAGGTCGGTTCTCAAAGTCGAATGATTGAGGCCCACCGAACTGCGGGTTGCTTCGACCAGTTCGGCGCCAAGCGGCTCCAGCAGCTTCCTGAGATCAAGCAGGCATTGCCGCAGGCTGGCCTTGGCATGGGCGTCGAAACGGCCCGGCCAAAGCATCCGGCTTAACGTTTCGCGTTCCACCGCCTGACCATCGCTTAGGGCAAGAATGCCCAGCAGCGCCTTTCCTCGCCGGTTGGAAATCAGAATCTCGCTGTCATCGGCGGCGCGGATCTGGAACGGTCCGAACAAGGACAGGCGCACGGCCAACGCGGCACGCCCGTCGCGATCCTTTGCGCCCGTTTCCACGATGCTTGCCCCTAAAGCCAATCTGCACACTAGATAAACTGGAAGACTTGGCAATGCCGATCATCGCGCCCTGCCCATTGTCGCAATCGCGCGCACGCCATATGGTCTCGTGCGAGGGGAGAGCAGCGCATGACGGAGTTTCCGTCGCATCCGGATGAAGTGACGCAGGAGTGGCTCACCTTGCGGCTGCGCAATGCCGGGCTGCTTGCATCTGGCCGGGTCAGCGACATTGCCTGGCACCCGATCGGCACAGGGCAGGTGGGCGATAGCGTACGATTCACTCTGAGCTATGATCCGCCCGGTGCCGGCCCTGCGACGCTGGCAGGCAAGTTTCCCGCAGCCGACCCGACCAGCCGCGGCACGGCCGCGATGCTGGGGCTGTATCGCAAGGAAGTGGGCTTTTACCGCGACGTGGCACCACTGCTGGCAGTGCGGGTGCCGGCCACCTATGCCGCCGAGGTAAGCGCAGATGGTGCCAGCTTCGTCCTATTGTTCGAAGACCTTGCGCCGCAACGTGGCGGCAACCAGCTTGCCGGATGCGGCATTGAGGATGCAGAACATGCCATCAGGCAGGCGGCAGCGCTGCACGCGCCCTCGTGGCGCAATCCGGCGATCCTGGAGCTCGACTGGTTGCAGCCTGATCCGGCTGCGAATGCGCAGGTCCGCGCGCTCTATCCGCAGGCACAGGCGCTGTTTGCCGATCGCTATGCGGGCTTGCTCGAGCCCGAGTTCATGGCGCTGTGCGAAAGGCTCGCGCAGAGTGAGGCCTGGCTTGGCCGATCACACGCGCAGATCGCACTGGCTCATGGCGATTTCCGGCTCGACAACATGCTGTTCGGGATCGGAGGCGGGGCCGAGCCGATTGCCGTGCTGGACTGGCAGACGCTTACCATCGGTAATCCGCTTACCGACATCGGCTATTTCCTCGGCTGCGGGATCGGCGACACGCTACGACGCACGCATGAGGATGAACTGCTTGCGCTCTATTGCACGGAAATGACCAGGCGCGGGGTTCAGCTGGGGCGGGATGAAATCTGGCGCGACTATGTGGTAGGAGCGCTCCACGGGGTCTCGACCGCGGTGTTCAGCGCGGCATTTGTCGAGCGCACAGAGCGCGGCGATGCCAATTTCCTGTCAATGGCGCGCGGCGCCTGCGCGCTGGCGCTACAGCACGGCAGCCTGCAACTGCTGGAAGAAGGGTGATGCCATGGTTTTGAGCAAAGGCGACGATTTTCCGCTGCACCAGACGGCCGAGCCGGTGGCCTATGCGGGCACCGACCGCAACTTCTATGACCGCTATTTCTTCAACGGCTATGCCCCTGACGGCAGCGGTTTCTTTGCGCTGGCGTTCGGCGTCTACCCGCATCTCGACGTAGCGGATGCGCACTTCAGTTTCGTCCGCGACGGCATCCAGTACTGCCTCCACGCCAGCTGCGAACTGGCGATGGAACGGATGGGTCTGCGAGTGGGGCCGATCATGATCGAAGTGCTGGAACCACTGCAACGGCTCAAGGTGACGATCGCGGAGAGCCACGGCATAGCAGCCGAGTTCACCTTCACTGGTCGGGCTTTCCCGATCGAGGAACCACGCTTCACCCACCGGATCGGTCCGCGTGCCTTCATGGACTATACCCGCATGACCCAGAACGGGCACTACAACGGGTGGATCGCGCTTGATGGCGAGCGCACGCCATTGGCAGCCGGTACTCTCGGCACGCGTGACCGCAGCTGGGGTGTGCGCCCGATCGGGACACGAGACATGCAACCGATCCCGGGCGCGCCGGTGCCGAGCTTCTTCTGGCAGTGGACGCCGGTCAATCTTTCGCAGGGCAGCCTGTTCTTCCACATAAACAACGACACGCATGGCGAAGCATGGAACACGCGTGCGGCCTGGGCGCCCGACGGTGCCGATGCGGCGGGGCTGGCCGAGGGGGTCGGGTCGATGCGCACGCGGCTGGCGGCGGGTACCCGCTGGCCCGAGAGCGGCACGCTGTCGCTCGCATTGCCTGGCGCACCCGAGGAAGTTCGGTTCGATATGCTCGGCAGGTTCCAGATGAAGGGGCTGGGTTACACCCATCCCGAATGGAGCCATGGCCTTCATCATGGAGCGCTGAAAGTTGCGCGCGAGGACATTGCGCTAGGAGCGCTTGATCCGCTCGCGCCGGAAAACCTGCATGTTCAGATGATCGCCGGCGCGCATTCGCTGGGCGAGACCGGGATTGGCGTGTTCGAGCAGCTGATCCTGGGCCCGTTCATCCCACTGGGACTCAGCGGTTTCAACGATCCGCAAGCGGAATAGGTCTACTGCCGTGCCAGCGCTTGCCTAGCTTGCGCCGAAAGCCTGCTCGTAAAGCGGATTGTCGGCCGAATAGTAGTTGCAGTGGAAGCCCGATGGGACCCTGAACGGGATGTGCACGGTCGCTACCGGCCCTTTGGCTACATCCTTCGCTTCGAAGATCGCGAGCTCGCTGGTAGGCGAGTTGGCGCGGTGGACCAGCGACATGGCATAACCGTCAGCCTCGCCGGTGCTGCCAACGCGCGGCGCGAAGATCAGCTCGCCCGACGCCGAGCCAGCACCGAACTGGTAGATGTCTTCCTGGCCGCTCTGGGTGTCGAACCGCATCACCGCGTCCATCCCTTCGACGCGGCCGTCGCGCGATTCGATATTGATGTTGGCGAAGCTGTGGCGGCTCTTGCGTGTCATCAGCCGGTCGTCCGGACGCGGAAACTGGATGTCGCGGTCGTTCAGCACTTCTTCGCGCAGCGAGGCACTGGCTATGTCGATCGTCCATCGGCGCAGGCTCTGCGCAGTGTCGGCGTGGGTAAGCCGGTTCCCGTCCTGGTCGGGGAACAGCGCGGTGCCATTGGCAGCGGCGACATCGGCCACGATCTTGCCGTCCTCTTCCCAAACGTTGAGCTCATGGAACATGTGGCGCGGATCGAATTCGAACCAGCGCACGTCATCTGCCGTGCCTTCGCGCGGCATGATCGCCAGTTTGGTCGGCCGCCCGGTGTTCCAGGCAGTCATCGGCTTGCCCTGCATGAACCGCTGGATGTCGGAATCAATCGGAATGATCGGGAAAACCACCCAGTTCTCGGTGAGGAAGAAGGTATGAACCAGCGCCATGTGCGGGACCGGGATGATTGCCGAGTGGAGGACCTCACCGCTTGCCGCGGTGATGGTGTACTGCAGTTCGGCCGGGCCACCGTAGCCGTTGATCATCGCCCCGATGTTGACCAGTTCACCAGTCGCGTAGTCGACCTTGGGGTGCGCGGAGAAGGTGGAGGCGATCTTGCCGCCGAAATCGTCTTCGCCCAGCGTGCCCAGGTCGCGCGGATCGAGCACGACGGGCCGCGCGCCCTCCATCAACGCCAGCAGTTTGCCGCCATGCAGGATGATGTTGGTGTTGGCGGTGTTGTAGGTCTTGCCCTGGACGCTCGGATCCGCCGTCATAGGATTGCCGAACAGGCCGAACAGGCGCTTGCCCGCAGCTTTCTCAAGCTCGAACTTCTCGGTCCGCACCCAGCGGTTGCGCAGCGATACGCGACCGTCCTCGAAATGCAGGACATAGACCATGCCGTCGCCGTCAAACCAGTGATACTCGCCCTCGCGCGTCGGGTAGAGCGGCTCGGGCCCGTTGCGGTAGAACACGCCGGCAAGATCGCGCGGCAATTCGCCTTCGACCACCAGATCGGGCGCCGTGGCCTCGAACCGCACTGGCTCGTGATGCCCGGACAGATAGGGGTGATCGAAGAACGCTTTGACCATTGCTTGCCCTTCAAGAAATGGACGCCCCACAATATGCGGGACGCCCCAATGTTGTGTCGGCGGTCAGAATTTGGCGCCGACAGAAACCACCACGCTCGCCGGGGGCGCCCAACCCTGGAAGAACACCGTCGGCAGCGATTGCGTCCGGTAGTCCTTGTCGGTCAGGTTCTTGCCCGCCACCCGGAGGAAGTAGTTTGCGTAATTGAGCGTCGCCGAGGCGTCGAGCAGTCCGTAGGACGGCTGGATATCGCGCGCGAGGCCAAAGGTGCCCAGCGAATAGCTGTCTATCCAGGCATAACCTGCCGTGAGGATGATGTTGGCTTCGGCACCTATGTCGCGCTTGTAGGTGCCGCGAATGGTGTAGTTGCTGCTTGGCACGCGCTGCAGATCGATTCCGGTGAAGTCGGCCACAGTGCCGGGGGCGCCCGCCTGTGCTGCCGCACCGATCGCCGCGGTCTGGCCATTGAAGCGGCCATCGCGCACCTCAGCATCCTGGATCCCAACCGTGCCCGAGAGTTTGAGCCCGTCGAGCGCCGGTGTCAGGCGACCAAGGTCGAGGTCGAGGTCGAACTCCAGGCCCTTGATCCGGACCTTGGGCAGGCTGGCGACATAGGTGTTGGTGCCCGGCCCGTAGCCAGGTGTCACCACCACCTGCGACTGCTGGAAATTCTTGATGTCGTTGATAAAGGCGGCAACGTTGAAAGTCACTGCATCATCCGCAAACCGGCTCTTCAACCCGGCTTCATAGGTGGTGTTGGTTTCAGGCAGGTAAGACAGGAAATTGTTTTCCGGGCAGCCTGCCACGACACCGCAATTGGTCTGGGACGGGGACTGTTCGGATAGTGTTCCGCGGATCGAGAAGCCGCCTGAGCGGAAACCTTCCGACCGGTTGGCATAAAGCATCAAGTCTGGCGTCGCCTGCCACTGGATGTTGAAGCGGGTGATCAGCTTGTTCCAGCTTCCACGATCGCTGATCGGCGGCGTCAGCGGGATCGAGCCGAGCAGAACATAGGCGGTGTTGAACCGCTTCTTTTCCTCGATGTTCCGTACACCGGCAGAGATCTGGATGGTATCGGTCGGGTTCCAGTCAATGTTACCGAAGAACGACCAGCTCTTGGCCTTCTCGGCGGAGGATTGGTCGATCGCGGAATTGGTGTTCTGCGCCAGGGTGATCTTGTGATCGTAGTAATACACCCCAAACAGGTAATCGACCTGGCCCTCGCCGGTGCTGCCCTGCAACCGCAGTTCCTGGGTGAACTGCTTGTAAGTCTGGTCGCGCAGGGTCTGCAGGAAACCGCCGGTAGCAGCGAGCAGCGGGTTGGTAACGGTGACGCAACCCGGTGCCGTGACACAGGTACCGTCGAAGTTCTGCCAGACGGTGTCTTCTGAATCGATATAGGCAGTCTGAGAGACCAGATTGCCCAGCGGAGTCTCCGCATCGAGGATCAGGCTCGCTGTGTCGGTGTTAAGCCGGTCACGGTCGGCATTGAGCCTGTTCTCGATCTCGCGCGGTCCAAGTCCGTCTGGGCTGCCGGTGACAGGATCGTAATTTGGCCAGATTGCCGCAGGGTTGCCGCCGCTGAGGATGTTGGCCGTCAGCACGTTACCGAACTGCACCGGTGTGCCGCCGCCCTTGTGATTGATGTGGTCAAGGCTGAGGTCGGCATTGAGCCAGTCGGTGAGGTCGAAATTGAGCTTGAGGTTTGCGGCGAAATAGTCCGCACCCCCCGCGTCGCGGTTGGTAAAGACGTTCTTGTAGTAGCCGTCGATGGTGCGGTACTGCGCGGAAACGGCAATCCCTCCGTCCGCGCCGAGAGGGGCATTGAACACACCGCGACCATAATATTCGCCGAACGAACCGGCCCCGGCTTCGAGCGACAGACCAAGTTCGCGGGTCGGCGCACAGCGCGTGACGTTGAACAGGCCTGCGGTGGTGTTCTTGCCGTAGAAGATCCCTTGCGGCCCGCGGTCCACTTCGACCGAGCAGACATTGAACATGTCAAGCAGCTGGCCGGTGTTGTTGCCGAAGAATATCCCGTCCTGGATCACCCCCACCGGCGGGCTCTGGGTCTTTTCGACGTCTGCATAGCCCTGGCCGCGAATGAAGATGGCGCTCTGACCAGGGGCCGCGGTGCCGATGCCGATGAAGACGTTGGGGGCGGCGCCCTGGAGATCCTGCAGCGTGCGTGGCGCCAGCGTAACGAGCTCTTCCGCGGTGATGGCGGTGAGTGCCACAGCCACCTTCTGCTGCTCCACTGCCTGACGCGTAGCGGTGACGATGATCTCGTTTTCGCTGTTGCTGTCACTGTCCGCCTGGTCAGCCTGCTGGGCCAAGGCCGGTGTGGCAAGCACAGCAGCCATGGCTGCAGTCGAAAGCCACCCGAAGTTACGGATGTTGTGCATGAATCCCCCCTCTCCAAAGGTTCACCGTGGCCCCGACGCTGATGCGTAGTGACGATACGGAATACTGGAAGGTGATGGAAAGGCGGGCCAAGGCACAACCGCTAAATTTGACAGTCGAATCCTGACCACACTGCGGGGCGAGCGCCATAATCGAGGTTGCCACAAAAGCGTTGCACCGCAAGCTAGTCGAACCATCGCATGACAATTGATTGCCACCATTGGCCTTGTCGAAGCTACTGCCTCCGGCCTAGTGCTGGTTCATGGTGCCAGATACTCCCACGATCACCTTCCATGGCGCGGCCGGCACAGTTACCGGTTCCTGCATGGAACTGAGCTTTGGCCAGAGCACAATCCTGGTCGATTGCGGGATGTTCCAGGGCTCGCGTTCACTCGAAAGCCTCAATCTTGAGGATTTCGCGTTCGATCCGCGCCGTGTTGACGCAGTGATCCTGACCCACGCCCATATCGATCACAGCGGATTGCTGCCCAAACTGGTCACCGAGGGCTTCACCGGTCCGATCTGGTGCACGTCGGCCACTGCCGATCTACTGGAACACATGTTGGCGGATTCGGGCCGGATCCAGGAATACGAGGCGCAGCGACGCAATCGCCGCCGCGACCGAGCGGGCGAACAGCCGTTTACTCCGCTCTATACCAGCGCCGATGCCATGGTTGCCTGGAGCCAGTGCCGGCGCGTTGACCTTGAAACCGCGTTCGAACCAGCGGCAGGTTTCCAGGCGCGGCTTTGGAACGCCGGGCACATCCTGGGCTCTGCATCGGTGGAACTAAAGGTAGGCGGCGTTAGCCTAATCTGTTCGGGCGACGTCGGGCCTGAGAACAAGGCATTCCAGTCCGATCCCTCCGGGCCTTCGGGTTTCGACCACGTGATCTGCGAAGCGACCTATGGCGACCGGGTGCGCGAACAGGTGACAATGGCCGAGCGACGCAGGCTGCTGGAAGCCGAGGTGAAAGCCGCGATCACACGCGGCGGCAATCTGGTGATCCCCGCATTCGCACTGGAACGCACACAGGAATTGCTGCTCGACCTGCAATCGCTGCTGAAATCCGGGGCGATCCCGAATGTGCCGGTGTTCATCGATTCACCGCTGGCCAATCGGGTTACGGAAGTGTTCGAACGTTACGCCGGCGAACTCGAGGACACGGGCGACGGTGACGTGTTTGAGCACCCCTCATTCCATTTCGTGACCGATGTAGCGCAATCGATCGCGCTCAATACGGTTTCGGGAGCAATCATCCTTGCCGCGTCCGGCATGTGCGAAGGCGGCCGCATTCGCCACCACCTGATCCACAATCTCCACCGCAAGGACTCGACAGTGCTGTTCGTGGGCTATCAGGCGGCCGGATCGCTGGGCCGGGTGATCCTGGAAGGCGCGCAGAGGGTGCGGATCAGCGGCGAGGAGGTGCGGGTCAGGGCGCAAATCCGCAGCATCGACAGCTACTCCGCCCACGCCGACCAGGCCCAGTTGCTCGACTGGATTGGCAAGCGCGCGCCAATCAGCGGCAGTCTGTTTCTCGATCATGGCGAAGGCGGGGCGCTTGAAACCCTGCGCCGCGAACTGGCTCATCGCGAACCAGGCCTGGCGGTGCGGGTGCCGACGATCGGCGAGCGCTATGCGCTGCCTCCTGGCGCGCCGGCCCGCCGACTTGCAACGGGGCGCGAAGATCTTACCGAACTGGTCGGGCAGGACTGGCAAAATGCTTACGCCGATTTCGCCACTTCGCTGAAACATGAACTTTCCGAACTGCAAGACAATCGCCAGCGCGAGGAAGCCCTGCAAAAGATGCGCGCTGTGCTCCAATCCTATCGCGCTCACCGCAACCGCCACCGCAGCGATTGAAAAGGGTTCACTTCGTTCCGGCGGGGCAGCCAGGTCACGCCCTATTCCTTAGCGGGGATTGACCCTTGCACCATCGGATAGCGACGCGCCGGGATTGACGATCACTTCGTCATCTGCGGCAAGGCCTTCGAGCACTTCGCCGAATTCGTCGTTGATCTGACCGATCTTGAGTGGCGCTTCCTGCGCCCTGCCCTTCTTGATCCGGAAGGCGCGCCAACCGCCATCGGCGCCACGGAACAACGCGCCGATCGGCACACGCAGAGCATCGGGCTTGCTCCACAACACCACGGTTGCATCAATCTGGTAGCCGTGGCCAAGCCGCGCGGCATTCGCGTGGCTCGTTTCATCAAACGCCACGATCACATTGACCCGTTGCTCTTCAATGCCCAGCGCCGAGATTTTGAGCCGCCCGAACGGCTCGATCCGCTCGACTCTCCCGGTCAGCGGTTCGGCCCCGCCCCATTGCGTGATCTCGACCCGTGCCCCCGGTTTCACCTGCACCGCATCGCGCGAGAGCAGATCGACCACGGCCTCGATCCGGCGCGGGTCGCCGATGGTGACAAGCGGTGTTCCTTCTGCAATCTCGCCTTCGCTTTCGGTGATCACTGAAAGGACATATCCTGAAGCAGGAGCACGGATCGGGACCGCGTCGTTCGAGGCGGCACCGCCTTGCAAAAGCAGCGCGCGGATCCGCGCCGCTTCGGCTTGCGCCTGAGCCAGCGCTGCCTGGCCCGAGGCGACCCGTGTCCTGGCCGCTTCCAATTGGGCCTTCGACAGGAAGCCGCGGTCTGCCAATTCTTCGGCCCGCGCGAGGTCGCGGCGTGCCTGGTCGAGCGATACCCGTGTACCCTGTTCGGCGGCCTGCGCAGAAGCCAGTGCGCTGCGGAATTCGGCCCGTGTGCGCGCGTCAAGCGGGCTGGCTGGGCGTCCGCTCATCTTCGCGATCAACATGCCGCGCCCAACCTGGTCGCCCGGTTCGAGCTCGATCCGCGAGAGATAGCCGGTGACCGGAGCGGACACGATGTAGAACTCCTCGGCGCGGGTCACGCCATCATCGGTGATGCCAACCTGCATTGGTCCGCGGGTCACTCGCGCGGTGTCGACCGCAGTGGCTTCGGGCCAGAAGGCATAAGCCAGCCCGCCCAGCACCATGGCTGCCACGAGCATGGCCCAGCGCCAGCGTTTCAGCCTTTCCCCCATCATTCGCGCGCCTTCAGAACGCGGACCATGTCCAGTTGCATCACTCTCCGCGACACTATGACCGCTGTAGCCGAAGCCGCAACCAGAACGATGATGACCGCATAGCCATAGCTCGCACGCAGCGGATCGAATGGTAGCCGGAACAGGTCGGAACTGAACATCACGGTCATAAGCTGGGCCAGCCAGAAACCAATGATGCATCCGAGGGGCACAGATGCCACCACCAGCAGCGCCAGTTCCCCCATCAGAACCAAACCCACTTCGCTGCGAAAATAGCCCAGCACCCGCAGGGTCGCGAGTTCATGCGCGCGCTCGGAAAACAGGATCCTGGCACTGTTGTAGACCACGCCTACCGCGATCGCCGATGCGAAAGCGATGTAGAAGGCCAGCATGGTGAAGATGTTGTCATCGATCACTTCCTCGAATTTCTGCAAGGCGGCATCGCGTTCGGTTACGCCCAGAACCTGCGGCATGTCCTTGAGCTGGATCAGGATCTGACCGCGCGCTGATGGGTCGATCCGCAGCTGCGCTGCCCCCACAGGGGCCGCATCACGCGTGATCCGCCCAAGTGTGGCTTCACCGGCATAGGCCTGCGCCCCGATGTACTCGTCGATAATCGCGCTCACTGGCAGGAACATTTTCGTGCGCTGCCCGCCAAGCATTTCGACCAGAACCCGGTCGCCAGCACTGACCTTGAGTTGCCTTGCCAATTGGCTGCTGAGCATCAAACCGGCCTGCGGCAGTGCGATTTCGCGCCCGCCTGCATCTATGCGCGCGGTCAGCACATTGCTGGCAGGGCCGCTTTCGATCGTGGTGCGCTCGGCCCGGTTCCCATGGCTCATCCGTACCGCGACGATGCGAACCGGCTCGACCCGCAGTACGCCCGGAATGTGCGCCAAATCACGGATTGCATCCTCGTTGCGCGGTTCGGTGAACGTGACCGTCAGGTCCTGGCGCTGCGAACGGAAGAAATATGTGTCGAGCATGGAGCGGCTAGAATCGAGGAACTGCATGGTCGAGAACAGCAGCCCGATCGACAGCGCCACCCCCAGCACAGTGATCGCCGAACGCGATGGCCAGCGGGCAATATGGCGCACGATCATATTGCCGACTGCGGTAAATCCTCCGCGCTGGCCCAGCCGCTCGATCAGGCCGCCACGATAGCTTGGTGGAGGCGGCGGGAGCATAGCCACGGCGGGGTTGAGCCGTACCGCCTCACGCGCACCGCCAACTGCGCCCAGCACCGCCGCACCAAAAGCAAGAGCTGTCGCAGCGGCTGCGACCCTGGCATCGAGGTGGTAGAAGAGGAACGGGAAGCGGTAGTATTCGGCATAAAGTTCGGTCATTGCGCGGCCCATCCACATGCCGCCAGCAATCCCGATCGCGGTGGCCAGCAGCGCCGTGACCAGTGCGAACTTCGTGTAATGCCAACCCACTGCCCGGTCGGAATATCCAAAAGCCTTGATGAGCCCAATTTGCGACCGTTCGGTCCGGATCAGTCGGCCCAGCACAACATAGACGAGGAAGCCCGAAACCAGCAGAAACACAGGCGGGATGACCTTGGTCAGCGCTTCAAGCTGCATCAGTTCGTTGTCGAGAAAGGCGTGTGAGACATGATCCTCGCGGCCATAGGCACCCGTCCCGCCATAGGGCTCAAGCATGCGATCCAGCGCGCGGATCACATCAGCGCGCACCGCGCCTCGTTCGAGCGTCAGCGACAACGTGTTGATCGCCTCAGTCCGGTCGGTGGCGGCCTCAAGCGCTTTCTCGCCCATCCAGAAGATGCCGAACAGGCGATCGTCGGGGACCAGCACGCCCGGAGCCAGAGCATAGATGTAGTTCGGCGCCAGGCCGACGCCGACGATCCGCAGTTGCTGGCGGTTGCCGTAGATCTGGGCCTCGACAGTATCGCCTGGACCCAGCCGGTTGGCCTTGGCAAAGGCCTCGTCGATCACGACTTCGGCGGGTTCGCCAGAGCGTGGCATCCGCCCCACGCGCAACGTAAGCCGGTTGAGCTGGTCCCTGCCATGCTCGTCAATCGAATTGACCACCGCGCGCACCGGCGCCGAGTTGCCCGGCATGTCCAGCGTCGCATACTGGCGGATCGTGCCTTCGGCGCGGCGCACACCCGGTATCGCGTTAGCACGCGCCACGATCGAACGCGGCGCACGGGTCAGATCCGCAAACACTTCGGCGAAATTGTTGCGCGCGTAATAGATGTCGCGCGTCTGTGTGAGCGAGGCATGGACGCTCATCGAGAGCACAAAGGTAGCGGCCGCAGCCGCGAGTACCACGGCAATCGCTAGCACTTGCCCGCGCATTCGCCAAAGATCGCGCAGCAGCTTGAGATCGAGCGCTGTCACCAGCTGATCCCCGCAGGATCGACCGGGTTGGGATTGTGCTCGATCCGCGCGATCCGGCCGTCGAGGAAATGCATCACGCGGTCAGCCATCGCTGCGATGCCGACATTGTGGGTGATCAGCACAACGGTGGTGCCCAGCTCGCGGTTGGCGCGCACCAGGGTGTCAAGCACGCGTATGCCAGTGGCGCTGTCCAGCGCGCCGGTGGGTTCGTCGCATAGAAGTACGCCGGGCTGTTTGGCGATGGCGCGAGCCACTGCCACACGCTGCTGCTCACCGCCTGAAAGCTGCGCCGGATAATGGTCGCGCCGGTCCGCCAACCCTACCAGTGCCAGTGCTTCGTCAGGATCCATCGGATTGGCGGCGATATCGGTAACCAGGCATACATTCTCGCGCGCTGTGAGACTTGGTATCAGGTTATAGAACTGGAAGATAAAGCCAATCTCGCGGCGCCTGAAGCGAGTGAGGTCCGCTTCGTCGAGCGCCGTCAAATCGGTGTCGCCGTAATGCAGCGTGCCCGAGGTGGGCCGGTCGAGCCCGCCGATAATGTTGAGAAGTGTGGATTTGCCACTGCCCGATGGGCCAAGCAACAGCACGATCTCCCCCTTCGGTATCTCGAGGTCGACCCCGCGCAGCGCGTGCACCTCGGTCTCGCCAGTCTGGTAGACCTTGCACAGCGCTCTCCCGCGAAACGAGATTTCCCGGTCGCCGTTCGCTGGAGTTCGCTCAAGCATGGCAAGCCGTATCTACGCCTTGACGCTCGGCTGTGTCCAGCGGGGCAACAGCGATGTGACTTTATGTGCCGGGGGCAGGCAAGGTGGCGCTTGCGAGTTTTCCTGGACAGCGGACCGGGCCACGAGCCCTGGCAATCGTGCCGCCAAGCGTTACTGCGACGGGCTATCAGGCATAGCCGTCCGGGTTGCGCGATTGCCAGGCCCAGGTCGTCTGGCAGATTTCGGCCAGGCCGTGTTCGGCCCGCCAGCCCAGCAGCGCGTGTGCCTTGCTGGCGTCGGCATAGTAGCTCGGCAGATCGCCCTTGCGGCGGCCGACAAACTGGACCGGGATAGGCCGTGCGGATGCCTGCTCGAAGCCCTTGACCATCTCCATCACCGAGAAGGCCTTGCCCGTGCCGATGTTCAAGGCTTCGCAGCTGGTATTCTCGCTCACGAATTCGATCGCCGCGACATGCGCGCGAGCCAGATCGACCACATGAATGAAGTCGCGCTCGCCCGTACCGTCGCGCGTGTCATAATCGTCGCCGAACACGCTGAGGTGCGGACGCCGGCCAACCGCGACCTGGGCGATATAGGGCATCAGATTATCGGGAATGCCGTTCGGATCCTCACCGATCTCGCCCGACGGATGTGCTCCGACCGGATTGAAATAGCGCAGCAGGGCTGCGGATTTGCCCGGCGCCGCTGCGGCCCAATCGGCAATTACCTGCTCGGCCATCAGCTTGGTTCGGCCATAGGTGTTTACCGGAAGGAGTGGATGGGCTTCGTCATAGGGCAGGTATCTGGGCTCTCCATAGACCGTCGCTGACGAGGAGAACACGATCCTGCGGCATGCAACACCGTCCATTGCCTGAAGTAGGCGCAGTGTCCCGGTGACATTGTTGTCATAGTATTCGAGCGGCATCTGCGCGGATACCCCCACCGCCTTCAGCCCTGCGAAATGGATCACCGCGTCGGGTGCGAATTCGGCCATGATCTTGCTCAGGCCGTCAACATCGCGAACGTCTACCTCGGCATCTTCAAAGTCGGCATTCGCCAGTCGCCGCACGCGCCTGAGCGCCTCGGGCGAGCTGTTGCAGTAATTGTCGCATGCGAAGACTTCGTGCCCGGCGCGCAACAGTTCGAGGATCGTGTGGCTGCCGATATATCCTGCGGCGCCTGTGACGAATACCTTCATAGATCAGCGACCCCCTCCGACAGCCTGCCAGCCTGCGCCGAAAAATCCAGGCGCACTTCCCCGGTGTTATAGTCGAATTCGAATACCCTCTCGCCACGGGTGCGGCGGCGCACGCTTTCATCGAGACGGCTGACAGGGAGCCCGGCATCGAGCGCCGCACGCTCGACCAGTTGCTCGATCAGGCTTCCTTCCGGCCAAACAGCGCAAATCCGGACACGGCCGAAGCGATAGCCAGCCACTTCTCCGCCTTGTGCGACAAACTCCGGCTCTGCCTGACCTTCGTAGTGGTCCAGCCAGCCCGATGCGCGCCAGCCGGTCCCTTCGATCACCATCCGGTCCGCAAGGCTTTCCGTGCGCACCACAAGGCCGCCCATAAGCTCTGCAATTCCAGGGTGAGCCAGTCCCTCGGGTATGGCGAACTCGGCGTCGCGGCTGCCGAAGCGCGGACCGATCACGATCTGCGCTTCGCTTGCGGCAAGCGCGCCGACAAGCGCGTCCGATACTGCTGGAAGGCACGGCACAATGACGAGCGAATAGCCGTCGAGTGGAGCGTTCGGCGGCAAGATATCGACATTGAGACCGAGCCGTCTGAGCGCGCTGTAGCACGAGAAGGCCGCCCACAGCGCGGAGCGTCCTTCGCCCTGCGGCTGGATCTGGGTCATCCATTCGCTGGGGTAGTCGAACACAAGCGCCGCATGTTTTGCGGGCGCACCGGCATCGCCCATCGCTTCCAACTCGCGAGCTACCTGCCGCACTTCAGCAAGTGCCGGGGCAGGCTGGCTATCTGGCCGAAGAAGTCCGGCATGCGTCTGTTCCTGGGCCTTGGGAAACTGGCGCCAGCGGAAGTAGCTGACCAGTTCCGCGCCATGCGCATAGGCTTCCAGCGTCCACAGTCGCACCATGCCGGGCAACGGCGCCGGGTTGTAGCGCGCCCAGTTGACTGGTCCCGGCTGCTGTTCGAGCACCGACCAGCGTCCGCCCCTGGCGCAGCCGCGGTAGAGATCGTGGTGGAAGCCCGCGATGTCGGGATGCCCCTGGCGCGCGTAACGCCGCTTTTCATCCTCGGTGAACCGGAACATCTCGAGGAAGCCGAGCGGATAGCTGTCCCACCCGAGAATATCGAGATCTTCAGCAAGCGCGTGGTGATCGAAGCCGGTGTAGAAGCCCATCGCATTGTGGGTGATGTCGCGCCCGGGCGACAGTTCGCGCAGGATTGCGACCTGGGCCTGATTGAACGCGATCACCTGGTCGGACGAGAAGCGCCGGAAGGCCAGCCAGTGCGCCGGGTTGGCCTCGGTGACCGTAAGGTTGGGTAGCTCTACCTCGTCAAACCCGCGATACTCCATTGACCAGAAGACATTGCCCCACGCTTCGTTGAGTGCCTCGATCGTGCCATATCGCCGGGCGAGCCACTGGCGAAACGCGTCACGAGCCGCCGGCGAGAAGCTTTGCACCGTGTCGTGGCAGCCATATTCGTTGTCGGTCTGCCAGGCGACCACGGCGGGGTGGCGACCATAGCGTTCAGCGACCGCCCGGGTGATCCGCGCCGCTTCTGCGCGATAGCCGTGATGGCTGAAACAATAGTGGCGCCGCGATCCGAATCCGCGTGGACGGCCGTTGCGGTCAAGTGCAACCATATCGGGCATGCGGTCCACCACCCACTTCGGCGGCGTCGCGGTGGGCGTGCCCATGATGATGCCCAGCCCTGCCGCGTGGAGGACGTCCACCGCCCGGTCGAGCCAGCCCCAGTCGAACCGACCCGGTTCGGGCTCAATCCGGCTCCAGGCGAATTCGCCGATCCGCACGCGGGAGAGACCAATCTCACGCATCAGGCGCGCATCTGCGGCCCAGCGCTGTTCCGGCCAATGTTCGGGATAATAGCAAACGCCAAGCTGCATAGGTCGCATTGGGGACGATTTCTGCATTAAGAGCACGTCTATGCGCCTGCTCGTTTCGAGGTACATTCCGACCGCGTATAGACGGATCTTGCAATTGCGTTCGCGCAAGAGCTTGCGTCTAACCTCTCGGGATGTCTAGGTTCCGAAATCATGTCTGCTCCCAAACCGAAACCTAGAACAAAGTCCCAAAAGCGCGTTCGGCTCGCACCGTCAGAACGGCAATCGTTGATTCTTGACCATACGGCCGAGATCATCGCCCGAGAAGGCGTGTCAGCCTTATCCATGGATCGGATCGGACGCGAGGCAGGCATCAGCAAATCTCTGGTCTACAACTACTTTCCCAATATGACAGACCTGCTGCGACAATTGCTGCAGCG
>JBMSNZ010000013.1:0-30531 GCA_049421965.1 Erythrobacter sp.
CGATGGGCTTCTACCGGCTTGACCGGGCCGCGCTGGCGCGGATCGAAAACGAGCTGGCGCAGCGGCGCGCTGGAGCGGCAGGATAGGCCTTCACATTGCTTGCCGAGCCGCTATAGAGCGCGCCTCTGCTGGGGTGTAGCCAAGCGGTAAGGCAGCGGTTTTTGGTACCGCCATGCGCAGGTTCGAATCCTGCCACCCCAGCCATCCTCGCGTCCTGACCTGTGCCCTCGACCTATCATAGCCGGGACGAGGACTAAGCCCCCTAAACCGTGCCCGCCACCCTCAGGCACTGGCCTGTTACCCATTCGCCCGAGGCGCCCACCAGATAGAGCACGCAGGCCGCGATATCGCGCGGGGTGCCCAGCCGCCCCGCGGGGAGATTGAGCTGCTCCAGCAGCGGGTCGAAATCCTCGTCGCGCATGTTGAGCGCGCCCTTCACCGTTTCAGTCGGCACAAAGCCCGGCAGGATCGCGTTCACGCGGATCTTCTTCGGCCCCAGCTCGTGCGCCAGCGTGCGGGTGAGCATGTTCACCCCGGCCTTGGCCGCGCTGTAATGCCCGCTGCCGGGGAACGGGTCCTGCCCCGCGAGCGAGGACGTGTTCACGATCGAACCGCCTTGGTGCATGTTCTTCACCGCCGCGCGCACGCCCCAGAATACCGAGGTGAGGTTGACCGCGAGCGTCTTCTCCCATTCGGCCGGGTCGAGATCGGTCAGCGGGGCGGAAACCAGCGAGCCGCCGGCATTGTTGATCCAGATGTCGAGCCGCCCGAAGGTGTCGACCGCGCGCTGCGCCAGCGCCTCCATGTCTTCCTCGCGCGACACATCGGTGCGCTGCGCCACCGCGCGCCCGGCGCTGTTGCTGGCGTTGATCGCCTGCGCGGTCTGTTCGATCTGTTCAAGCGAGCGCGCTGCGCACACCACGTCGGCACCCGCTTCGGCCAGCAGCGTAGCAATGCCTTCGCCAATGCCGCGCCCGGCGCCGGTGACCACCGCCACCTTGCCGGTGAGATCGAACAGTTCCTTCATGCGCGCGCCTCCTTTGCCGTGGTGGGGCAAGGGCTAGGCGGTGGGGCGTGGCCGGTCCACTAGCCCTTATGTGGGGCTTACTGCCACTCGGCGTCGGTGCCGGGGGCAGGATCGGGCTTGCGCGGCACTAGGATCATGGTGTTGCCTTCCACCCGCCACGCCGCGAGCCGCGAGAGCAGGTTCATGCCCACCACATTGGTTTCGCCCAGCGTGGGTGCGATCACCACGTCCAGCCCGCGCGCGGCAACATTGCCGAAGCGGATCTCGCCCGCGGTGGCGAGCTGCGCCGAGACGGGCCCGTTGGCGGTGTTGATCGTGACCGGCAGCCCGCCGCGACGCGGCTCGAGTCCGGCGCGGTCGGCCAGCCCCTGCGATACCGCGGTGAGCGTGGCGCCGGTGTCGATCAGGAAATTGGCGGGTACGCCGTTCAGTTCGGCGCGCAGCCAGTAATGCCCGTCAGACGCCATGGCGATCCGGGTTTCGCCGCCTTCGACCACCTGTTCGGGCAGGCCGATCTGCGGCACCGCGACCTCTAGCCGCGAATCGAAGCGAGAAAGCTGCAGCACCACCAGCACCAGCACGCCCGCCAGCACCACCGTGCTGCCACGCCGCACCACCTGGCCCAGCGGCAGCTGGCGGCGCACCATCAGGCTGCCGATCCAGCTTGCGCCGATCGCCACGACCACCATCAGCAGCAGGCCCGAACGCGGGATCGCGGCGAGCGTGGTCGCCACAAGCTGCCAGGCGGTTTCGAGCGTCATGCCCCGGGATATAGGGTGCCCGGGGGCGATGGTCCATCAGGCCGCGTCGGCGCGGCGCTCTCCCACCTGCTGGTTGAGCATCTCAGCCAGCAGGAACGCCAGTTCGAGCGATTGCGCGGCGTTGAGGCGCGGGTCGCAATGCGTGTGATAGCGATCGCCCAGCGCGGCATCGGTGATCGCCACGGCGCCGCCCACGCATTCGGTCACATCCTGCCCGGTCATCTCGATATGGATACCGCCCGGGTGGGTGCCTTCGGCGCGATGCACCGCGAAGAAGCCCTTCACCTCGGACAGGATCCGGTCGAACGGGCGGGTCTTGTAGCCGCTGTCGGACTTGATGACATTGCCGTGCATCGGGTCGCAGCTCCACACCACCGGGTGGCCTTCGCGCTCGACCGCGCGTACCAGCCGCGGCAGCCCCTCTTCCACCTTGTCGTGGCCGAACCGGCTGATCAGCGTGATCCGCCCCGGCTCGCGCGCCAGGTTGAGCGTGTCGAGCAGCGCCAGCAGCGCATCGGGCTCAAGGCTGGGGCCGCACTTCATGCCCAGCGGATTGCCGATGCCGCGCGCGAATTCGACATGCGCGCTGCCCGGGAAACGGGTGCGATCGCCGATCCACAGCATGTGCGCGCTGGTGGCATACCAGTCGCCGGTCAGCGAATCGCGCCGCGTCATCGCCTGCTCATAGGGCAGCAGCAGCGCTTCGTGGCTGGTGTAGAAGCTCGTGCCCTTCAATTGCGGCACAGTGGCGGGATCGATCCCGCAGGCTTCCATGAAGTCGAGCGCTTCGCCGATCCGGTCGGCGGTTTCGGCGAATTTCTCGGCCCAGGGCGTGCGGCCCATGAAATCGAGCGTCCACTGGTGCACCTGGCGCAGATTGGCGTAACCGCCGCCGGCAAAGGCGCGCAGCAGGTTAAGCGTGGCGGCGGCCTGCGAATAGGCCTTCACCATCCGTGCGGGATCGTTGCGCCGCGCTACCGGATCGAACTCGATCCCGTTGATATTGTCGCCGAGATAGCTCGGCAGGGTGATATCGCCCTGCGTCTCGGTAGGCGAGCTGCGCGGCTTGGCGAACTGTCCGGCCATGCGGCCCACCTTCACCACCGGACGCTTGCTGGCGAAGGTCATCACCACCGCCATCTGTAGCAGTACGCGGAAGGTGTCGCGGATGTTGTTGGGATGGAATTCGGCAAAGCTTTCGGCACAATCGCCGCCCTGCAGCAGGAAGCCATGGCCCTGCGCCACCTGCGCCAGATCGGCCTTGAGCGCGCGTGCCTCGCCCGCGAACACCAGCGGCGGATAAGAGGCGAGCGTAGTCTCGGCTGCGGCCAGTTCCTCCGCGTCCTCGTAATGCGGCAAGTGCCGCGCTTCATGGGCCTTCCAGCCCTCGGGTGTCCAGTTATGCGCCACGTTCACGATCTCTGTATGCTCAAGCGAGCCCGCGCGGTTACACGCGCCGGGCGGGAAATGCAAAGCTTGCGGGCGTATCGGCGCAACAAGATTTCGCGCCTTGCCCCAAGCCCTGCTTGTCAGCGGCCGGAAACCGCCGCCGTTACGGGCCGGGCCTGCTGGCCCGCCGGCGCGTTGTCGTTCGCCGCCGCCGTCGCCAGTTCCTGCCCTTCCGGGATCACCGCCAGCCGCCAGGCGGGCCGCGCACCGAGATAGCGCTTGGCGAGCAGTTGCATGATCTCGCCCCTCGTCGCGGAATGGTCTGCGACGAGGCTGCGGACCAGTTCGATCCGCGCAGGATCGGTGGTGGCACCTTCAAGCTGGAGCAGGATGAACATGTTGCTGGTCATCGCGCGGTTATAGAGCTGGCCCAGCGGCTGCGCGGCGCGCTGGATCTCGTCATCGCTGGGCGGCGTCGCGACCAGGTCCTGCGCGATCCGGTCAGCCTCGGCGAAAAACACCGGCACATCCTGCGGCCGCAACTGCGCCAGCGCGCGGATCGTGCCGCCACCCTGCAGGTCGGTCGGCCAGTCGGAGAAAGCAGCCGGAGCATAGCTTGCGCCTAGCCGCTCGCGCAGTGCGTCCATCAACCGGTTGTTGAACAGGTCGACCAGGATTGCCAGCTGGCGCGATTCGCGCAGGCGCGAGGTGCCGCCGCCGCTGGGCCACGCGATCACCGCTGCGGCCTGATCGGGGGCGCCGCGATGGGTCAGCACCTCGGGCGCCCCGCCGGCATTGGCCGGGAAGGCAGGCACGCGGGCCGCCACTTCGGGGGCGAGGTCCTTGCGCGGCGGCAATGCGCCGAAGGTGCGGCGCAGCGTTTCGACCACTGCCTCGCGGTCGAATTCGCCCACCACCAGCACTTCCACCGGCCCTTCGGCCAGACGCGCGTCCCAGAACTTGCGGAAGCCCTCGGGCGTGACAGCCTTGAGCTGCTCCCGCCCGGGCGTGGCGAAGCGCGCGTCACGGTCACGCACGAGATATTCGAGATCGCGGGTCAGCACACCGGCCGGGCTGGTGGCGAAAGAGGCATAGCCGATCTCGGCCGCCGCCTTGGCGCGCAGCACCGGATTGCGGTCCCACCGCGGCATCCCAAGCTTCGCCGCGAACAGGTAGAGCTGGTCAGCCACATCGGCCGAACGGGTCTGCGCCGCGAACGTGAATGCGGCATCGCCGATCTCGAACTCGAACTCCATCTTGCGGCCAGTCGCCAGCCGGTCGAGATCGTCTTCGTCGATGTCGCCCAGGCCGGAGGCGACCAGCGCCATCTCGCCCAGCGAGGCATAGGCCGCTGTGTCGGCAGTGAAGCTGCGATAGCCCCCGCCGAACCTCACCTTGACCGAGACACGCCCAGGCTCGTCGTTGTTCGACCACACGATCGCCCGCACGCCATTGGCGAAATCGACCTGCTCGATATCGAGCAGCCCAACCTGCTTGCGCTGTGCAATCTCGCCCGGCTTGCCCACCGGCGGCAGCTTGTCGAACGAGATCGTGCGGTTGGCGAGCCGCGCCGCGCCATCGGGGCTGGCATCGCGCGCCAGCGCCAGCCGCAGTTGCGCCTCGCTCGCTTCACCCGCTTGCGGCGTCACATAGATCCCGCGCACCACATCGCCTTCGAACAGCTTGCGCGTGTGCTTCAGCACATTGGCCGGAGTGAAGCGCGCGCGCATCCCGCGAAAGATGCCGAGCGCCACTTCGGGCGAGGCGACTGTCTCGCGGATATCGAGCGCGCGAACGATGTTGTCAGCCAGCTTGGCACCCGCCAGCACGCTGCGCTGTTCGACCTCGCTGGCAAAGGCAGTGTCGAACTGCGCCACTTCGCGGTCGATCTCTTCCTGCGTCGGCGGATGCGCCAGCGCATCGGCGATCACGCTGCGCACGTCGCTGAGCGCGGTCTGCCAGTCACCCTCGAGCGGGGCGAGGCTGACCATGGTGGCATCGGACGAGCGCGAAATGTCATCCTGCGCGACCTCGGCATAGAGATAGCTGCCGCCGCTGCGCGCGCGCGATTCGAGCCGGCGGTTGATGATCGCCTGCGCCACCGCGTCGAGCATCAGCCCTTCGTTGTAGACCACGGTATCCTGCACCGGGCGCCACGGCCGCATCACGCCATAGGTGAAATTGCGCGGCAGATCGGGTTCGACCGCCACTGCCAGCTCGCCGATCGGGTTCTGGCCGCTGGCGCCGGCGGGCGCCACGGGATCGCCGAAATCAGGGGCCGGCGTCGCCGGTCCTTCACCCTGCCAGTCGCCGAAATAGCGCTCGATCAGATGCGCGAACTGGAGCGGATCGGCATCTCCAACCACCACGATCACGGTGTTTTCCGGCCGGTACCAGCGCGTGTGAAACGCTTCGAGGCTGGTTTCGTTCGCCGCGCGCAAGGTCTCCTCGGTGCCGATCGGGCTGCGGTTGGCGAGCCGCTGGCCGGCGAACAGCGTGGCAAGCGTCTTTTCGCTAACGCGCTGGCCCGGCCCGCTCTGGTCGCGCATTTCGGCCAGCACGATCGGCACTTCGGCCGCGATATTGGCATCGCTCAGCACCGGCTCGCGCACCATCCCCGACAAGAGCTTGAAGCTTTCCTCCAGCCCGGCCGGAGTGATCGCAGGCAGATCGATCATGTAGACGGTGTGCGTAGGCGTGGTTTCGGCATTGGTGTCATGCCCCAGCGTCGCGCCCAGCCGTTGCCAGGTGGGGATCGCTTCGCCCGGTTTGAGGTATTTGCTCTCGCGGAACAGCATGTGTTCGAGCAGGTGGGCGAAGCCGCGCTCCTGCTCGCTTTCGTTGAGCGAGCCGGCATCGATGCGCACGCGGATCGAGACCTGCCCGGGCGGCACGCCATTGCGCCGCACGGCATAGCGCAGCCCGTTATCCATCTCGCCGAACTGCCATTCGCGATCGACCGGGATGTCGCTTCCCCGATAGAGCCACGGCACCTCACTGTCCGATTGCAGCGAGGCTGGCGTGGCCTCTGCCGGCACAGGCGCAGGCGCCTCTTGCGCGGCGAGCGGAATGGCCGAGGCCAGCGGAGCAAGGATCAGGGTGAGCGCGCCCAGGGCGCGAAACAGCGCAGTCATGGCCTCGACTATAGAGGCTCGGGAGGTGAAGGGATAGTGAATGGCGGCAAAGCTTTGTTGCCTTGCCCCGCGCGCCCGCCGTCCCTACATCCAAGCCATGTTCATCGAAACCGAAACCACCCCCAATCCCGCCAGCCTGAAGTTCCTGCCCGGTCGTCAGGTCATGGCGAGCGGCACGCGCGAGTTCGCCAGCCACGAAGCGGCCGAAGCCAGCCCGCTGGCGCAGGCGATCTTCGACACCGGCGAAGTTACCAATGTGTTCTTCGGCAGCCATTTCATCAGCGTGACCGCCGCGCCGGGCGTGAACTGGACCGATCTGAAGCCGCAGGTAGTGGCTATCCTGCTCGACCATTTCGTGTCGGAAGCACCGCTTTTTGCCGGCGGTGATGCCTCGGGCATCAGCGTGCCGGAAGATGCCGGCGAAGCCTTGCTGGTCGAGGAAGACCCGGCCGACGCCGATATCGTGGCGCAGATCCACGAGCTGCTCGAAACACGGGTGCGCCCGGCGGTGGCGGGCGACGGCGGCGATATCGCCTATCGCGGGTTCCGCGACGGCGTGGTCTATCTCACGCTGCAAGGCTCGTGTTCGGGCTGCCCGTCGAGCACCGCCACGCTCAAGCACGGCATCGAAGGCCTGCTCAAGCACTACGTGCCCGAAGTCGTCGAAGTCCGCGCGGCCTGAGCGCGGCGTTGAGCAAGGGGCAGGCAGCATGACCAGGCAGTTCCACGACCAAGCGCTGTCGGGTGACGCGCTGGCGCAGCTCTTCACCGAGGCGCGCAGCTACAACGGCTGGCTCGACCGGCCGGTCAGCGACGCGCAGCTCGAAGCGATCTACGATCTGATGAAGATGGCGCCCACGTCGGCCAATATGCAGCCGATCCGGATCGTCTGGGCGAAATCCGCTGAGGCACGGCAGAAGCTGGCCGGGTGCGTGATGGAAGGCAACAAGGCCAAGGTGCTGGCCGCTCCGGTCACCGCAATCCTTGCCTATGACGTCGATTTCCACGAGCAACTGCCGTGGCTGTTCCCGCATACCGACGCGAAAAGCTGGTTCGCGGGCAACGAGGCCGGGCGCGAGGAAGGCGCTTTCCGCAATTCTTCGCTCCAGGGCGCCTATCTGATGCTGGCGGCGCGCGCGCTGGGGCTCGATTGCGGGCCGATGTCGGGCTTCGATCCCGCCGCTGTCCACGCGGCCTTCCTGGCCGACGAGCCGCGCCACCGGGTGAACTTCATCTGCTCGATCGGTTATGGCGACCCTGCCAGCATTTTCGATCGCAGCCCGCGTCCCGAGTTCGGGCGCTTCAACCGCATCATCTGATTTCGCCCGCTTGAACGCAGGCGCCGCTTGAGGCATCGCGCGGCGATGCGCACGCTCGCGATCGAAACCGCCACCGAAGCCTGCTCCGTCGCGCTGTTCGACGGATCGCAGCTCGTCGCGCATGACCATCGCCTGCTGGGGCGCGGCCATGCCGAACAGCTGGTGCCGATGATCGCGGGCCTGCCTCTGCGGGGCAAGGCCGGGCGCATCCTGGTTTCGCTTGGTCCGGGCAGCTTTACCGGCGTGCGGATCGGGATCGCCACCGCGCGCGCGCTCGGCTTTGCCTGGCAGGCCGAAGTGCTGGGTTATCCCACGCTGGCACTGGTCGCGCTAATGGCGCAGCAGCAGCATGCGGGCGAAGCCGTGACGGTGTGCATGAACGGCGGGCACGGCGAATGGTTCGTGCAGGACTTTGCGGCCGATGGGCAGCCCGAAGGCGAGGTCGCTTCGCTCGTTCCGGCAGACGCCGCGGCACGCGCCTTTGATCGCCGGATCGCCGGCAATCGCGCGGCACAACTGGCCGAGCTTGTCGGCAGCGGGCGCGCCGCTATCGAGCTGCTTCCCGATGCGCGCGGCGCCGTGCTGCTTGCACCGGAACTGCTCACTGGCACGATCGCCCCGATCTACGGCCGCGGCCCCGATGCGCGGCTGCCCGGTGGGGCATTGCCGGCATGAGCGGCCCGATCGCCGCGCCGATGTGCCAGGTCGACCAGATCATGGCGGTGATGCAGATCGCGTTTGATCCTGCCTGGCGCGAGGCCTGGAACCGGCGCCAGGTCGAGGATTCGCTGGCGATGCCCAATACATTCGCGCTGCTCGCAGATGAAGCGGGACAGGTGACGAGTGACCCGGCAGATTGTCGCAAGATGCGCGCGGCGGGCTTCGTCATGACGCGCCACGCACCCGGCGAGGAGGAGTTGCTGCTGATCGCGGTGCGGCCGGAATTCCGCCGCCGCGGGATCGGCGAAGCGCTGATCCGGCAGCTGGCGCAGGATGCGCGGGCACGCGGGGCCGAACGCATCTTCCTCGAAATGCGCGAAAACAACCCGGCACAAGGGCTTTACCGCAGAGTGGGCTTCGAACCGATTGGCCGGCGCAAGGCTTATTACTTGTTCAGCGACGGCACGAGAATGGATGCGATTACTTTTGCATTGGCGGTTTGATAATCATTATTACTAGCTGAAATCCCAATCAGCGCATCGCGGGTTGCAAATTCGTTCACACGGGTTCATGGGAATTCTCTCGAGGGGGCTTACTCCGAGCACAAAAGCAATAAAATGCGAGGAACTCTGGGAAAATGACTGAAACAGACATGAAAGAGACGTTGATCACGCTGACTTCGGACATCGTTGCAGCGCATGTCAGCAACAACAATGTCGGCGTGGAAGACGTGCCGTCGCTGATCACCAATGTCTTCACCGCGCTGGCATCGCTGGGCGATGCTGCACCGGCGGCTGAACCCCGGCCTGAGCCGGCGGTTTCGGTACGGGCCTCGGTCAAGAAGGACCACATCGTTTGCCTCGACTGCGGCAAGAAGATGAAGATGCTGAAGCGTCACCTTTCGACCGAACACGGCATGACGCCGGATCAGTACAAGGCGCGTTGGGAACTTGGCGCGGATTACCCGCTGGTGGCGCCCGACTATGCCGACACGCGACGCACGCTGGCCAAGCAGATCGGCCTCGGCAAGATGCCGGGCCAGAAGCGTGGACGCCGCAAGAAGGCGGCATAAGCACCGCCGCAGCCGCTTGAGGTGTGCGCCTTGTCCCGATACAAGGCGCACTCCCCTCTGCGTCCGGAGAACGACTTGCCGCAGCGAATAGACCTTGAGCAATTGTGCGCCGACAAGGGGCTGCGGATTACCGAGCAGCGCCGTGTAATCGCGCGCGTGCTGTCCGAAAGCGACGACCACCCCGATGTCGAACTGTTGCACGAGCGCGCCTCGGCAATCGATCCGAAGATCTCGATCGCCACGGTCTATCGGACCGTGCGCCTGTTCGAAGAAGCCGGCATCCTCGATCGCCATGATTTCGGCGACGGGCGCGCCCGCTATGAGACCGCGCCTGAAGCACATCACGATCATCTGATCGATGTCGAAACCGGCAAGGTCGTGGAATTCGTCGATCCCGAACTCGAAGCCCTGCAGCGGGTGATCGCGGAGCGGCTGGGTTATCGCCTGGTCGACCATCGCATGGAACTCTATGGCGTCCGGCTCTCGCGCGACGACTGAAGCCGAACTTCGCGCCGCCGCTGCGCGCGGCGAACCGACTCCGATCAGCTTCACCGGCTGGCTACGCCTTTACTGGCGCGGCTTCCTGCTGGTGCTCGCGCTGGTAGTGCTGGTGCCGGTGCATTACCTGTGGCGGGTGCTGGCCTATGGCTCGCCCTTCCCGATGTATTTCCTGCGGTTTGCCGCCTGGGTGGCAGGCGCGCGCGTCAAGGTGGTGGGCACACCGCTGCGCCGCGATGTGTTCTTCATCGCGAACCACATCTCGTGGATTGACATACTGGCGCTGGCCGGAGCCAGCGGCACCGCCTTTGTCGCCAAGGCCGAACTGGCCGAAGTGCCCGTTGTCGGCTGGCTGTCGCGGCTCAACCGAACGGTGTTCGTGAAGCGCGAGAACCGCATGGGCGTGGCAGCGCAGATCAACGATCTGCGCGAGGCGCTAAGCGACAACTGGTCGGTCACCGTCTTCCCCGAAGGCACTGTTACCGACGGGCAATCGCTGCTGCCGTTCAAGACCAGCATGCTGCGCGTGCTCGAACCGCCGCCGGCGGGCGTACTGGTGCAACCGGTGATGCTGTTTTACGGCGATATCGCCGAATGGATCGGCTGGGTGGGTGACGAAGGCGGCGTCAATAACGCGCGGCGCGTGCTGGCACGGGCCGGTTCCTTCCCGCTCGAACTGCACTTTCTCGATCCGTTCAGCCCGGAAGAGCATCACGGGCGCAAGGCGATCGCCGCCGAAGCGCGCAACCGGATCGAGGAGGCGCTGGTCAACCGCCTGGGCAAGCCGCTGCGCGAGTTTGCCTGGTCGGTCGATCCGGTGCGCTATCGCGCGCCCGAAAGCGACCTGCCGATCGAATAGGTCCGGGCTGCGGCGCTACAGCCCCGCGCTCACCAGCCAGTCATGGAACAGCCGCACCGGGCGCGATTCGAGCGCGGTCGGCTTGCACACGAACCAGTAGCTGTAAGGGCTCTCGACCTCGACCCCGTAGAGATTGGTCAGGCGCGTGTCGGCCGCGCGACGCAGATGGTCGTCATGCATGATCGCGATGCCCAGGCCCTGTGCGGCGGCGGCCAGCATCAGCGTGCCCGAATCGTAGTGGTCGATCGCCACAGGATCGAAATCATTCAGGCCCAACGCCTGCTTCCAAGCTTCGAAGCTTGCGGGCAGTTCGTTGTGGAGCAGGAAGGTCTGCTTCGCCAGCTTGTCGCGATCGACCGCAGCGCCCAGCATCTCCGCCGTCTCGCGGCTGCAGATCGCATGCACCATGTTGTGATCGAGCCGCACCGCATGGAGCCCGCGCTCGGGCCCGCGCGACAGGATGATCGCCGCGTCCAGCGTATCGCCAACCCTGTCCTCGAGATGCGGGCCGGTGTCGATATCTATATGCAGCAGCGGATGGCGCTTGCGCAGCTCGCCTAGCCGCGGGAACAGCCGCTGGCTGCCGAACAGCGGCAATACGCCGAGATGCAACCGCAGCAGCGAGATATTGTCCGACTGGCTTTCGACCGCGCGGGTCAGCGCTTCCATGTGCGGGTTGACCGCTTCGTAGAAAGCCTGCCCTTCATCGGTCAGCTGCATCGACTGGCGCGCGCGGGTGAACAGCTTCTTCCCGACAAACTCCTCGAGATTGCTGATGCGGCGCGAAAGCGCCGATGGGCTCAGCCCGATCTCCTCGGCTGCGGCGCGCGCCGAACCAAGGCGCACTGTCCGCATGAAGGCTTCGAGCGCACGCAGGGGGGGAAGGCGACGGGTGGGCATTCGATCTCTCGCTGACACGCACCAGATACGCATGGCGCGCGAAAAAGATGCAAAAAATCGAAGTTGGCGCGCTTTTTTTATTCTTCGCTTGTTATTTTCGCATCACCCGCACCGGGTGGCGGGGCATGCAGCCGCAACCGCGTGACGTGGGTTTCGTCACCCGCAGTCACTTCGATCCGCCAGCCGCTGGGGTGTTCGACCACCGCGCCGACCTGCGGCACCTGTTCGGCCAGGACATAGGCGAGCCCGCCCAGCGTATCGACCGCTTCCTCGACTTCGGCCAGGCGCGCATCGCCGACCAGCTCGGCCACATCGTCAAGCTCGGCCCGCGCATCGCAATCCCACATGCCCGGGCCGATCTGCACGACCAGCGCTTCAGGCGCATCATCATGCTCGTCCTCGATCTCGCCCACGATCTCCTCGACCAGGTCCTCGATCGTGATGAGTCCATCGGTGCCCGAAAACTCGTCGAGCACGATGGCAAGGTGGGTGCGCTTCGCGCGCATGTCGGCCAGCACGTCGAGCGCGCCGCGCACCTGCGGCACATAAAGCGGCTGCCGCATCAGCGTGGTCCAGTCGGCCGGTGGCGGCTTTCGTTCGGCGAGGAAAGGAAACACGTCCTTGATGTGGATCATGCCGATCACCTGGTCGAGCGTGTCGCGGTAAACCGGCATGCGCGAATGCCCATGCTCGCTGAAGGCGGCAACCAGCTCGTCCCAGCCGATTGCGGCGTCGACCGCAATGATCTCGCCGCGCGGCACCGCGATGTCATCGGCATCGTGTTCGCTGAAGTGCAGCAGATTGCGCAGCATCTGGCGCTCGACCCGCGAGAGATCACCACCGGCACCTTCAGGAGCGGCCGCTTCGCCGCGTTCATCCTCGTGCTCGTCGATCGCTTCTTCGAGCTGCTCGCGCAACGAGCGGTCATCCTCGCCGAACTTGAGCAGTTTGCGCAGCGCCAGCATCAGTCCGCTGCTACTGTCCGCGTCTCCCGCGGTAGATGGGGAATCGGACATGGCCCCTAGGTAGTCCCTTCTTGTCGGTCGCGATCCCCATATGGGTCCGCGATGCCCAATTTTGCAAGTATCGCGATCTCCAGCGCTTCCATCTTGTCCGCATCTTCCTCGCTGGTTTCGTGATCGTGACCGGCCAGATGCAGCAGGCCGTGGACGATCAGATGCGTGGCATGATGTTCGAGCGGTACGCCCTTGTCCGTCGCTTCGCGGGCGCAGGTTTCAAAGGCTAGCGCGAGATCGCCCAGCAGTTCGGGCGGGCCGTCCGGCGCCAACGCCAGCAGTTCTTCGCGCGCGAGCATCGGAAAACTCAGCACATTGGTCGGCTTGTCGCGCCCTCGCCACTCGCGGTTGAGCGCATGAACCTCATCATCGCTGGTGAACAGCAGGCTGGCGCTGAGGCGCGGGTTGGCGAGTTCGCGCGCCTGGCCGGCGCAGGCCTTGGCGGCGCGCTCTGCCAGAGCTTGCCACTCGCCCGCAGGCCATCCTTCGATATCGATGTCGAGATCCATCACATGAATACGCCTAGCGCCGAAGGTGGGCGCAGGAAAGCCGCGAGAGAGCAGACCTTGATTGACATGAATCAATGACGTTGCAGCTGCGAGGCCATAGCTGGTGCGATACTGCC
This sequence comes from Erythrobacter sp., assembly GCA_049421965.1. GTDB lineage: Bacteria > Pseudomonadota > Alphaproteobacteria > Sphingomonadales > Sphingomonadaceae > Erythrobacter. The sequence goes on from JBMSNZ010000013.1 coordinate 13,261, forward strand.
CGGCGTCATAATGGCCTTGCCAAAAGACATGCCGATTGAACCGCTGGCAGCAACGACCGACAAGAAATTGAGAGGAATTGGTCATGTCGAGTTTGCGCGGATTGGGATTGTCCTTCGTCAGCACGATGTGCCTGTTTGGCCTCGCAACGCCCGCGGTGGCTCAGGAGCCCGAGATCATCGTAACTGCCAGAATGAACGCGCCCGAAGGGTTCGAAACGGTCAAGCTGGTGGTGGGGATCAGCGATCTGGACCTGGCCACAACGACTGGCGCAACGCGGATGGAGCGGCGCGTTAGCGAATCGATCAAGCGGTTCTGTGGGCCACCTGCCCGTGCGGCGCGATGGGAAGTCAAAGACAGCAAGCTATGCAGCGAACATGCCTGGGCTAGTGCCCGGCCGCAAATGGATGAAGCCTTGCGGAAAGCACGAGGCAACTGACGCATGGGAACGGGCGCAGGTACCGGAGAACTCTAACAGTTTCGGCCCTGCGCCCGCCCTATTCCGCCTTGCCCTCATAAGCCTCGACGATCCGGCCCACGATCGGGTGGCGCACTACATCGGCGGCGGTGAAGCGCGTCACTGCGATTCCGTCCACGCCTTCGAGCCGCTCGACCGCATCGGCGAGGCCGCTCATCCGGTCGCCGCCGGGAATATCGACCTGGCGCGGGTCGCCGCACACCACCATCCGGCTGTTCTGGCCGAAGCGGGTGAGGAACATCTTCATCTGCTCGCGCGTGGTGTTCTGCGCTTCGTCGAGGATGATGAATGCGTGGTTCAGCGTGCGTCCGCGCATGAAGGCCAGCGGCGCGCTTTCGATGGCCCCGCTGGCGAGCCGCCGTTCGACCTGTTCGGGCGGCATGCAGTCGTACAGCGCGTCATAAAGCGGGCGCAGATAGGGGTCGACCTTCTCCTTCATGTCGCCGGGCAGGAAGCCGAGCCGTTCGCCCGCCTCCACCGCCGGGCGCGACAGGATCAGGCGCTGAACGCTGCCGCTGATCAGCTGGCTCACCGCCTGCGCCACCGCCAGATAGGTCTTGCCGGTACCGGCCGGGCCCAGCGCGAAGATAATGTCGTCTTTCGCCAGCTGGCGCATGTAGGGAATCTGGTTGGCACTGCGCGGCACGATCGTCTTGCGGCGGGTGCGGATCATCACCGGCGGTGCATCGAGCTCGCCATTGATGATGCCTTCCAGCATGGGCTCGTTCGACATGGCGATCAGCGCTTCGATCGCGCCTGCATCGAGATCGTCGCCCCGCGCCAGCCGGTCATACATGGTCTGCAGCACGTCGCGGGCGCGCGCGACACTGTCTTGCGGCCCCTCGATCACCACCCGGTCGCCGCGCGCCGAGATGAACACGCCCAGCCGGTTCTCGACCTGCACCAGGTTCGCATCGAACTGGCCGAACAGCGGGCCGAGCAGCGACTGGTCATCGAAGCTCATCTCGCTGCGGGCACGGCGGGGCGCCGCGGCGATATCGGGAAAGGCGGAGACGGTCGAACCGGGTCCGCGGGCGGGCTTGCTGGCAGGTTTGCGGGCCATGTGGCTGGTAAGCAGCTCCCTTCGATGCACTCGAATCGGGAGTCTAGGCGCGATTGCGGCCATGGCAAGCAAGCGCAGGCCACACGGTGGTGGATTGTCAGCGAACTGCCATCATGCGTGTTCAGGCAGGCACAGACTGGCGCAAAAGGCCCGCAAGCGAATTGGGCCCGGCCTCGGCGAGTTCAACCTCGACGATATCGCCTATGCCCACATCGCCTTCGAACCACACGCTCTGCAGCCAGGGCGACTTGCCGAGCCACTGGCCCGGATGCTTGCCCCGGCGCTCGACCAGCACCGCGCAGCTCTTGCCCACACTGGCGCGGTTGAAGGCCAGCTGGTCGCGGTTGAGCCGATCCTGCAGGCGCTTCAGCCGATCATCCATCACCTCGCGCGCGATCTGCCCGTCCATCGTGGCGGCAGGCGTGCCGGGGCGCGGCGAATATTTGAAGCTGAAGGCCTGCGCGTAACCCACCGCATCGACCAGCGCGAGCGTCTCGGCAAATTCGGCCTCGGTTTCGCCGGGGAAGCCGACGATGAAATCCCCCGACAGCGCGATGTCGGGCCGCGCGGCGCGAAACCGCTCAAGCAGGCGCAGATAGCCTTCGGCGGTGTGGCTGCGGTTCATCGCCTTCAATACCCGGTCCGATCCGCTCTGCACCGGCAGGTGGAGATAGGGCATCAGCTTGGCCACTTCGCCATGCGCTTCGATGAGCGCTTCATCCATGTCCATGGGATGGCTGGTGGTGTAGCGGATCCGTGCCAAGCCGTCGATCTGCGCGAGGCGGCGGATCAGCCCCGCAAGGCCGATCGCACGGCCGCGCTCGTCCGCGCCGCTCCAGGCATTGACGTTCTGGCCCAGCAGCGTGATCTCTTTCGCGCCGGCCTCGACCAGTTTCTGCGCTTCGCCAACCAGATCACTGTAAGGGCGCGAGATTTCAGCCCCACGGGTATAGGGCACCACGCAATAGGTGCAGAACTTGTCGCAGCCTTCCTGCACGGTGAGGAAAGCCGTCGGCCCGATCTTTCGCCGCGCGGGAAGCGAATCGAACTTGGCGATCGCCGGCATGTCGGTATCGGTTGCGCGCTCGCCCTTCACCGCCCGGTCGAGCATTTCGGGCAGGCGGTGATAGGCTTGCGGGCCAACCACCATGCTGACCGCCGGCGCGCGTGCCATGATCTCCTCGCCCTCGGCCTGCGCCACGCAGCCGGCCACCGCGATGAGCGGCTTCCGGCCGGCCTCGGCGCCGGCCTTCACCAGCCGGCCGATATCCGAATAGACCTTTTCCGCTGCCTTCTCGCGGATGTGGCAGGTGTTGAGCACCACCAGGTCGGCGTCTTCGCCCTCGGCGGCGGGCGTAATCCCGCGCGCACTGAGCAGCTCGGCCATGCGCTCGCCATCATAGACATTCATCTGACAGCCGAAGCTCTTGACCCGGTAGGTCCTAGGATGGGCTGTTTCGGACTTCATTGGCAAGCTCGGCGCTAAGGGTCGAAGGCGATGTGCCTTCAGGCGACCACCGCTTTCACGATCTTGCCCGGCGCCCGCGGCGGCTCACCCTTGGGCAGTGCGTCGATATGCTCCATCCCGCTCTCGACATTGCCCCACACGGTGTATTGCTTGTCGAGGAAGCGCGCATCGTCAAAGCAGATGAAGAACTGCGAATTGGCGCTGTGCGGATAGCTGGTCCGCGCCATCGAGCAGGTGCCGCGCACATGCGGTTCGGCGTTGAATTCGGCTTCGAGATCGGGCTTGTCGCTACCGCCCATGCCGGTTCCAGTGGGGTCGCCACCCTGCGCCATGAAGCCGGCGATCACACGGTGGAACACCACGCCGTCATAAAAGCCTTCCTGCACCAGTTCGGTGATGCGCGCGACATGGCCGGGCGCAAGATCGGGGCGCAGCTTGATCACGACATCGCCGCCCTTCCCGTCTCCGCAATCGAGGGTGAGCGTCAGCGTCTGGTCGGTCATGCAACAATCTCCTTGGTTTGCGCCGCCTATAGCGGCTTGTGCGGCCGAGTCACCAGCCTGCGTGCCCTCGTGCTTGCCTTTTCGCCCTGCCCGCCTAGACGGAGCGGATGGCCGACGATCCGCGCCTCGACGAAACCGACATCCTGCTGGCGGAGACCGCGCCGGACGAAGGCGCGCGCCCCGACGACCGGATCGATGACGAGCGCCATGACGAGGAAAACCGGCTCAAGCCCGAATACCTGCGCAGCGTCCGCGAGGCGCTGGCCGCGGATGACAAGGGCGCGGTCTATGATCTTGTCGAACCACTCCACCCGGCCGACATCGCCGACCTGTTCGAACTGATCGACCGCGACGACCGCGCGGCACTGGCAGCGGCGATCACCGACCTGATGGGCCCGGACGTGATCGCCGAGCTCAACGATTACGTCCGCGAGGACATGATGGAAGCGCTGCCCGCAGAAGCGGTCGCAACCATCGCCGAACAGCTCGAAACCGATGACGCGGTCCAGCTGATCGAGGACCTCGACGAGGACGATCGGCAGGCGGTGCTGGCCGAGCTCGACGCGGAAGACCGCGCCGCGATCGAAAGCGCGCTGGCTTACCCGGAAGAAACCGCCGGCCGCCTGATGAGCCGCGATTTCGTGGCGGTGCCCGAGCATATGAGCGTGGGCGACGTGATCGATTACCTGCGCGGGCGGCACGATCTGGCGACCGATTTCTTCGAGATCTTCGTGGTCGACGAGCGGCACCATCCGGTGGGCACGATCGCGCTCAGCTGGATCCTCACCAGCCCGCGCCAGATCGCGCTGACCGATGTGATGAAGCGCGACCAGACGCTGATCCCGGTGACGATGGATCAGGAAGAGCTGGGCCTGATGTTCCAGAAATATGCGCTGGTTTCGGCCGCAGTGGTGGACGAGAACGGCCGGCTGGTGGGCCAGATGACGGTGGACGACGTGCTCCACATCATCTCCGAGGAAGCGGGCGAGGACGTGCTGCTGCTTTCGGGTGCGGGCGACGGCGACATCAACGAACCGATCCGCGAGGCCTATATCGCCCGCGTGCGCTGGCTGGTCGCCAATCTCGGCACGGCCGTGGTGGGCAGCACGATCATCGCTTTCTTCGGCGCTGCGATCGAGCAACTTGTGGCGCTGGCGGTGCTGATGCCGATCGTCGCCAGCATCGGCGGCAATGCCGGCACACAAACCATGGCCGTGGCAGTGCGCGCGATCGCCACCAACCAGCTGACCCGCGCCAATACCTGGCGCATCGTGTGGCGCGAACTGCGCGTCGCGGTGCTCAACGGCGCGACCATCGCGGTGCTGATTGGCCTCGCCACCGCGCTGTTGTTCACGCCGCAGCTGGGCATGGTGATCGCCGCTGCAATGGTGGTGAACATCATCGTTGCGGGGATGGCCGGGGTGCTGGTGCCGGTGGTGTTCGAACGGCTGGACCAGGACCCGGCGGTGGCCTCGTCGGTGTTCGTGACCATGATTACCGATTCGATGGGCTTCTTCGCCTTCCTGGGCCTGGCAGTTGCGACCGGCCTGGTCGGCTGAGCAGCGCTAGCCGATCACTCGTAAAGCGGATCGTCCGGCTTGCGCGCGGCGGTGCGCAGGCCCGCCACCGCGCTTCCTGCAGGATCGTGGGACACTGGCCCGACCCTGGTCCAGCTCATCACGATCACCCGATCCGCGATGCGCCATTCGTCGCCGCGCCGCTCGAACCGGTCGAGATAGCGCCCGAGATAGGTCATTTCATCGAGCTGCCCGCCCGCCGGAAAATGGCCTGCGGTAACATAGGTCTCGACCCGCGCGGCATCCCCGCCGGTGAACTCTACCAGGGTCTGGCCCAGCTGGTGGTGGGTCTGGCCCCAGGCCCGGATTGCCTCGACCAGCAGCGGGCAGAACGGCGCGGCCGCGCCCTTGTAGCCGCCGTAATCGACCGTGGCATCGCCCCAGAAGCAAGCCTCCAGCAGATCGGCATCGGCGCGGTCGACCGCGCGGCAATAGCCGGCCAGCACCGCGCGGATCGCCGCTTCGCTCGCCAGTTCGTCGGCGGTGCGGATGCGGCCCGGCCCGCTCATGCCCGGGGCTCGTTCGAATTCCTATCCATAACGGCAAGTTACAGGGGGCCGCGCGCGCTTAGTATGCCCAATATGGAGAGGGTGGAATGAGCGCGATCGCAGACCGTCTGGCGATCATGGAGCTTGCCGCGAACTACATGCGTGCGCTGGACCGGCTCGACTGCGAGCTGATGGAAGCGCAGTTCTGGGCCGATGCCCATCTCGCCTATGGCATCTTCGAAGGCGGCGCGCGCGACTTTGCCGCCTTCTGCATGGACGCGCTGGCCGGGCATGACCGCAACCATCACATGCTGGGCCAGCACCTGATCGAGATCGACGGCGACGAAGCCTATGGCGAAGTCTATTATCAGGCCTACCACCGCACCACCGACGAACACGGCGCCAAACGCGATTTGGTGATCGCCGGGCGCTATCTCGAGCGTTGCGAGCGGCGCGGCGGCATCTGGAAGTATGCATACCGTTCCGAGATCGTCGACTGGGCGCGCGATGACCCGGCGAGCGACGCGATCCTGGGCGCGGCGCCCTTCATCGTCGGGCAGCGCAAGCCGGCCGACCCGCTGTATCACCGCGCTGCGATGCGCAGGCCCGGATGAACCGCCCCGATCTCACGGCGCCGTCTGATCCGGCACTGGCTCCGGGCGAGGCGCGCTGCCCTGGCCCCTCGATGCAGGACATCCTCGATGCCGATGGCGATAATCCGCCGCCGGCGATGCGGGTGGAGGAATACAGCTTCCTGGGCGATGCCGACCTGCCGCTCGATCGCTATCACGACGCGGCCTTTTACCAGCGCGAGCTCGACCTGCTGTGGCCCAATGTCTGGCAATGGGCCTGCCGCGAGGAGCATATCCCCGATCCGGGCGACCGTCATGTGTACGATGTTGGCCACCATTCGGTGCTGGTTGTGCGCGGGGCGGACGGGGCGATCCGCGCCTTCATCAACTCCTGCCCGCACCGCGCCATGAAGTTTGCGACTGAAGGTTCGCGCGGGGTGCGGCGCAACCACATCCGCTGCCCGTTCCACGGGATGAGCTGGAACCTTGACGGCTCCTTGCGCGAAATTCCCTGCCGCTGGGATTTCCCGCATGTGGACGATAGCAGTTTCGGGCTCGACCAGATTGCCTGCGAGGTGTGGGGCGGCTTCGTATTCATCCACATGGGCGAGAATCCGCCGCCGCTGGCGCAGCAGCTCGAAGTGCTGCCCGAACATTTCCGGCTGTGGCCGATGGACGATCGCTATGTCGCGCTGCACACCGAAAAGGTGCTGCCAGCCAACTGGAAGATGGCGATGGAAGCCTTTCTCGAGGCGTTCCACGTCCTCGAAACGCACAGCCAGGCGGTCTACACTGCGGCAGACGCCAATGCCCAATACGACATTTTCGGGCGGCATGTGTCGCGTTTCATGCACGCGATTGGGGTGCCGAGCCCGCATCTGAAGCAGGAGGTGAGCGAGGCGACGCTGTTCGCCAAGCTGGGCCGCGACCCTGCGCAATTGGCCGAGGGTGCCTCGGCCAGGGCGGAGCATGCGCGGTTGCTGCGGGAAGAATACGGCGCGGCCTTCGGGGTCGACCTGTCCGACAAATCGACCAGCGAGATGCTTGATTCGATCGAGTATTTCCTGTTTCCGAACGCCTTCTTCTTCCCCGGCATCGGCATCCGCCTGTGCTATCGTTTCCGTCCACTGGGGGTGGACCAGTGCCTGCACGAAATCCTGTTGCTCCAGCCGCTGCCTGCCAACGGCGAGCGCCCGCCACCCGCCACGCCGATCCGGCTGGAAGTGGAGGATAGCTACACCAGTGTACCGGGCTTCGCGCTGGCCGAGATCCTCGACCAGGATACCGACAATCTGGCCATGCAGCGCGACGGGGCCAGGGCCTCGCGCAAGCGCGCGCAGACACTGGGCAATTATCAGGAAGCGCGCATCCGGCACCTGCATCTGACGCTAGACGAGTATCTGGCGCGCTAATTCTGTTCCGGGGCGCTTGACTCGCCAGCCCTGTGCGCCCGATGGGGCGCGTCATGCCGCTTCATATGACCAAGATTGCCTATCGCTCAGGCTCGCTCGCCAATCTGCGCCGCTGGGTCGAAGCCGGGTCGCGCGCGGAGATGACGACGCGCTACCTGCCCAAGCGGCACGAGGAGATGGTCGGCGGTTCGCTCTACTGGATCATCGACCACACGATCGTGGCGCGCAGCCCGATCATGGAATTCGAGCAGCGACCTGACGGGCGCTGGACGATCTGGCTCGAACCGCGGCTGGTGCAGGTCCACCCTCGTCCCAAGCGCGCGCATCAGGGGTGGCGCTACCTGACAGAGGAAGACGCTCCGCGTGACCTCGCCGAGGGCGAGGATGCGGGCGAAATGCTGCCCGGAAGGCTGGCCGGTCGGCTCGAGAAACTGGGCCTGATCTATCAGGTGGCGGTAACGTAAACTCACCGCTCCCGTGCGCGGCGCAGCTGCTCCATCACCAGCCGCACATCGTGCACCGCATCCTCATCGGGCGGCAGCGCATAGGCGGCATAGCTCGCTTCCAGCTCGTCCATCCGCTCGGCGATGCGCACTGTATTGTAGCCATGGCTCACCACGAAGCGCCTCCGCGCCAGCAATTGCGGCACCACGATCCGCGCCCAGTCTTCTGCCGGCATCCCCAGCTTCATGAACTGTTCGGGGCCAATCGCGGTGAATACCCAGCCCGGCGCGATCAGTCCGGCATGGACTTGCGGCGGCAAATCCTCGCGCAGGCTTTCGGTAAGCCCGAGCACCGCGTGCTTGGCGGCGATGTAAGCGGCCGAACGCGGGACAGCGCAAAAGAAGCTGTTCTCGCTGCCGGTGTTATAAAGCGCGCTCGGCGCGGCCTGCGCGGCAAGGCGCGGCGCGAAAGCGCGGCAGCCGTTCCACACGCCCCAGAAATTGACATCGAAATGCGCCCGTGCCTCGGCCGGGTCGACCTCCCACAGCCGACCATTGGGGCCGGTCACTCCGGCGTTGTTGAGCACAAGGTGGACTTCGCCGAGCTGCGCAAATGCCGCTTCGGCCAGCGCTTCGACCTGCGCCAGGTCAGCCACGTCGCAAGCCTGGCCCAGCGCACCCTCGATTGTGGCGACCGCACGTTCCAGCCGCTCTCCCGGCAAATCGGCCAGCATCACCGTGGTGCCGCGTGCCGCCAGTTCGCCCGCGATCGCCAGGCCCAGCCCGCTCGCCCCGCCGGTGATCACCGCCGTGCGAGGGGCGAAATCGCTCATGCCGCGATCTTCTCTGCCACGCGCCGCAGCACGTTGACATAGGTCTCGGGGCTCTGCGCGCCGAGCACCAGGAACTTGCCGCCGATCACCATCGCAGGCACGCCCGAGATGTTCATGTCCCACGCCTCGCGCTCTTCGGCCAGCACGCGCGCATCAAGATCAGGATCGGCCAGCGCAGCCTTGGCGGCCACGCGGTGCAGGCCCAGGCCGGCAGCGATATCGAGCAGCACCTCGGGGTCAGCGACATTGCGCCGCTGGTTGAAATGCGCGGCAAACAGCGCGAGCTTGAGCTGCGTCTGTACCTTCGGTCCGGCCTCTTCCAGCGCCCAGGCCAGCAGCTTGTGCGCGGCGCGGGTGTTCCACATCATTGCCGGCGGCGGCTCGCCTTCCCCCTCGTAAGCCAGCGACACCCCCGCCCCATCGGCAATCGCCTTCATCTGCTCGCGGATCGCGGCGCGCTCTTCGTCACTGCGGCGGTATTTCTTCGCCAGATGCGCGTCCTGCCCCTCGCCCTCGGCCGGCATATCGGGGTTGAGTTCGAACGGGCGCCAGCGCAGCTGTGCCTCAATCTCGCCGTCAAGCTGGTCGAGTGCCTGGCGCAGCTGGCCGTAGCCGATCAGGCACCAGGGGCACATCACATCGGAATAGATGTCGATCGTCAGGCGCGTGGGAGCATGTTCGGTCATCGGTCGAGCCACCATGTCACGAGGTGATGCGCAATCGCGAAGCTGCGCGGGAAAATCAGGTCGTCAGTGCCGTGAACCCCGGCGGCACGCGCCGCTTCCAGCTCGGCGCGGGTGAACCAGCGCGCCTCCTCAAGCTCGGTGGTATCGATCACCAGCTCGGGATCGTCCGCCACCGAATAGCAGCCGATCATCAGCTGGCTCGGAAACGGCCAAGGCTGGCTGGCGATATACTGCACATCACGCACGGTAACTCCGGCCTCTTCCTTCACCTCGCGCGCCACCGCTTCCTCGATCGTCTCGCCCGGCTCGACAAAGCCTGCCAACGCGGAGAAAATCTTGGGCGGAAAGCGCGGCTGGCGCCCCAGCAAAAGCCGTCCATCATGTTCGACCAGCATGATCGTGACAGGATCGGTGCGCGGGAAGTGCTGCGCGCCGCAGCCGCCCTCAGCAGGCGGCGCGCAATTGCGCTGCCACCCGCCTTTGGCGATCCGCGTGGATGAGCCGCAGCGCGCGCAGAACCGGTGCCGGGCATGCCAGTCAACCAGGCTGCGCGCGCCGCCATAGGTGGCCAGTTCGCCCGGCTGGAGTGCCTGCATCGCGTTCCAGATCTGCGGATTGGCATAGGCCGGGCCGGTTGCGCCCTGATCCGGCACAGCCGCAAAGCAGGCTTTGCCGTCAATGAGGCCAAGGAAGCACAGTTCGGCATCCTCCGCCACATCGGCCAGAGTGCCCCATTCGAGCGCCCCTGCATCATCGAACACCGGATTGAGCCCGTCGAGTTTCAGCACCCGCGCGCGCCAGTTCATCTGCGCGGCCAGCGCCGCCTCGTCGACACGGATATGGTCCGCGCGTTCGAGCGGCGAACCCGAAAAGGCGATGGCCGGGCGCTCAGCCAAGCGCATAGGCCTTTTCGCTGACGCCAAGGTCCTTCGCCAGCGCGGCGAGGAACTCGGCACGGATCGGATAGGCGTCCGACGGCATGTACTGGACATAGAGGCCGGCCCGGAGGCCGGAGCCATAGTCGACCGAGGCGAGCGTGCCAGCCGCCCCGCCCCAACCGAAGGTCTGGCCGACCACGCGCCCGCCGGCGCCGAAACCCTGCCCGGCGACCCAGGTGCCCTGTGTGGTGGCGGTTTCAGGCAGCAGGTTCGAAGTGGCGGTGCGCACCGCGGCCTCGCCCATCACCCGCTGTCCGTCGATCATGCCGTAACCCAGCACCATCTTGAGGAAGCGGTCGTAATCGCCCGGGCTGGTGACGAGGCCCGATCCGCCCCATTCGAGCGGCGGAGAATCGAGGAAGATTGAGCTGCCCGCCGGATCCACCGGCAGCGGCATCCCTGCCAGGATCCCGTAATTGTCAGTCAGGCGGTCCACTTCGCTGCCCGGCACCTGCCAGTAAGTGCTGGTCATGCCGCATGGGCCGAACAGGCGCTGCTGCAGGAACTCGCCGAAGCTTTGCCCCGAGGCAGCTTCGATCACCCGGCCAAGCAGGTCGATCCCGGCGGAATAGCTCCATTTCGTGCCCGGTTGCAGCATCAGCGGCAGCGCCGCCAGCCGGTCGGCATAGGCCGCGAGCGACGGTGCGGAACGCACCTGCGGGAGGCCCGGGATCGGCAGGCGGCTGAGCTGCCCCGAAGTGATCCCCACAGCGCGATAGGCATCGAGCAGCGGGCCCTTGCTGACGATGTCGTAGCCAAGGCCGGATGTGTGGGTAAGCAGCTGGCGTATCGTGATCGGGCGCTCGGCCGGCACCGTGTCATCCAGCGCGCCATCGGGCCGCTTCAGCACGCGCATCTCGGCAAAGGCAGGCAGGATTTCGGCCAGCGGCTGGTCGAGCCGCAGCTTGCCATCCTCGACCAGCATCATGGTGGCGATGCCGGTGACGGGTTTGGTCATGGAGTAGATGCGATAGAGCGAATCGACCCCGGCTTCGCTCGCGCTGCCGAACGCCAGGCTGCCCCGCGCCACGACATGCGCATCGCCCGTGCCCCGGCCGAAGCTGGCGACCATGTTGGCCACCTTGCCGCTGCCGACATAATGCTCGATCCGCGCCGCCACATTCGGCCAGGCCTCGCTCACATCATGCGCGCGCAGCAGGTCACGCCCGAACGGCACGCCAGCCATGACGCCGCCCGCGGCCAGCAGCGCGCCGCCGCGCAGCAGACCGCGGCGGGAAAGTTGCGGATTTTCGAAAGAGCGGAAGGCCATCACTGGGTCCTCATTTGAAACTGGCGTCAGGCTGTTTGGTCGATCAGGCGCCCAGGGTCAATCGGGCCCATGAACCTGGCTTGAACTCGGTTGCATCGGGGCTTGAATATGGCAGGTGCCTTATGCATATAAGACACATGCTCAACCTCGTCTCGATCCTGATCGGCCTTGTCTCGCTGGTCATCGTCATTCCAGCACAGATCCCGCTGCTGGGCTGGGCCAACTGGCTGGCACTTCCGCTGATCGCAGTGGGAATCGTGCTCGGCCAGCTTTCCTCGAGCCGCAGCGGGCGCAATTTCTGCCTGGTGGTGGGCCTGATCGCGGCCGTTCGCCTCAGCCTGGGCGGCGGGGTGATCTAATCCCGCTCGGCCAGCGCCAGAAGCGCGGCCTTGGCATAGAGCGTGGGCAGGCCGGCCTCCGCGATCCTTTCGACCGGCCACCACTGCCCTTCCCCTAGCGGCTGCGCATCGAGCCGGACCAGATCCAGCGTCAGCGCGGCATGGGTGAACACATGCGTCACCGCACCCAGCCGCGCCTGTGCGCCGGGATGCGGCGCTTTGCCCGTGCCATCGGCCTGTGCGCTCCCCCCGTCATCGGGCAAGGCGCGCATCCCGCCGAGCATGCCGGTGCCGGGCCGCGTGACCAGCCACACCTTGCCATCACGCTCGATCCAGAAGGCTGTGCCGCGCCGCTGCGGCCTGGCCTTCTTCGCCGCCTTGCGCGGCAGCCGGGCCGGATCGCCGCTCGCCCGCGCCGCACAATGGCTCGCCAACGGACAAAGCAAGCATTTCGGGTCGCGCGTGGTGCAGATCTGCGCGCCAAGGTCCATCATCGCCTGTGCGAAATCGCCTGCCCTTGCCGCCGGGGTCACCGCTTCGGCAGCGGCGCGGATTTCCCCGCGCGCGGCTGGCAGCGGCGTTTCGATCGCACAGAGCCGCGCCACCACCCGCTCGACATTAGCGTCGACCACCACCGCCCGCTGGCCGAAGGCGATCGCTGCCACCGCCGCCGCGGTGTAGGGACCAAGCCCAGGCAGCGCGCGCAATTCCGCCTCGCTATGCGGAAACCCGCCTCGCGCCGCCACCGCGCGCGCACATTTGAGCAGATTGCGCGCCCGCGAGTAATATCCCAGCCCGGCCCAGGCAGCCATGACTGCGGCCTCGTCGGCCGCAGCGAGCGCCTCCACTGTGGGCCAGGTTTCCAGAAATCGCGCGAAATAGGGCTTCACCGCCGCGACCGTGGTCTGCTGCAGCATCACTTCGGACAGCCACACGCGGTAGGGCCAGGCCGGATCGGCGGGCCGCGCGGCGCCAGGCGGATTGCGCCAGGGCAGCGCGCGGGCATGCGCATCGTACCAGGCGAGCAGGTCGTCAGAGATGTTGGGCAGGCTGCCGGTCATGCTGGAACTCTAGCTGGCGCTATGGCATGGCCGCTAGCCAGATGGAAAGCGACCAGCCCCCGAAATCCGCAAGCCGGCCCGGCGCGCGCAAGACCGCGCAGCCGTACACCCGCCCGCGCGGGGGCGCGCCGCGTTCGATCGGCGAGCTGATGCCGCAGATCGGGCGGACGGCGTTTCGCCGCTTCGGCTTCGTGCAAAGCTCGGTCGTCACCCGCTGGCACGAGATCGTGGGGCCGGTGCATGCCCGCGTTTGCGCGCCCGAGGCAATCCGCTTCCCCCCGGGCGAGAAGACCGACGGCATCCTGCAACTGGTGGTGGTGCCGGCCCATGCCCCGCTGATCCAGCAGGTGATTCCCGAGATCATGGAGCGGGTGAACCGCTTCTTCGGTTACAAGGCGGTGGCTCGGGTCAAACTGCGGCAAGGTGAGGTTAAGCCGATCCGTGCTGAAGCACCGGCCGCCCCGCCGCCGTCGCTGAAGCCGATCCCGCTGGAACTGGGAGACAGCCTGCGCGATATCGGCGATCCGGAACTGCGTGCCGTGCTCGAATCGCTCGCGCAGAGCCTGGCCGACAAGGAGGACAAGACCACGTGACTTCGCTCAAGACCGCCCTGCTGGCCAGCACGCTCGTGCTCGCCACCGGCTTTGCCCCGGACTGGATGATCACCGTGGCGGAAACCGATGCCGGGCACCTGATCGGCAATCCCAAGGCGGAAACCCGGGTAGCCGAATACATCAGCTATACCTGCGGCCATTGCGCCGATTTCGCGCGCCAAGGCGATCCCGCGCTGAAGGTCGGTTATGTCCGCGGCGGCAAGGTCTCGGTCGAGATCCGTCACCTGCTCCGCGATCCGATCGACCTGACAGCCGCGATGCTGGCGCATTGCGGTGCAGCGGACAAGTTCCCGCTCAACCATGCCGCGCTGATGATCGCGCAGGAAAAATGGCTGCCGGTTGCGGCCAAGGCGACCCCGGCGCAGCAGCAACGCTGGAGCAATGCCGATCGCGCCGCCGCGCGTCGCGCGATCGCCGCCGATCTCGATTTCTACCAGATCATGGAAGCGCGCGGCTATCGCACTGCCGAGCTCGACCGCTGCATGGCCGACAGCGCGATGGAGGCGAAACTGGTCAAGGCCTCGCGCGATGACACGGTGCGCCTTGGGCTGAAAGGCACGCCCAGCTTCACGCTCAACGGCAAGTTGCTAGAGAATGTCCACCGCTGGCCCGCGTTGCAGCAGGCGATCGATGCGCAGCTTGCGGCCAAACCAAAGCAAAACCCTTGATCCACGCACTTGTGGATAGCTAAGCGCTGCGCTTCACCCCCCTTGCCGCTTGGTATAGCCTTCTCCGTTCGAGCCAGAGGATTCAGATTTCCATGACCATTTCGCGCCGCCTTCTCGCCACTTCGATCGCCGCCGGCCTTGCTCTGGCGCTGGGTGCCTGCAGCGAAACCGAAGATGCCAGCGGCGTGCCGGCGGGCGAGCCGATCGCCGCGATCCCCGCCCCCGCTGGCCAGGCCTGGACCGATATCGTCGCGGTCACTCCCGAAGGCGGCTATCTGGTCGGCAATCCCAATGCGCCGCTCAAGCTGGTCGAATACGCCAGCCACACCTGCGGCGCTTGCGCGCATTTTTCGGCCACTGGCTCGGCCGAACTCAAGAAAGACTATGTCTCGACCGGCGTTGTGAGCCTCGAACTGCGCAACCTCGTGCGCGACCCGCTTGACCTGACCATCGCGGCGCTGGTGCGCTGCGGCCAGCCGCAGAACATGCAGCCGCTGTCGGACCAGGCCTGGGCCTCGCTCGAGACCATTTTCGAGACCGTGAACCAGAATGGTGCCGCAATTGAAGCGGCCTCGCAATTGCCGCCCAACCAGCGCTTCCAGGGGATCGCGCAAGCAGCCGGGCTGATCGATTTCTTCGCCGCGCGCGGAGTTAGCAGTGATCAGGCCGCTACCTGCCTGGCAGACAGCGCCAAGATCGAAGCGATCGCCGCGCGATCGCAGCAGCAAAGCACGCAGCTGGAAATCACCGGCACGCCGACTTTCTTCCTCAACGGCAAGAAGCTTGACGCCAACCAGTGGGAAGCACTCGAACCGATCCTGCAGCAGGCCGGCGCACGCTGAGCCGGGCCGCGGGGGGAGTAGCCTAGCCTAATGGAGATCCACCGGCTCAAGCTCAGCGGTTTCAAGAGCTTTGTCGAGCCGGCCGAGTTGCGCGTCGAACCCGGCCTGACCGGAGTGGTCGGGCCGAATGGCTGCGGCAAGTCCAACCTGCTCGAAGCGATCCGCTGGGTGATGGGCGAAAACTCGCCCAAATCGATGCGTTCGGGCGGGATGGAGGACGTGATCTTCGCGGGCACGCAGACCCGCCCCCCGCGTGATTTTGCCGAAGTGGTGCTGCAGGGCCGCGACAGCGAAGGCGAGGAGCTGGTCGTCACCCGCCGGATCGAGCGCGGCGCCGGCAGCGCCTATCGCGTCAACGGCCGCGACGTGCGCGCCAAGGACGTGGCGCTGACGTTCGCCGATGCCGCCACCGGCGCACATTCTCCCGCGCTGGTAAGCCAGGGTAAAATCGCCCAGGTGATCGCCGCGCGCCCGACCGAGCGCCGCGCCATGCTGGAGGAAGCGGCCGGGATCGCGGGCCTGCATGTGCGGCGCAAAGACGCCGAGGCCAAGCTGCGCCAGACCGAAGCCAATCTCGCGCGGCTGGAAGATCTGATGGCCGGGCTCGATGCACAGATTGCCACGCTGCGGCGGCAGGCCAAGCAGGCCGAACGCTATACCAGGCTGTCGGCCGAGATCCGCGTGGCCGAGGCGCGGCTGCTTTATGCCCGCTGGCGCGATGCCGCGCGCATGGCTGAGGAAGCCCGCGCCGCCGCGCAAGAGGCGGAGCGCAGCGTCGAGGCAGCGCAGGCCGCTGCCGCTGAAGCGCAGAAATCGCAGGCCAAAGCCGCGCAGGCGGTGGCCGAAGCGCGGGACGAACTGGCTGACCGGCGTGACGACGCCAGTGCGCATGGCCACCGGATGGCGGCGCTTACCAGCCAGCTCGAAGCCGCCGAACAGCGGCTGGCCGATCTTGAGCGGCAGAACGCGCGGCTCGAGGAAGATCGCGGCGATGCCGGGCGGATCACGCAGGACGCGGCGGAAGCGCTGGCGCGGCTCGAACGCGATCTGGCCGCCAGCGCCGCCGCGCTTGCCGCCGACGAGGAACGTCGGCCCGAACTGCAGCGCCGCGCCGATGAAGCCGATCGTGCCGCCCGTGCTGCCGAACTGGCGCTGGCGAACGCCACCGCCGAGCACGCCGGGGTCGAAGCCGAATGGCGCGTGGCCGAAGCCGAGATTGCGCAGGCCCGCACGCGCCTCGAACGGCTTGAGGCCGAGCGAGCACGGCAGCGGCAGCAGCTGCAAGACCTCGCCGAAGGTGGCGATCCCGCTGCGGCGGTCGAGCAGGCGCGCAGCACGGCGGAAGCAGCAGCGAACGCGCTTGAGGAATTGCGCGGTGCGCTGGCGCAGGGCCAGGCTCGCAAGTCCGAACTTCAGCAGCAGCGCGACGAGGCAGGCGCCGTGCTCGCCTCGGCGCGAGCGGAACTTGCCGGGATCGAACGCGAGCACAGCGCGCTCGAACGCGACCGTGACGCGCGCGAGCGCCAGGCAAAGGGCCGCGAAGGTCTGCCCGCCGCGATCGATCGCGTGGCAGTGGAACCGGGTTACGAGCGCGCGATGGCGGCCGTGCTGGGTCGCGATGCGAAAGCGCCGCTGGGCCTGCCGCCGGGCGATGGAGAGGGCCGGTTCTGGGCCGGGGCAAATGCGCCCGCGCCGCTGCCTGGCTGCCTGCTCGCCCATATCACCAATTGCCCCGACGAGCTGAAACCACGCCTGGCACTGGTGCAGGTCGCTGAGAGCGATGACGGGCGCGCACTCAAGCCCGGCGAATGGCTGGTCACGCGGGCCGGGCATCTGCGCCGCTGGGACGGGTTCCTCGCGCGCGGCGAAGGCGCGGCCGAGGCAGCGCGGCTAGAGGCGGCCAATCGCCTGGCAGAGCTGGCCCAGCTGCTTCCCGGCCTGAAGAGCGCGGTGGCTGCCAGCGAGGATGCCGAACGCGCGGTGCGCGTCGAGCTTTCGGCGCTGCAGACCGATCTGGTC
>JBMSNZ010000014.1:0-30381 GCA_049421965.1 Erythrobacter sp.
CGAAGGCGTTGCAGGCGGCGATGTCGCGCTGGGGGTGGTGCTGGCGCTGGTGGCGATGGTGGCGGCCTCGATTGCCAATGTAATCCAGGCCGGCGAAACCGGCCGCTCGGTGCCGCTGGTCACGCTGCTGGCCTGGTCAATGCTCTATGGCACGCTGATCGATGGCAGCGTGGCGTGGGTACTGGCCGGGCCGCCGGTCTTCCCGCGTGATCCGGTGTACTGGGCCGGTGTCGCCTGGCTGGCGCTGGCCGGATCGGTGGTGACCTTCCCGCTCTATTACGATCTGGTGCGTAAGCTGGGCGCTGGCCGCGCGGCCTACAACGGCATCCTTGTGGTGGTGATTGCCATGGCGATTTCGACGCTGTTCGAGGGCTATAACTGGACCCCGCTGGCCATCGCTGGCGGCGCGCTGGCAACGCTGGGCATGCTGGTCGCGCTGCGGGCGCGCAGCGTCTAGCTTCGAGCGTCTACCGCTAGAGGCTCGCGAGCCCTTCGACATAGGTGGGGTAGCGCGGGCTCCAGCCCAGCACCCGCCGCGCCTTGCCATTCGCCACCCGGCGGTTTTCGGCATAGAAGCCGCGCGCCATCGGGCTGAGGTTGGCCTGTTCCAGCGTCAGTAGCGGCGGCGGCTCGACCGCCAGCAGGCGGCAGGCGGCCTCGATCACGATGTTCTGACTGGTCGGCAGGTTGTCGGCGAGGTTGTAGGCGCCCGCAGGCGCATCGCGCTCGATCGCCGCGACCACGCCTGACACAATATCCTCGACATGGATCCGGCTGAACACCTGGCCGGGCAGGTCGATGCGGTTGGCGCGGCCTTCGCGCACCCGATCAAGCGCGCTGCGGCCAGGGCCATAGATGCCCGGCAGGCGGAACACGCGCGCGCCCAGCGCCAGCCAGTCGGCATCGGCTTCGGCGCGGGCATTGCGCCGGCCTGCGCCGGTCTCGGCCACAGTGGGAGTCGCCTCGTCGACCCAGGCACCTCCGGCATCACCATAGACGCCGGTCGAGGAGAGATAGCCCAGCCACTTGCCCGCGAGTGCATCGCCGTAGCCTTCGAGCACCGGATCGCCACTTTGAGCCGGAGGGACCGAGGACAGGACGTGGCTTGCTGATGCAAGCACGGATTGCACCGCGGCGCTATCATCGAACGCAAGATTGCCTGCCCGCCCGGTGGCATCGACCTGCCAACCGCGCGCTTCCATGGCCGCACCTATGCGCGACGCGGTATAGCCAAGGCCGAAGATCAGCAGATGCGGCATCGGCTCAGACGTGCATCACTGGTCGAGATAGCCCGCTGGCGGTGTCTCGATCTCGGCACCCGGAACATTGTCGGCCTTCCACTGCATTGACCGGCGCACCCGGTTCTCGCCCGAAGGGTGGGTGTAGAACAGGAATTCCTCCAGCGCGCCCGGCTCGATCTTGCGGTATTCGGACAGGCGCATCGCGGCACGGGCAAAGCCATCGGGTTCGCGCGCCGCGTCGAGCCCGAAGGCATCGGCTTCGTTTTCCTGGTAGCGGGTCAGGTTGTTGAAGGCGGGTGTCGCCAGCATCAAAAAGACCGACAGCACAATTCCCAGCACCGGCAGCGAGGCCGGATCGGCGAGGTCGCGCACGCCCCAGCGCTGGCCATGGCGCGCGATCAGCCACGGCGCGATCCGGCTGGCGAGGAACAGCGCCAGCCCGACTATCAGCAGCATGCCGATCACCCGTTTGGGCGCATGGTTCAGCCGGTAATGGCCCATCTCGTGCCCCAACACTGCCAGGATCTCCGCCTCGCTGGTGCGTTCGAGCAGATTGTCGTTGAGCGAGATGCGGATCGTTGGCCCGAAGCCCGAGACATTGGCCGAGACGCGCTTGTGCTGCTTCGACTGGTCGAACACATAAATGTGCTCGGCGGGGATGTCGTTTTGCGCCGCGATCGCCACGATCTTGTCGCGCAGCGGGCCCTCTTCCAGCTCGGTATAGGTGTTGAACAGCGGCGAGATGAACACAGGGGCGATCATCACGCCCACAAAGGCGAACACGCCCACAACGCCTGTGCCCCACACCCACCAGCTGCGGGGTGCGCGGGCAATCACAAGGTACACCACCGCGTAGAGCAGCGGTGCCATTGCCAGCGCCACCGCCAGCCCGATCGCCTGTTCACTCAGCCAGGGGCCGAATGTCTGATCGAGCAGGTCGTATTGCTTTTCGCGAAAGAAGCCGGTGTAGATCGACCAGGGCAGGGTAATCAGCGCACCTGCCAGCGTATAGAGCAGTGCGGTCAGCCAAGCGATGCCGAACCGCCGTTTGAACACTCTTTCACCGATGTCGCGGAAACGCGACGACAGCCGAAGTTGCAGCAGCAGCAGATCTGCCGCCACCGCGACAAGTGTGCCCCACAGGATCAGCCAGTATCCGCCTTCGAAATAGGCGTCGGACTTTGCCCGCGCCGGCCCCTGCAGCGTGTCGAGATAGACGCGGGTCGCAGCCTCGACGTCGAAACCGCCCGAAGCGGCGGCAAGCATTTCCAACAAGGCCATCTGTGCTCCCTTACCCTGTCCTGTTGCCGTAACGCTGTTCGCAGCCCGGCTCAAAGTCAATCGCGGGCACGGACGCAATCGCCCAGCAGCCAACTGGCTTCGGCGAACGTTGCAGGGTGGACGCGCGGCGATTTCGCCCTAAATCGGCTGCCATGGATATTGCACGCAACCCCGAAATGGCCGACGCCGCCGTAAGCCCGCACGAACCGCCGGCGATCCGGCGCGAGGATTACACACCCTTTGCCTGGCTTGTGCCGGAGATCCGGCTCGATTTCGATCTTGGGCTCACAGCCACGCGGGTCGTCTCGAAGCTCACGGTGGCGCGCAACGCGAAGGCCTCCGCTGTGCCCTTCATCCGCCTCAATGGCGACGGATTGCAGCTGCTATCGGTCAAGGTCGATGGCGAGATGCGCAGTGACTGGTCAATGGATGGCGAGGATCTGATCCTGCCGCTCGCGGGCGACGCGCATGAAATCGAGATCGCGACCGAAGTCGATCCGTCCGCCAATACCAGGCTCGAAGGGCTCTATGCCTCGAGCGGGATGCTGTGCACCCAGTGCGAGGCGGAAGGGTTCCGCCGCATCACATATTTCCCCGATCGGCCCGATGTGCTGAGCACCTATCGCGTCCGCATGGCCGGGCCCAGGGCACAGTTCCCCGTGCTGCTGTGCAACGGCAACAAGCTAGCCGAAGGCGACAATGGTGACGGAACGCACTGGGCTGAATGGCATGATCCCTGGCCCAAGCCGTCCTATCTGTTTGCGCTGGTGGCGGGCGATCTCGTCGCCAATTCCTCGGGCTTCACCACCATGGGCGGGCGCGAGGTCACGCTCAATGTGTGGGTGCGCGCGGAAGACCTGCCGCGGACTGGCCATGCGATGGAATCGCTCAAGCGTTCGATGCGGTGGGACGAGGAAGTGTTCGGGCGCGAATACGACCTTGATCTCTACAACATCGTCGCGGTCAGCGATTTCAACATGGGGGCGATGGAGAACAAGGGGCTCAACGTCTTCAACACCAAATATGTGCTGGCCGATTCCGACACCGCGACCGATGACGATTTCGACGCGGTCGAAGGGGTGATCGCGCACGAGTATTTCCACAATTGGTCGGGAAACCGCGTGACCTGCCGCGACTGGTTCCAGCTTTCCCTGAAGGAAGGCTTCACCGTGCTGCGCGACCAGCTGTTCAGTCAGGACATGCGCGGCCAGGCAGTCAAGCGGATCGAGGATGTGCGGATCCTGCGCGCAGCCCAGTTCCCCGAGGATTCGGGCCCGCTGGCGCATCCGATCCGGCCCGACAGCTACCGCGAGATCTCGAACTTCTACACCGCCACGGTCTACAACAAGGGCGCCGAAGTGATCCGCATGATGCGCACGCTGGCAGGCGTGGGGCGGTTCCGCAAAGGCACCGATCTCTATTTCGACCGGCATGATGGCGAAGCGGCGACCTGCGAGGATTTCGTGCGCGCGATCGAGGATGGGGCGGGGCTTGATCTCGCGCAGTTCCGGCTGTGGTATTCGCAGGCAGGCACGCCGCGCGTCAGCGCCACGATGGCGCATTCAGGCGACACGGTCACGCTCACGCTCCGGCAGAAACTCCCACCCACTCCGGGACAGGCTGACAAGCAGCCGATGGTAATCCCGCTGAAGATTGCGCTGCTCGATCGCGTCACCGGCCGCCATCGCGGCGAGGAACTGGTGGTGCTTGACCGGGCCGAGGCCAGCTTCACTTTCAGTGACTATCCTGCCGCGCCGGTGCTGTCGGTCAATCGCGGCTTTACCGCCCCGGTGGTGATCGAACGGCAGATGGCGCCTGAGGAACTGCTGCTGTTGGCCGCGCATGATGACGATCCTTTCGCGCGCTACGAAGCGATGCAGGAACTGATGGTCGGCCATCTGGTGGCGGCCTCGAAGGGTGCGCTCGCTGCTGGAGCCAAAGCGAGCGGCGAACGCGCCATTGTCACCGCGTTGGGGGCAGTGCTGGCCGATCCGGCGCTTGATGATGCGATGCGTGGCGAACTGATGCTGCTGCCGACGCAATCCTATTTGTTCGAGCAGCTCGACAAGGCCGATCCCGGGGTGATCCATCGCGAGCGCGAAGCGCTGAAAGCGCTGATCGGGCGCGAACTGGCAGCCGCGCTCCACGCCCTGCACCAACGCGCGATCGAGGTGGCCTATGATGCTGATGGCGCGCGCGGTGCGCGCAAGGTCAAGACTCAGGCGCTGGCCTATCTCGCAGCTAGCGAGCCCGAGCGGGCAGCGGCCCTCGCCGCAGCGCAGTATGACGCGGCGGACAATATGACCGACCGCCAGGGCGCGCTGATGGTGCTGGCCGGACTTGATACGCCGCTGCGCGAGGAACGCCTGGCGGATTTCTATGCCCGCTACCGGGGCAATGCGCTGGTGATCGACAAATGGTTCACGCTGCAGGCGCTCTCGCTCCATCCGCGTGTACTCGACCACGTCAAGGCACTCCGCGCACACCCCGATTTCACGCTCAAGAACCCCAACCGCGTGCGCTCGCTCTACATGGCCTTTGCCGGCAATCCCCCCGCCTTCCACGAGCCCGGCGGCAGCGGCTATCGCATGGTGGCTGACCTGATCCTCGAACTCGACCCGATCAATCCGCAGACGGCCGCGCGCTTCGTGCCAGCGCTGGGCCGCTGGCGGCGGCTGGAAGCGGGACGCGCGGCGCTGATGCGGGCCGAGCTCGAACGGGTGTCGAAGTCCGGCAATCTGTCGCGCGATACCTACGAACAGGTTTCGCGCAGCCTCGATGGCTGATCGCGCTGCCCCCTTCGACATCGCGCGGGCCGACGCTCTGGCTGGCTTGCCGCACGGCTTCTTCGGCCATGGCGGCGGGGTGCACCAGTTCGGTTATGGCGGCGATGGGGCAGAGCAGGCGATCCGCGCCAGCCGCGCGGCGGCGGCGCAGGCGATCCTTCCCGGCGGCTCGCTGGTCGCTGCGCACCAGGTGCATTCGCCCGATGTAATCGCGGTCACTTCGGCCTGGGATGATGCGCCGGACGGGCGCCCGGTCGCCGATGCGCTGGTGACAACCCTGCCGGGGTTGGTGCTGGGCGTGGTCACTGCCGACTGCGCGCCGGTGTTGCTGGCGGATACCGAGGCAGGCGTGATCGGCGCCGCCCATGCGGGCTGGCGCGGGGCTCATGGCGGCGTGCTCGAGAACACGATCGCGGCGATGGAACGCCTCGGCGCGGCCCGTTCGCGGATCGCTGCCGTGGTGGGCCCGACTATCGCCCAGGCGAGCTATGAAGTGGACGGGCGATTCCGCCAGAACTTCTGCGAAAGCGATGCGCGCTTCTTTGCCGAGGGGCGCGCCGGGCACTGGCAATTCGACCTGCCGGCCTATGCCTGCGAGCTGCTGCGCGAAGCTGGCGCGGGGCATGTGCAAGACCTCGCGCTTGACACTTATACACTTGAAAAAAGATATTATTCCTATCGAAGGGCGACCCACCGCAGCGAACCCAATTATGGCCGCCAGCTGAGCCTTATTGCGCTTCCGCGCACGCTTGCATGAAACCGAACAACTGATGCCCAAAAGGCGGTTGGCATGGCCTGACTTTGCGTCTATCAGCGCCGCCAAATAGGCGCTCCGCATCCATGCGGGGGCCAAATCACGAGCCGTTCGGGGAAACGATTCACACCACGCGTGTTCTTCGGACAAATAGCGATCTCATGGGTCTGCGAGCCGGCAAAGGCACCCAGGCAGGATTAACAGGGTAAAGGCTGATGGCTGATACGACTGGCACCATGGCACCGGAAGCGGCCGCTGCGGCGGGCGAAGACGGGGTCCGTCGGCGCGACTTCATTCACATTGCGGCGGTGAGCGCGGCCGGTGTCGGCGGGGCAGCAACGCTGCTTCCACTGATCAGCCAGATGGGCGCCTCGGCCGACGTGCTGGCAGCCAGCACCACTGAAGTCGATGTGTCGGCGATCGAGCCGGGCCAGGCGATCAAGGCGGTGTTCCGCAAGCAGCCGCTGTTCGTGCGCCGGCTGACCCCGGCCGAGATTGAGGAAGCCAACAAGGTTGACATCGGCGGCCTGCGCGATGCGGAAACGCTGGAAGACCGCACCAAGGAAGGCCATCGCGACATGCTGGTCACCATGGGCGTGTGCACGCACTTGGGCTGCGTGCCGCTGGGCGCTGCCGAAGGCGAGGACAAGGGCGAGTTCGGCGGCTATTTCTGCCCCTGCCACGGCTCGCACTACGACACGGCTGGCCGCATCCGCAAAGGCCCTGCGCCGAAGAACCTCGTCGTTCCCGAATATGAGTTCACCACCGACAGCGTCATCCGCGTCGGCTGAGAGTTGAGAGAACAGCCATGAGCTTTGCCTGGGCCCGCCAGTACGAACCCAAGACCCCGCTGACCAAGTGGCTTGACGAAAAGCTGCCGCTTCCGCGCCTTGTCTACAATGCCGTTGGTGCCGGCTATCCGGTTCCGCGCAACCTCAACTACATGTGGAATTTCGGCGTTCTGGCCGGGTTCTTTCTCGTGCTGCAGATCGTGACCGGGGTGGTCCTGGCGATGCATTATGCCGCCAACCAGCTGGTCGCGTTCCAGACGGTCGAGCACATCATGCGCAACGTCAATTGGGGCTGGATGATGCGCTATGCGCATGCCAATGGCGCCAGCTTCTTCTTCATCGTGGTCTATCTGCACATCTTCCGCGGCTTCTTCTACAGCTCGTACAAGGCCCCGCGCGAGATGATCTGGCTGCTTGGCGTGGTGATCTTCCTGCTGATGATGGCCACCGCCTTCATGGGCTATGTCCTGCCCTGGGGCCAGATGAGCTACTGGGGTGCGCAGGTCATCACCGGCCTGTTCGGTGCGATCCCGCTGGTCGGCGAAAGCATCCAGCACTGGATCCTGGGCGGCTTTGCGCCTGACAATGCGGCGCTCAACCGCTTCTTCAGCCTGCACTTCCTGCTGCCCTTCGTGATCGCTGGCGTGGTGATCCTGCATATCTGGGCGCTGCACATCCCGGGTTCGTCGAACCCCACCGGCGTGGAAGTGAAGAGCGAAAGCGACACGGTGCCGTTCCACCCCTATTACACCGCCAAGGACGGGTTCGGGCTGGGCGTGATCCTGCTGTTCTTCGCCACCATGGTGTTCTTCCTGCCCAACACGCTGGGGCACCCGGACAACTATATCGAAGCGAACCCGCTTTCGACGCCGGCGCTGATCGTGCCTGAATGGTATTTCTGGCCGTTCTACGCCATCCTGCGCGCCTTCACTCAGGATCTCACCATTCCCTTCACAGGTGTGGTGCTGATCGAAGCGAAGCTTTTGGGCGTGATCGCCATGTTCGGCTCGATCCTCATCTGGTTCATCCTGCCCTGGCTCGACAAGAGCCCGGTGCGTTCGGGCCATTATCGTCCGACGTTCCGCAAGTTCTTCTGGTTCGGCCTTATCCCCGCGATGATCGCGCTGTTTATCTGCGGCGGCGCGCCGGCACATGAACCCTATGTGATGATCAGCCAGGTGGCGACCGCCTATTACTTCCTTCACTTCCTGGTGATCCTGCCGATCATCAGCCAGACCGAAAAGACCGAGCCTTTGCCCTACTCGATCACCGAAGCGGTGCTGGGCAAGAGCGGGGCACCTGCCGCCGCGGCGCAGCCCGCCGAGTAAGCCCGGACGACTGGATAAAGAGAGACACGAACCATGATCCGTATCGGTGCCATCGCCTTCGGCCTGTTCCTTTCGGCCATCGTCCTGTTCTGGTCGTTCATCCCGGGCGTTATCTCGTTTGCGACCGAGCCTGTCGAAGAGCCGGCTTATTACCCCTTCAAGCAGAAGGCGCATGGCCCGGAAGGCGGCTTCAGCTTTGAAGGCCCCTTCGGCAAGTGGGACAAGCAGCAGCTGCAGCGCGGTTACCAGGTCTACAAGGAAGTTTGTGCGGCCTGCCACAGCATCCAGTATGTCGCGTTCCGCAACCTCGAGCAGCTGGGCTACAACGAAGCCGAAGTGAAGGCCGAAGCCAAGCAGTTCAACATCGCCCAGTTCAACAAGGCGACCAATGAAGTGGTGACGCGCCCCGGTCTGCCGACCGACCAGTTCCCGGCGGTGCCCTATTTCGGCGCGGGCCATCCGCCCGATCTTTCGCTGATCACCAAGGCGCGCAAGGACGGCAGCAATTACGTCTATTCCCTGCTGACCGGTTATGGCGAGCCTGATCCCGAACTGCTCAAGCAGAACCCGGAATTCGAAGTCCCGGCCGGGCTCTACTTCAATCCCTACTTCCCCAACGTGAACCTCTCGATGCCGGCGCCGCTGGTTTCCGACGGCCAGGTGACCTATGCCGATGGCACCAAGGCGACCGTGAGCCAGATGGCGCAGGACGTGGCCGCGTTCCTGACCTGGACCGCCGAACCTTCGTTGGTGAAGCGCAAGCAGACCGGCTGGGCCGTGCTGGGCTTCCTGCTGTTCGCGACGATCCTTGCCTATCTCTCGAAGAAGCAGATCTGGGCATCGGTGAAGCCGCGCGGCGAGGACTGACCTTTCGCCGCATGAAGGCAACCGGGCGCCCTGCCATCTCCGCGATGGTGGGGCGCCTTGCCGTTTGAAGGACCGCCAGGAGCCCCAATGACGCCAGACGAACTCAAGGGCCTGATCCGCACCGTGCCGGATTTCCCGCACGAAGGGATCATGTTCCGCGACATCACCACGCTGATAAGCCATCCGCTCGGGCTGGCGGCCACCGTGCGCCACTTGGCCGAACGGGCGAGCGATTGCGGGGCCGAGGCGATAGCGGGAATGGAAGCGCGCGGTTTCATATTCGGCGCGGCGGTGGCGGTGGAATTGGGTCTCGGCTTTGTTCCCGTGCGCAAGCCCGGCAAGCTGCCGGTCGAAGTGCTGGGCATCGACTATGCGCTCGAATACGGCACGGACCGGCTCGAGATCGATCCCGGCGCGATCGCGCATGGCCAGACAGTGGTGATTGTCGATGATCTGATCGCGACTGGCGGGACCGCGCTGGCAGCCGCGCAGCTGCTGCGCGATGCAGGAGCTACCGTTGACGATGCGCTGTTCGTGATTGACCTGCCCGATCTGGGCGGTGCGGCGCGGCTGCGCGAAGCCGGCGTCGAAGTTTCCGCGCTGATGGCATTCGACGGAGAGTAAAGGCCCACGCCACCGGACGTGCGCTTCGCCATTGACGAACGCGCCCCGATCATGGCAATCGCGCGCAGCATCAGCGGGCGGGTATAGCTTAGTGGTAAAGCCCTAGCCTTCCAAGCTAGTTATGCGGGTTCGATTCCCGCTACCCGCTCCAGATCTGCTCTTCGGCCGCCGAGGATCATGCCTCCTGCAGGCTCTCCATGTCGATCACGAAGCGGTATTTCACGTCGCTGGCTTCCATCCGCTCATAGGCGTGGTTGACCTCCTGCATCGGGATCACCTCGATCTCGGGTACGATCCCGTGCTCGGCGCAGAAATCGAGCATCTCCTGCGTCTCTTCGAGGCCGCCGATCCCGCTGCCGGTCAGCACCTTGCGACCCAGCAGCACCGCCGAATGCATTTCGGGCAGCATGTCGATCACGCCTACCAGAACCTGCACCCCATCGATCCGCAGCAGTTGAAGATAGGGCGTGACGTCGTGCCGCACCGGGATGGTGTTGAGCACAAGGTCGAAATAGCCCGCCTTGGCCTTGAGCGCGTCGCGGTCCGAAGTGTTGAGAAAGGCATGGGCGCCCAGCTTCTCGGCATCCTCGCGCTTGCTTTCGCTGCGGCTCAGCACCGTCACTTCGGCCCCCATCGCCGCGGCCAGCTTCACGCCCATATGGCCGAGCCCGCCCAGGCCCGCGACCGCGACCTTGCTGCCCGGCCCGACTTTCCAGGTGCGCAAGGGGCTGTAGGTGGTGATACCGGCGCACAGCAGCGGTGCGGCTTCGGCCATCGGCAGCGCATCGGGCACCTTGAGCACGAATTCCTCGCGCGCCACGATCCGCTCGGAATAGCCGCCATAGGTGGGCGTGCCGTCGCGGCGATCGGTGCCGTTATAGGTCCCGGTCATGCCGCCGTCCTTGCAGTATTGTTCGAACCCGCTTGCACAGTGATTGCACTCCATGCAGCTGTCGACCATGCAGCCGATCGCCACCCGGTCACCCACGGCATGGCGCGTGACCCCTTCCCCTATCGCCTTGACGATGCCCACGATTTCGTGGCCCGGCACGATCGGATAGGTGGTGAAGCCCCAATCGTTGCGGGCCGAATGCAGATCGGAGTGGCAGATCCCGCAATGGGTGATCTCGATCAGCACATCATCATGCCTGAGGCCGCGGCGGGTGATGTCAATCGGGCCGACGCCGCTGTCAGGCGCGGTCGCGCCCCATGCCTTGGTGGGGTAGAGATTGGTTGCTGTCATTTTTCCCTCGCGGCTAGTTCGTCCTCATTGCATTCGGTCTCACGCCTCCGGGTGGGCGGCCTAGTCGGCCGACGCGCGGTCGCGCTTTGGCTGCCGCGACCAGGAGGCTGGCCATCACTTGGGCGGCATGCGGATGGCGCCGTCGAGCCGGAATTGGTGTCCGTTGATGTAGCTGTTGCGCGCGATCTCGACGATCAGCGAAGCGAATTCCTCCGGATGCCCCAGCCGCTTGGGGAACGGCACGCTGGCATTGAGCTGCGCCCACATCGCCGGATTGCGATCCTTCATGCCCAGCATCAGCGGCGTGGCGAAAATGCCCGGCATCACCGAATTCACGCGGATACCGAGGTCCATCAGGTCGCGCGCCATCGGCAGCACCAGCCCGTTCACCCCGGCCTTGTAGCTGCCATAGATGACCTGCCCGATCTGCCCGTCCTGCGCCGCGACCGAGGCCGTGAGCGTGATCGAGCCGCGTTCACCATCTTCGTTGAGTGGCTCGCTATTGGCCATACCAAGCGCCGAGATGCTCGCCACACGGTAACTGGCAACCAGGATACCTTCGGCACCGAAAGCGTAATCCTCGGTCGGCAGGCGCTTGTAGCCCCCCGTTTCCTTGTCCCACCCCAGCGTTTTGCCGCGCCGGCTGGCCATGGCGCAGTGGACCGTCACGCGCTCCTGCCCATTGGCCGCGCGTGCGGCGGCGAAACCGGCTTCGACCGATTGCTCGTCCATGATGTCGACATGGTGAAAGGTGCCGCCGATCGCCGCTGCATGAGCTTCGCCATCGGCGTCGTTGATGTCAAAAATCGCCACCTTCAGGCCCGCGTCGGCCAGGGCCTTCGCGCTGGCCTTGCCCAACCCCGAGGCTCCACCCGTCACCACGGCTGCCATGCCTTGCTCGAGTAACATCGCCTGCCTTCCTTTCTGCCTGGATCGAACGCGATCTTGGCCGGTTTTGGGGCAAAGATCGCCTGCATAAATGATGCATGGCGCCTGCATGCTGGCTGGCGTGCGCGGCGCTTGCTAGGCGCTGGCAATGACATGCGCTCTTATCCTGGGTCTGGTGGCGCTGGCGGGGCTGGCGACCGCCTGGGGCGGACGGGCGCAGAGCCTGGTTGCCGGGCTGTCGGCAGGTCTTGGCGCGCCGCAAATGGTGTGGCTCGTGGCGCTGCTGTGCGGCGCCCCGACCGCGCTGGTTATGGGGCTGGCCGGGGCAGCGCTCGCTGCCGGGCATGGCCCGTCCCACCGCGGCCTGTTGATCGCTGCCGCGCTGCTGGCGGCCGCGTTTGACCTTATGTTGACGGTCCGCCGCTCCGC
Source organism: Erythrobacter sp. (assembly GCA_049421965.1). GTDB lineage: Bacteria > Pseudomonadota > Alphaproteobacteria > Sphingomonadales > Sphingomonadaceae > Erythrobacter. The sequence continues at coordinate 12,233 of JBMSNZ010000014.1, forward strand.
TCCGCAAGAGCCGACCCGCTCGCTCGGGGCGATCGCGCTGGTGCTGTCCGCGCGCCAGATGGTCGATGCCCCGCGCTGGCTGGCCTTTGCCTCGGGGGCGGCAATGGATGACGGGCTGCTGCCGGCTCTGGCGGTCACGACCGGATCGGGCGCTGCGCTGGCCCTTGCCGCCTTTGCGCCTGGGCTGGTAGCTGACCATGGTCGCGCCATGCTTGCCCGCCGCATCCTGGCGCTGGCCCTGCTTGCTGCCAGTGTCTGGGCCGGATTTCACAGCCTGCCCGCAAGCCCCCAATGAAGCGCCGCATACGAATTTGGGCCAATTCGCCTGCTTTCAATACTGGCCCCATGCGCGGCATTTGCTAGAGCTCCAGCATGGCCAAGGTCGAGATCATGGAAGGAGCGGATGCAGCGACGATTGCCGCCTGGCTGGAAACGCGGCTGGCACAGGCGCTCGGCGACAGCGAGGGGCCGGTAGCAATAGCGGTCCCGGGCGGCTCGACCCCGTTCCCGATCATGGAACAGCTCGCGGCCCGCCCGCTCGACTGGCCGCGGATCGCGATCTGGCCGGGCGACGACCGGATCGTGCCAGAAGACCACGCGGCTTCGAACACCGGCAAGATCCGCGCGCTGTTCGAACCGCTGGGCGCCACGGTCATGGCGCTGTCCGAGACTGCGCGGCCACCGCATTTCGCGCTGGTGTGGCTGGGCATGGGCGGCGACGGGCACATTGCCTCGCTGTTCCCCAACACTGACCCTGTGGCCGATGATCCGCAGCCGGTGCGCCGCCTGACACCTGACCCGCTGCCACCCGAGGCGCCGTTCGACCGGCTGACGCTGACCATCCCGGCGCTGCTCGAGAGCGACGAGATCCTGTTCGTGATCCGCGGTGATGACAAGCGCGCGCTGTTCGAGGCCGCACTTCAAGGCAAGCATGACCTGCCAGTCGCGCGCCTGCTGCGCGCCGCGCACCAAAGGGTGACATGCTTCACCTGATCATCCGCCTGGTGCCCGCGCCGCTGCACCGCGCCTTGTTGCCCGCAGCCTATCGCGTGCGCCATCGCTGGCGCCGCTGGCGCCGCGCTCCACTCTATGGCTGCAATGTCGTGATCACCGACCTTGACGGTGCGGTGCTGCTGCTGCGGCACAGCTATGGCCCGGACCACTGGGGACTGCCGGGGGGCGGGCTGGGCCGGGGTGAGGACCCCGCTGGCGCGGCACAGCGCGAACTCAGCGAGGAACTGGGCCTGGACGGACTGCGGTTGCGCCCGCTGGGGACGGTCGAGGGCGTGCTCTCGGGCTCGCCGCATACCGCGCATCTGTTCACCGCAGTGATTGACCGCCAGCCCCGGCTTGACCGGCGCGAGGTGATAGAAGCGCGCTTCTTCCCGTTACATTCGCTGCCCGAACCGCTGAGTGCGGTGACGCGCGAGCAATTGGCCGCCTGGCGCGAACGCAGGGGTTAGAGCAGCGATAGCTGCGCTTCGTCGCGCGGGGGTTCCTCGGCGTTCTCCTCGCCTTCCAGCTTGGACAGCGTCAGGCCCATCAGCCTGATCGGCAGCGGCAGCGGCAGCAGCTCGTCAAGCAATGCGCGTGCGATCCGGGCGAACTCGTGCTTGTCGACCACCGGTCGGTCGAGCGTCCGCGCGCGGGTGACGTTCTGGAAATCGGTGTATTTCATCTTGAGCGTCACGGTGCGCCCCTGCGCCTCGCAGCGCTGGATCGAATCCCACACGATCTCGACGATGCCATCCAGCGTCTCGCGCAGCGCCGGGCCGGATGAAATGTCTTCACTGAAGGTGCGTTCGCCGCCGACCGACTTGCGCTCGCGATGCGCGCGCACCGGCCTCAGGTCGATCCCCCGCGCTGCGCGATAGAGGTAGTCGGCCTGGCTGCCGAAATGCTGGCGCAGGAAGGTGATGTCGCGTGCGGCGAGGTCGGCGCCGGTCGCGATCCCCAGCTTTGCCATCTTTTCGGCGCCGCGCGGCCCGACCCCGTGGAAACGGCGCACCGGCAGTCCGGCGACAAATGCCGCGCCTTCGCCGGGGCGGATCACGCACATCCCGTCGGGCTTGTTCTGGTCGCTGGCCAGCTTGGCCAGGAACTTGTTGTAGCTCACCCCGGCGCTGGCGGTGAGCCGCGTCTTCTCGTGAATCTCCTGCCGGATCAGCTCGGCGATGCGAGTGGCCGAACCGTTCCCCAGCAGGTCGTCCGTGACGTCGAGATAGGCCTCATCAAGGCTGAGCGGTTCGACATGCGGCGTGTAGCGCAGGAAGATCGCGCGGATCTGGCGCGAGGCTTCCTTGTAGGCCTCGAAGCGGTGCCGCACGAAGATCAGATCGGGGCACAGCCTCCGCGCCGTGACCGACGGCATGGCACTGCGTACGCCGAATTTGCGCGCTTCATAGCTCGCGGCGGCCACCACGCCGCGCCCGCCCGCGCCACCCACTGCCACGGGCTTGCCGCGCAGTTCCGGATTGTCGCGCTGCTCGACGCTGGCGAAGAAGGCGTCCATGTCGACATGGATGATCTTGCGCAGGCCGCGCGCCTCAAGCTCGCTGTCAGGATCGGGTGGCGGCGCAGACATGGGTGAAGGCTAGCGCCATTCGCCGCGCGGCGGAACCTGCCGACTAAAGGGGTGCTTGTTTCGCACCTGCAAAATTGTTGCTTCCCTTGCCGGGCATCTGCGCCCAAGGACGTTGCCATGGCTACCGCTTCCGCCTCTACCCGCCAGTTCGGCGAGCGCGAACTCATCGTGCTGATGGCGTCGCTGATGAGCCTGCAGGCCTTCGGCATCGATTCGATGCTGCCTGCGCTGGGTCTGATGGCGGATGAACTGGGCGCAGCCGGGAATGACCGGCAGTATGTGATCAGCGCCTATTTCCTCGGCTCGGGAATCGGCGCGTTCTTCCCTGGCGCCTTTGCCGACCGGTTCGGCCGCCGCCCGGTGCTGTTTGCCGGCCTTGCCGCTTATGTGGTGCTGTCGCTGGCATGCGCTCTGGTTACCGATTTCGAGACGCTGCTGGTGCTGCGCCTGGTTCAGGGCATCGCCTGCGCCGGCCTCAGCGTGGTGCCCACCGCGATCGTGCGCGACCGCGTGGGCGGCGACCGGATGGCGCGGATGATGAGCCTCATCATCATGATCTTCCTCGCGGTGCCGATCTTTGCGCCGGCAGCGGGCCAGGCCATACTGCTGGTGGCGGACTGGCGCTGGATCTTCGGCGGCATGGCGCTGATGGGCGTGCTGGTCGGCGTGTGGACCTGGTGGCGCCTGCCCGAATCGCTGACCGAAGAGAATGTGCAGCAGCTCGACCCGCTCACGATCCTCAAGAACATGGGTGAATCGCTCTCGAACCGGGTGGCGATCGGCTATGTCGTGGGCAGCGCGCTGGTGTTCGGATCGCTGTTCGGCTTCCTCAATTCCAGCCAGCAGCTGATCGCGGAAAGCTTTGGCGCGGGCGATTACTTCGCGCTGATCTTCGGCGCGTCGATCATCGGCATGGTGGTGGCGAGCTTCACCAATTCGCGCATCGTCGAGCGGTTCGGTGCGCGCCGGGTCAGCCATTCGGCGCTGATCGGCTTCCTGGTCGTCAGCGTGCTGCAGATGCTCTCCGCCGGGCGCGGGGGGCAGACGCTGTGGGAATTCGTCCCGCTGCTGGCGCTCAACATGACCATGCTGGGCTTTGTCGGGGCGAACTTTTCCTCGATCGCGATGCAGCCGTTCCAGCACATCGCAGGTGCTGCTTCCTCGGCGCAGACGAGCGTGCGGATGGTGACGGGCGCGGTGCTGGGTGCAGCGATCGGCCAGGCCTATGACGGCACTGCCTTCCCCTTGGGGATGGCGATGACGATCTCGGCGTTGCTCGCGCTCGCACTGGTGCTCTACAGCGAGCGCGGCAAGCTGTTCCGCCGCCCCGGCGAGGCCCGCAAATACATGCTGCTGCACGATATCATGCGGCATTGATTTGTTTAGCCTTAAGCGCCGGCGTTCGCGTCCGCTCGCTTGGCTTTCCTCGCTCTCACGGCCTGACGGCCGCGTCGCTGCGGGCGGGCGGTCGCCCTTGCGGCCCTTCGGGCCGGGCTAGCCTTCACCCCCCCAGCTTGCGCCAGGCCAGCCCGGCAAATTCGCACAGCAGCGGGCGGGTGTCGCGCGGGTCGATGATATCCTCGACATTGAAGCGTTCGGCGCTGCGGAAAGGTGAGGTCACCTTGCTCAGCCGCGCGCGGATTTCCGCCAGCATTGCCTCGGGGTCTTCGGCCGCCTCAATCTCGGACTTGTAGGCAACCTCGAGCCCGCCGGCGATCGGCAGCGAGCCCCAGTCGCCGCTCGGCCAGCAGAAACGGTACTGGTAGGTCTCGGCATTGCTCATCGCGCTGCCGGCGATGCCATAGGCACGGCGCAGCACCACCGAGGCGAGCGGCACACTCGCCTTGTAGATCGCGTTCATCGCGTTCACGCCATAGCGGATCGTGCCTGCCATTTCGGCTTCGCGCCCGATCATGAAGCCGGGGTTGTCGACCAGATGCACCACCGGCAGGCGGAACTGGTCAGCCAGCCTGATGAAGCGTTCGACCTTCTCGCTGGTCTTGGCTTCCCACGAACCGCCGAGGAAGCTGGGGTCGCTTGCCACCACCATCACCGGCCAGCCGTCGCGCCGGGCCAGCGCGGTGATCGCGGCGCGGCCCCACATCTTGCCGATCTCGAACACGGTGCCGGTGTCGAACACCATGTCGAGGCAGCGCCGCATCGAATAGACCGCCTTCGGATCGCGCGGCACCAGGCTCAGCAGTTCCTCCTCGCGGCGATGCACCGGATCGAGGCAGTTCGACCGGCGCGCCAGCTGGCCGACATGTTCGGGCATGAAGCTGAGGAAATGGCGCGCCCGGGCAAAGGCTTCGGCTTCGGACGCCACCTCGTCGTCAACCACGCCGTTGCGGGTATGGATGTCGCTGCCGCCGAGGTTTTCCTTCGCTTCCTCGTGGCTGGCGGAGCCGTCACGGTATGCCTCGCCCAGTCCCTCGACCACGGCGGGGCCGGCGGCGAAGATCTGGCTGAGGCCCTTGACCATGATCGAATAATGGCTGGCCACGGTGCGCGCCGCGCCCAGGCCCGCCGTCGGCCCCAGCGCCAGCGCCACCACCGGCACGGTCTCGAGGTTTTTCACCACGTCGGACCAACCGGGCACTGCCGGGATATAGGTCGCGCCGATCTGCTCCAGCGTCTTGACCGAGCCGCCGCCGCCGGTGCCGTCGATCATCCGGATCATGGGCAGCTTCAGCTCGTGCGCCATCTTTTCGGCCTGCACCATCTTGCGGGCGATCCCGGCATCGGCGGCGCCGCCGCGAATGGTGAAATCGTCCGCCGTGGCCACAACCGGGCGGCCGTTGACCAGCGCCTTGCCGAACAGGAACGGCGCGGGCGTGACGCCTTGCAGATCGCCATGGGCGTCATATCGGGCAGAGCCTGCGATCTTGCCGATCTCGCGGAAGCTGCCTTCGTCAACCAGCGCCGCCAGCCGCGCGCGCGCATCCATCTTGCCGCGACCATGCTGGCGCGCCACCTTGTCCGGCCCGCCCATCGCTTCGGCAAGGGCTTCGCGCTTTCTCAGCTCGTCAAGTTCGTCCTGCCAAGACATCCCAATCTCCGTTCGGGCTGGGCTTGTCGAAGCCCTGTCCTTTTCCCCGGGGCCGACGCTAGAAGAAAAAGCGGCCCTTCGACAAGCTCGGGGAGACCGGGAAGGTGGGTCAGTCCTCTGCCACCGGTTCCACCACGCACAGCAGCGCCTCGACCTGCACCTGCGCGCCCGCGCTGACGGCGAGGCCGGTCACGGTGCCATCGAACGGCGCGGTGAGCGCGTGCTCCATCTTCATCGCTTCGAGCACCAGCAGCCGCTGGCCCGCAGTCACCGCCTGCCCCTCGGCCACGTCGACCGCGATCACCTTGCCCGGCATGGGGGCTAGGATGTCGCCGTCATGGGCGTGGTGGTGGCTGGCGTCTGATCGCGGTTCGTCGGCAAAATAGTGCGACAGACTGTCGCCTTTTTGAATCCAGACTCCCCTCTTGCGCCAGTTGCGCTGGAAGGGGCTTTGAATGCCAGTCTGCTCAAGATCGACCGTTTCGGCGCATCCATCCACTGACAACCGAACCTTGCGGTTTGCTGGGCCGTTCAGACGAAAACCGAACATTGAATTGAAGCGATCTTTGCCAACGGGTGCCCAACCCACCTGTCCGGAGTCGTCAGTCAAAGGAGCGAGCATCTTGGTCGGGAGGTGAGGCTCGAGATAGGCGAGTGCGCCCGCACCCAGCGCCTCCTTCGGAATTTCAATAACGGTCAGCGCTTCGCCTCGCCGCTCGATCAATCCGGTATCGAGGTCTGCCGCTATGAAAGATCCATCCTCCAGACAACTCGCCAGAAACGCCGCGTTCGATTTGACCGGAAAAACCCATGCCGACTGGATCATATCCAACAAAAGCTCGCGAGCCGCTTCACGGTCATCGCCATGAGCGACGAGTTTGGCGATCATGGGATCATAATTCGGGCTGATTTCGTCACCTTCCTCGACTCCCGTTTCGATCCGGCCTTCATGGCCAAGGTCGAAGTGATCGAGCCGCCCCGTGCTCGGCAGAAACCCTTTGGCCGGATCCTCCGCATAGAGCCGCGCTTCGATCGCATGGCCGTTGATGCTGAGTTCCTCCTGGCGCAGCGGGATCGGCTCCCCGCTCGCCACGCGCAGCTGCCATTCGACCAGATCGACCCCGGTGATCTCCTCGGTAACCGGATGCTCCACCTGCAGCCGGGTGTTCATCTCCATGAAGAAGATGCGGTCGGCGCGCAGGCCCGCGCTGGCATCGGCGATGAACTCGATCGTGCCTGCGCCTTCATAGTCGACCGCCTTGGCGGCGCGCACCGCGGCGGCGCAGATGTCGGCGCGGGTCGCCTCGTCCATGCCGGGGGCGGGGGCCTCCTCGATCACCTTCTGGTGGCGGCGCTGCAGCGAGCAGTCACGCTCGAACAGGTGCACGACATTGCCGTGCGCATCGCCGAACACCTGCACTTCGATATGGCGCGGCGAGGTGATCCATTTTTCGAGCAGCACCCGGTCATCGCCGAAGCTGGCCCGGGCCTCGCGCTGGCAGCTTTCCAGCGCGGCCGCGAACCCGGCCGCAGCGTCGACCTTGCGCATCCCCTTGCCGCCGCCGCCCGCCGCCGCCTTGATCAGCACCGGATAGCCGATCGCATCGGCTTCGCGCGCCAGCCGCTCGACCGACTGGTCCTCACCCTCATAGCCCGGCGTCACCGGCACGCCGGCTGCGCGCATCAGCGCCTTGGCCGCATCCTTGAGCCCCATCGCCTCGATGCTTTCGGGCCTGGGCCCGACCCACACCAGCCCCGCGGCGATCACCGCGCGGGCGAAGCCGGCATTCTCGCTGAGGAAGCCATAGCCCGGATGCACCGCATCGGCGCCGGTGGCCTTGGCCGCAGCGATGATCTTCTCGCCCACGAGATAGCTCTCGGCGGCGGGCGAGGGGCCGATGTGCACCGCTTCGTCCGCCTGGCGGACATGCAGCGCCTTGGCATCGGCATCCGAATAGACCGCCACGGTCGCGATCCCCATCCGCCGTGCGGTGCGGATGATGCGGCAGGCAATCTCGCCGCGATTGGCGATAAGGAGCTTGGAAATCATGGCTCAAGCGCTACGCGCTGGCCGCGTTCTCCGCAAGATCGCTGCGCCGCCAGCGGGATTCGTCATCGCCGCGGCGCGGGCGGTTCACCAGCGCCTCGACGAAGGCCATTGCCGCATGGCCGATCTTCTGCGCCTTCGAGGTATAGACCCGCCGGTCCCACGCGGCCGGGCCGCGCGCCAGTACCTCGCGCCCGATCGCGGTGTAGATCCGCGCCGCGCTGAGGATTGCCCAGCGGCAGCGGAACGGCAGCCGCGCCGCGCCCACGCGCGAGGCGGCGGCGTGCACTTCCATCCGCTCGACCAATCGGGCCGCAAGATCGGCCAGTTCCTGCCGGTGGTGCGGCTTGGTGTGCTGGCCCGGCTCGATATCCTCTTCCACCAGCCATTCGATCGGCAGGTAACAGCGCCCGGCCGCGTCATCCTCCACCACATCGCGCGCGATGTTCGCCAGCTGGAACGCAAGGCCAAGGTCGCACGCCCGGTCGAGCGTGTCGGCCTCGGCGCGTCGCACCCCCATCACCAGCGCCATCATCACGCCCACCGCGCCTGCGACATGCCAGCAATAACGCATCAGATCGGCTTCGCTGCGCGGCCGCCAGTCGATCGCATCGAGCTGGAACCCGGCGATCACCGCTTCGGCATCGGCCATGGTCAGCCCGCATTCGCCGGCCACCTGGCCAAAGGCATCGAAGGCCGGGTCGCCGGTCGGCTGGCCATCCAGCGCCGCGCGGGTCAGCGCGCGGATTTGCTCTACCCGCTCGGCAATCGCGCTCTGGTCGCCCAGCGCGCCGCCCATGTCCTGCGCATCGGTCAGATCGTCGCAGCGGCGGCACCAGGCATAGAGCATCCACACCCGTTCTCGCGTGGTGCGGTCAAACAGGCGCGAGGCGGCCGAGAAGCTCTTCGAGCCCTGCTTGATCGCGCGGCGGCTCTGTTCGACCAGCGCGGCGCGTTGTGCGGCAGCAAGTCCCATCGCGCTGCCTAAAGTTCCTCTGCCTTCATGCGGAAGATCGGCGTGTGCGGCACATAGGTCGCCATCTTGTCGAGCAGATCGCCCAGATTCTCCGAATGGATCAGGATGCCCTGGTGCGCGGGCCGCACGAAGCCGACCTCGGCCATGGTGGCGTTGAAGGCGATCAGGTGGTCGTAGAAACCGAAAGCGTTGAGCAGGCCGACCGGCTTCTGGTGATAGCCCAGCTGCGCCCAGCTCATCGCTTCCCACAACTCGTCCATCGTGCCGACGCCGCCGGGGATGGTGACGAAACCGTCCGAAAGATCGGTGAAGCGCTGCTTGCGCTCGTGCATGCCCGATACGGTGATGAGCTGCGTGCAGGCGTGGTTGGCCACTTCGGAATTGACCAGCGCTTCGGGGATCACGCCGATCACTTCGCCGCCTGCTTCCAGCGCGCCGCGCGCCACCGCGCCCATCAGGCCCAGCCGGCCCCCGCCATAGACCACGCCGATCTCGCGCAGGGCGAGCGTGCGGCCCACTTCATGCGCAAGCTCGACATAGCGCTGGTCCTGTGGCGAGGCCGATCCGCAATAGACGGCGAGACGTTTCATCGTGCCTTGATCTCTGAACCACACACCTTGTCGATTACCGCGTCCAACGGGGAGCCTTTGGCTGGCGCGTATGACCGTTCGTCTTTGACATAGGTGATGACGTGTTCTCCTGCCACTTCGGAACTGATCCAGTCGCCGGTCCAGCTGCGAGTGCGGCAGTTGACAATAATGCCGGTGGGCGAGACCTTCCACTGGCCGCTGTCATCTGTCCACTGGGCCGAGGTGGTCACTGTGAACCGGGTGTCGGACCCGGCGACCGGACGAATCGAGCTCGGCTCAATGTATTGTACGGCAGGAAACTCGCCGCCTTGCTCGAACACCAGTTCCCAGCCGTACTGGTCAAGCGAAGGCTGTGGCACCTGCGCGAATGGCTCTGCCGCAGCCGCCTGGAATGCCACCGGCAGGACAAGCGCAATCACGCGCCCGCCTTTAGTGCCAGGTCCTCCAGCATCAAGCCTGCGGTTGCCTTGGCGCTGCCGACTACGCCGGGAATGCCCGCGCCGGGATGCGTGCCTGCGCCCACCAGGTAGAAATTGTTGATCACATCGTCGCGGTTGTGGCCGCGCAGATATGCGCTCTGCCACAGCACGGGCTCGAGGCTAAAGGCGCTGCCGAGGTGTGCGCTCAGATCCTGCGCGAAGTCTTTCGGAGCATAGCTGAACTTGGTCACGATCCGGTCATGGATATCGGGGATTAGCCGCCGCCCGATCTCGTCGAGGATGCGCTGTTCCAGCACCGGGGCAACCTCGTCCCAGTCCACCGCCAGCTTGCCCATATGGGCCACCGGCACCAGCGCGTAGAAGGTGCTCTTGCCCTTGGGCGCCATGCCCGGATCGGTCACCGTCGGGTGATGCAGGTAGATCGAGAAATCCTTGGGCAGCACGCCCAGCGAATAAATGTCGTCGAGCAGCCCCTTATAGCGCGGCCCGAACAGAATCATGTGGTGCGGGATGCCGGGCCAGGTGCCCTCGAGCCCGAAATGGACCACGAACAGGCCGGGGCTGAAGCGCTTGCGCGACAAGGACCGCGCATAGTCGCGGCCGCGCTTCGACCCGCCCAGCAGGTCGCGGTAGGAATGCATGATGTCGGCGTTGGAGGCGACCGCATCGAACCGCTCGCGCCAGCCGCTCAGCGTTTCCACTTCGCTCGCCCGGTTGCCGATGGTGTGCACCTGCACCACCGGATCTCCGATACGCATGGTGCCGCCGAGCCGTTCGAAATGGCGCACCATCCCGGCGATGAGGCGATTGGTGCCGCCCCGCGTCCACCACACGCCGCCGTCCTTCTCGAGCTTGTGGATCAGCGCGTAGATCGCGCTGGTGGTCATCGGATTGCCGCCCACCAGCAGGGTGTGGAACGACAGCGCCTCGCGCAGCTTCTCGTTCTTCACGAAGCTCGAAACCATCGCATAGACGCTGCGCCAGGCCTGCTTCTTCACCAGCGCCGGCGCCGCCTTGAGCATCGACTTGAAATCGAGGAACGGCACTGTGCCCAGCTTGACATAGCCTTCCTCGAACACCCCGGCCGAATATTCGAGGAACCGGGCATAGCCCGCCACGTCCTCGGGATCGAGCTTGGCAATCTCGGCATTGAGCGAGGCTTCGTCGTTCGAATAGTCGAAATTGGTCCCGTCGGGCCAGTTGAGGCGATAGAACGGCATCACCGGCACCAGTTCGACATCGTCCGCCATGTCGTGCCCGGTCAGTTCCCACAGTTCGCGCAGGCAATCGGGATCGGTCACCACGGTTGGCCCGCCGTCAAAGATAAAGCCGTTACGCTCCCAGAAATAGGCGCGACCGCCGGGCTTGTCGCGCGCTTCGACCACGGTGGTGGCGATCCCCGCCGATTGCAGCCTGAGCGCCAGCGCCATGCCGCCAAAGCCCGATCCGATCACGCAGGCGCTGCGCCCCTGGTAACGGGCCGGATCGATCGTCTGGCGGGCCCGCAGCGGCGGCGTGGTAACCGGGGTCTGAGCGTTCATCTCGTCTTCTCCATGGTCAAGGGATCGCCCTTGCCGAGCAGCGCACGGACTGCGCGCGCGATAGATACGGGTGGCTTGCCGATCAGGACGCGCACCTTGTCAGGCAGCGTCGTGCGGCAGGCATAGAAGCGTTCGATCAGCCCTTCGGGAAGGCCATAGAACCTTTGGAAAATGTCTACACGGCGTTCGGGTTCCGCTGCCTTGAACAGCATCTGGCCAAGCCCGCGGTAGATTCCGGTCTTGCGCCAGTGCGCGCGTGCACGGCGCTCGCAGAAACTGGCAAGCTGCGTGCCGGTGAGATCGCTGCGCGCGGCAATCGCCAGTGCATTGTTGACCGCGATCGGCACGGTGTAGCTGGTGAGTGGGTGGGTGAAGCCGCCGCGTGCGCCCGCCACAGCAACCCCTGGTATGCGGATCGAGGCGAGATAGGCGGCAAAATCCCCGCCGGTAATCACTGGCAGCACGCCGGTTTCATGGCCCAGCGGCGCGCCGTCGCCCCAGCCGTGCTGCGCGGCATACTGGTCGAGCCGGCCCGACAGCAGCTGGCGGTCAAGCTGCGGTGCCTCGGCGTAATAGGTGTCCTCGATGAACACTTCGCGTTCGGCGAGCGGCAGGACATAGACGAAGCGATAGGCGCTGCCATTGCCCGCAGGGGCGTTCTGGGCCACGGTCGCATCCATGATCACGGGGCGTTCGACCCCATGCGCTGCAGGCAGCGCAATATGCCGCCCCATGAAGATCTGCCAGCCGCCCAGCAGGTGCGGCGATGGTGCGAAACTGCGGCAATCGATCACCGTGCGGGCGGCAATGCGCTCGCCGCTTTCCAGTGTCACCCCTTCGGCGTCGAGCGCTGCGCCCGCGGCGCCAAGGCGAAGCGCTTCAGGCGGCAGCAGCCGCTTCAGCGCGGCGTCGAAATCCTCGCTGGCGAGCGAACGGTAACCGGCCTTGAGCGGCCGGAGATAGCGCGGAAAACGGACTTCGTAGCCATTGTCCCAGTGCACCTGGTGGAACGGTTCGAGCAGCGCCGCGCCCTCCGGCGAAAGGTCGCTCGAGAACCAGCTCCAGCGATGGTTGCCGCCCAACACCGTGTCACGCTCGATCAGGAGCAGCTGGCGCTCGGGGTTGGCCCGGTGGATGGCCAGCGCGATCAGCCCGCCGGCCAGCCCGCCGCCCACGATCGCCACATCTGCCACGCGCCCGTTCATCATCCATGGCCCTAGGGGAGGTGCGCGCTCGCGGCAACCATGCTGCATATCCCCAGTGCCTTCCCCCTCGGCGCTTGCCCGCCCGGGCCGGCTGAGCCATCCTTGCAGGCCATGGCGAAGCTTGCCCCTCATCGCCCGGCGATCCTGGCCTCGCTCGGCATCGCGCTTGCGACCCTCGCGCTCCTCCTGCTGATGGATCGCCCGCCAATCTGCGAATGCGGCACCATCAAGCTGTGGCACGGCAACATCAATTCGTCGGGCAACAGCCAGCACATTTCCGATTGGTACACGCCCAGCCATGTGATCCACGGAATGCTGTTCTATGGCCTCGCGTGGCTGCTGTTCGTGCGGCAGGGCATCGGCGGGCAGGGCTCCGCGAAGTGGGGGCTGGTGCTTGCGGTGGCGCTGGAGGCGGCATGGGAAGTTGTCGAGAACACGCCCTTCGTGATCGACCGCTACCGTTCGGTCACGGTCAACTGGGGCTATTCGGGCGACAGCGTGCTGAATTCCATGGCGGATCTCGGCTGGATGAGCCTGGGCTTCTTCCTTGCCCTGCGCCTCCCGGTCAAACTCACCGTCGCGCTGGCGCTGGCGATGGAAGTGCTGGTGGCCATTGTGGTGCGCGACAACCTGACGCTCAATGTAATCATGCTGCTGTGGCCGATCGATGCGATTGCCCAGTGGCAGGCGGGGGGCTGAACCCGGGTGGAACGGCACGCCGCGCGGTGCGTTTGGCAAGCTGAGCAGGAGCCATCACCGTGACGCATTTCCCCACCCTTTGCGCGCCGCTGGCACTCGTGCTGTTCGCTTCGCCGCTCGCTGCGCAGGAGGCGCAGGCTCCGGTCGAAACCAAGGCCGAACCGGAATTGCCGGGTGGCCGGGCCGCCGGGCGCGAGCGTCCACGCGAACGATCGGTCCTCGCAGGTGACTGGATCGCGATCGGTGGCGGGTTCGTGTATTCGTCGGACTACAGCGGCTCCGACAACTACCGGATGCTCGCGATTCCGGTGATCGCCGCCAATTTCAAGGGGATCGGCATCAGGCCGCGCGCGGCCGGCCTCTCGCTCAACTTGCTCGAAGGGATGCGCGGTGACGTGACCTTTTCCGCCGGCCCCACCTTTCGCTTTCGCAGCGACAGGAACGGCCGCGTCAGGGACGATGTGGTCAAGGCCGCCGGCAAGCTCGACACCGCGCTTGAAGTGGGCGCGCAACTGGGCGTGTCGTTCAACCGCATTGCCACACGGTTTGACCGGATCTCGTTGGGCCTCGATATCGAGCATGATGTCGCAGGTGCACACGACGGCCTGTTGATCGATCCCGGCATTTCCTATTCCTCCGCGATCGGCCGGGGTGCAGTGATCTCGCTCAGCGCCGGCGCGCAATATGTCGATGGCGATTTCGCGGACTATTACTATTCGGTCACCCCCGCCCAGTCGGCGGCGAGCGGCCTGCCGGTATTCGATGCCGACGGCGGCTGGCACAGGGCCGGCATGACGCTGGCCATGGGTTTTGACGCCAGCGGCGATTTTCGCGACGGCGGGCTGATCTTCGGCGGCGCGGTTGGCTATCGCCGCATGCTGGGCGACGCGGCGGACACGCCTTTCACCTCGCTCAGGGGCAATGCCGACCAGTTCACCGGCATCTTTGGCGTAGCCTACGTTTTCTGACGCGCGGCGCGCAAAAAAGGGGCCGCGTGGTGGCGGCCCCTCTCCTTGTCCATTGCTGCCAGTGCCGGCTCAGCTGCCGCTTTCGTCCTTGGCTTCGGGCCGCGCACCCTTGGCGCCTTCAGCCAGTGTCGGGCGCGGCGCGGGCAATGCCGCCTTGCGGTTGCCGGTTTTGAGGTAGGTGTCGAACCACTCCATCATCCGCAGATTGTAGTCATAGCGGCTTGCCGCCATGCGGTTGCCGTGCCCTTCGCCGGGGAACAGCACCAGCCGCACCGGGGTGCCGGGCTTGCGGGTCTTGATATGGCGGTAGAGTTCGTAGCTCTGGGTTGGCGAGACGCGCGTGTCCTCTTCGCCATGCATGATCAGCAGCGGCGTTTCGGCCTTGTCGACATGCGTGATCGGGCTGCGCTCCATCAGGCGATTCCATTCTTCCCACGGCCACTTGCGCTCGTGGACGAGGTACATCTCGTTGGGAATGTCGGTGGTGCCGAACTTGCTGACATTGTTGGAAATGCCCACGAACATGACACCGGCGGCAAACTCGCTCGAATAATAGGTCGAACTCCACGCCGTGGCGAAGCCGCCATAGGAGCCGCCGGTCACGCCCACCCGGGCCGGATCGGTCACACCCAGCGCCACCAGCGCACGCTTGCCATCGACCAGATCGTCGAATTCCTTGCCGGCGTAATCGCCCTGGTGCTGCTTGGAAAATGCGGTGCCATAGGCGGTCGAACCGCGATAGTTGGGAAGGAAAACGGTGTAGCCCTGGCCGGCAGCGACCTGGCCGGGCGAGGCATAGCCGGTGGTCCAGCCGTTCGTTTCATGCGCTTCGGGCCCGCCATGCACCTCGAAGATGGTCGGTGCGCCGCCGTTTGGCACGCCGCCTACCGGCTCGATCAGCACGCCTTCGATCTTCTGGCCGTCACGCGCGGTATAGGTGATGGTGCGCTGCTTGCCGAAGCTGATCTCGCTCAGCCACGGGTTGTGGTTGGTCCAGCGCTGGAACGCACCGTTCTTCAATACGAACAGTTCGGTCGGATGGGCCGGGCTGTCGGCGGTCACCGCGATCTTGCCGCCTGCCGCCTCGACACGGGTTAGGATCAGGGCGCCCGGATCGTGTTCGTGGTCAAGGCTGCCATTGGGCTTGTAGACGCGCAGGCGGCTCTGCGCGCCGACATGCACCACGCTGGCCAGTCGCCCGTCGGGCAGCCATTCGGCATCCATGGTCGCTTCGGGCGCGCCGGCGTTGAGCGCACGAAACGCGCCGGTCGCCATATCCGCCAGATGCAGCGTGGTTTCCGCCGGATCATTCGCGTCGATCGCGGCAATCAGCGCAATCTGCTTCCCATCGGGCGAGATTTCGACATCACCCAGCTTGCCCGGCGTTTTCACCACCGCGCGTACCGCCCCGGTCGCAAGGTCGATCACGTGGATCCGGTTCGAGGTGTAGCTATCGTCAACCAGCGGCGACGGGGCACTGAGCACCACACCGGTGCGGCCGTCCGCCGCGACATGGATCGCGCTGACATAGCCGGGCACCGGGATCTCGCGCGGTGCAGCATCGATATCCGCGCCCACCTTGGCCGCAAACAGCCGGTTGAGCTCGAGCTCTTCTTCATAGACCACGGCGTTGAAGCCGCCCTTGAGCTGTGCGCTGCGCTGTTCGTCTTCCGCCCCGCCGGCGAGGAGGTACAGCACTGTGCCGTCGGGCGCCCAGGCATAGGATTCGACATCGGTTCCCTTGATCGCGGCCAGCTTGCGATAGGCGCCGCCATCAACCGGCACGCCCCACACCGCGCGATCTTCCTCGCCCTTGCCCCAGATGAAGCTGATGGTGCGGCCATCGGGCGAGAAACGCACGGTAGCGGGGCTGATCTCCTTCGGCAGATAGGCCCGCGCCGCGTCAGGCGCGGTGGTCAGCTTGAGTTCCTGCTTGGGGCTGCCATTGTCTTCGCCCTTGGTCACATCGGGTGAGCTTGATGTGGTGAAGGCGATCCGTGTGCCATCGGGCGACACAGCCAGCGCGCCGACCGACTGGATCCGTGCGACATCTTCCGGAGTCATCGGGCGGGCCAGGGCAACGGCCGGGATCGAGACAGAAGTGGCAAGCATTGCGGCGGTAAGTGCCAAGCGGTTCATGCGATTATTTCCCTCTCGTGTTTGTCTGTTGCGCGCCTGATAGCGGCTATGCGCGGAATGGCAATTCGGATGGATCGGCGAAAATGCGCTTGAGCCCAGAATGCATAGCGCGCATCACGGGTCCCGAAGGGAGAAAATTATGCGTGCATTTTCGGGTCTGATGGTGGCGGCTGCGGCCTTGCTGGCTGCCCCGGCGCTGGCCGACACCACGGTGATCCATGCCGGTTCCGTAATCCGCGACGCTGCGGGCGAGCCGAGCGGCCCGGCCACAATCACGGTCACCGACGGGCGGATCGTCAGCATCGTCGATGGTTTCCAGCCGACGCCTGAGGGCGCGACCATGGTCCACCTGCCCGACCATACCGTACTGCCCGGCCTGATCGACCTGCACACGCATCTCACGGGCGATCCTGGTGGCGATTTCTGGAAGGAAGCAACCGAGCCTGACGAATGGGGCGTGGTGATGGGGGCCAAGAATGCGCGGCTTACCGCGCTGGCCGGCTTCACCACAGTGCGCGAGGCGGGCAGCGCGCAGCACACCGCCTTCTCGCTGCGGCGCGGCACTGCCGAAGGCAAGATACCCGGGCCGCGCATCGTTGCCGCGGGGCCACCACTGGCTATTGTTGGCGGCCATGGTGATACCAGTGGCTTCCGTCCCGAAGTGAACGCGCTGCTGGACACTGGCTTCACCTGCACCGGCCCGGTCGAATGCGCCGAGAAGGTGCGGCTGGCCAGCCAGAACGGATCGGACATTATCAAGATCACTGCCACCGGCGGGGTGCTTAGCCAGCAGGGCCGCGGCCTCGAAGCGCATTTCACCGATCCCGAAATGAAGAGCATCGTCGACACCGCGAAATCGCTGGGGCTGAAAGTGATGGCGCATGCCCATGGCGCGCGCGGGATCGAGGCGGCAGCGCGCGCGGGTGTCACCACGGTTGATCATGGCACCTATATCGACGAGGCAGCGGCCAAGGCGATGCGCGAGAATGGCACGGTGCTGGTGCCCACGCTGATGGCGTTCCAGGGCATCAAGGGCCGGCTCGGCAAGGGGGTTTATACCCCGGTGGTCGAAGAAAAGGTGCGGGCGGTTGCCGCTTATGCCGAAACCATCATCGAGCGCGCGCGCAAATGGGGTCTGAAGATCGCGTTCGGTACCGATGCCGGGGTGTTCGAACATGGCCGCAATGCCGAGGAACTGGCACTGATGCGCAAGGGCGGGATGAGCGACCGCGAAGTGCTGGCCAGTGCCACCAGTTTCGCCGCCGAAGTGCTGGGCTTGGAAAAGGAAATCGGCCGGCTCGCGCCAGGCTATTCGGCCGACATCGTCGCGGTGAAGGGCAATCCCCTCGCGGACATTCGCACGCTGGAAAAGGTTGACTGGGTGATGGTGCGCGGCCGCGTGATCGAATAGCGGCGGGTTACTCCATTGCTGCTGCGAGGTTCTCGTAGCCGGCCACGAAGTCCTGCTTGAACTGCTGGACGACCTGGCCGGCCGAGGTGACCTCACGCACCAGGCCCACGCCCTGTCCGACCCAGTAGGAGCAGAGTTCGCGCGCTTTCGGATTGCCGTGGACTGCGGCCTTGTCGATGGCACGCAGCACCGGCTCGCTCAGTAGGCTCATCAGCGGCATCGGTAGCGCGGGCAAGCCCGCTTCGTCCCACATGGCGTGCCAGCCGCTGCGCAGCTGGCGGCTGTATTTGCCGGTGCGATGCTTGCTGCGGATCGTGTCGCGGCTGGTTGCGGCGACCATCTTCTCGCGGAAGACCTCGTGCGTTTCGGCTTCGGTGGTGGCGAGCCACACGCTGCCGCACCACACGCCCGCTGCGCCCATCGCCATCATGCCTGCCATCTGCTTGCCGTTCATGATCCCGCCTGCCGCGAGCACCGGGATATCGGCTCCGGCATCCTCG
>JBMSNZ010000015.1:0-29056 GCA_049421965.1 Erythrobacter sp.
TCCGCTTCCGCTGTCCGGCCCGCCGGGCAGCTATGAAAACGCACGGGCGCGAGAGCTCTCGGGCGCAACCGCCTGAGCACCCTCTCGACGTTCAGGCGATGCCTCGCTAGTCCTTGGTGCCATGGACAGTCTCGTTTCAGCCGAATGGCTCGCTGCAGAGCTTGGATCCGCCGATCTCGTGGTGCTCGACGCCTCGCGTCACCTGCCTGCTTCCGGCCGCGACGCCGCAGCCGAATATGCCGAAAGCCATATTCCGGGCGCGCGCTTCTTCGACCTCGCTGTCTTGGTCGACGAGACTTCGGATGTGCCCCAGGCGCTGCCGCGCCCCGAACAGCTGGCGATGGAACTGGCGCGCTGCGGTGCGTCCCCTTCGTCGAGGATCGTCTTCTATGACGATTCGGCGGTAAAGACCGCGGCCCGCGCCTGGTTCCTGTGCCGCGCCCACGGGATCACCAATGTCGCGATACTCGATGGCGGGCTGGGCAAGTGGAAGGGGGAAGGTCGTCCGCTTGAGAGCGGCAAACCCGAAGTGCAGCGCGCGCCGTCCTTTTCGCTACCGGCGCCGTCGCGGATCCGCTTCAAAGCCGACATGCTGGCCAATATCGACAGCTGCGCCGAGCAGGTGCTCGATGCGCGCGACGCCGGTCGCTTCACCGGGACCACGCTCGACGCAGTTCACGGCCAGCCGACCGGGCATATTCCGGGATCGTGCAACCTTCCCTTCATGACGCTGTTCCGCGCCGACGGGACCTTCAAGGCACCCGACGAACTGCGTGTGGCGCTGGCCGATGCCGGGATCGATGGTGACCGCCCGGTGGTGACCACCTGCGGCAGCGGCGTAACCGCCTGCGTGCTGCTGTTCGCGCTGCATCTGACCGGGCGAGACGATACCGCGCTCTATGACGGCAGCTGGCTCGACTGGGGCAGCGACCCCACCACGCCCAAGGCCACGGTGTCGCTGTGAGCGGAGAACAGCCTCCGCGCAAACCCGCCACTCGGCTGGTCGAGGCGGGCCGCCGGCCGGAATGGACCGGGCCGGTGGTCAATCCACCGGTGTGGCGCGCCAGCACGCATCTCTATTCTAGCGAAGGCGAGCGCAAGGGCGCATCGGGCAGCAACGCGGACGGGCAGTTCTATTACGGGCGGCGAGGTGCGCCGACGCAATGGGCGCTGGCCGATGCGCTGACCGTGCTTGAACCCGGCGCGCATGGCACAGTGCTCTATCCCAGCGGGGTAGCGGCGATTGCCGGCGCGCTGATGGCGGTGCTGCGGCCGGGCGATGTGCTGCTGATGAGCGACAATTCCTACGAGCCAAGCCGCAATATCGCGCGCGGCCTGCTCGAACGTTGGGGTATCGAGCACCGCTTCTTCGATCCGTGCGATCTTGCGGCCTATCGCGCGGCCTTCTGCGAGAGGACCCGCGCGGTGTGGCTGGAAAGCCCGGGCAGCCTGACGATGGAAATCTGCGATGTGCCGGCACTGGCGGCGATCGCGCGCGAACGGGACGCTGTAAGCCTGGTCGATAATACCTGGGCCACTCCGCTCGGTTTTCCAGCCTTGGCGCATGGCTGCGACATCAGCGTGATGAGCCTGACCAAGCATGTCGGCGGCCATTCCGACCTGATGATGGGATCGGCCAGCGCGGGCGAACGCTGGTATCGCGCCTTGCGGCTCACCGCACAGCAGCTTGGGCAGGTGGTTTCGCCCGACGATGCCTCGCTGGCACTGCGCGGACTGCGAACCATGGGTGTGCGCCTGGAGAAATCGAGCGCCAGCGCGCTGGAGATCGCAGAATGGCTGCAAGGCCGGCCCGAAGTGGCGCAGGTACTTTGCCCGATGCTGCCGGGCGATGCCGGCCATGCACTTTGGCAACGCGATTTCACGGGTGCCTGCGGCCTGTTCAGCTTCGTGCTGAAGGGCGGCGACGAAGCGGCCCGTGCACGGCTGATCGACGCGCTCGAACTGTTCGGCATCGGCTATAGCTGGGGCGGGTTCGAAAGCCTGGTGATTCCGTTCGATCCGGCACCGATCCGCAGCGCCAGCGCCTGGCCGCCGGCTGGCTGCTCCGGGGCTGACCGGCTTGGCGTCAGGCTGTCGATCGGGCTGGAGGATCCGGCGGATCTGATCGCCGATCTCGCGCAAGGCCTCAGCGCCTTCGCTGCAGCCTAGCTCCCGCACAGGGTGTTCGCACACGCCGGTGCCCGACTGGGCCCGGCATAGCTTTGCTACGCGGTCCGAAATCCATTCTCGCTGGCGGCTTGCCATGCGATTGGCCATTTCGGCGCCATGGCAAACACTGGCACCATCTATCTCGTTGGCGCAGGCCCGGGTGATCCCGACCTGCTGACACTTCGCGCCGCAAGGCTGATCGGCAGCGCGCAGCTGATCGTCCATGACGGCCTGGTTGATCCGGCAATCTTCGCGCTGGCACGGCGCGATGCGCGCTTCGTTTCTGTGGCCAAGCGCCGCTCGCAGCACACGCTCCCGCAGGACGACATCAACGCGCTGCTGGTGCGCGAGGCGCTGGCAGGCCGCGATGTGGTGCGGCTCAAGGGCGGCGATCCGCTCATCTTCGGGCGCGGCGGTGAAGAGGCCGAAGCGGCCCGCGCGGCCGGCGTGCCGGTTGAGATCGTGCCCGGCATCAGTGCCGCCAATGGCGCCGCAGCTGCCGCGCAGATCGCGCTGACCCATCGCGACGCTTCGAGCATCGTCAGTTTCGTGGCAGGCCAGTGCAAGGGTCTGACGGAACAGGATTGGTCCGGACTTGCCGGTAAGGGCCGCACGCTGGTGATCTACATGGGCATCAAGACGGCACCGCAGATCGCAGAGAAGCTGATGGCCGACGGTCTCGCCCCCGATATGCCCGTGGCGGTGATAGAGAACGCTGCGCGGCCCGAAATGCGCGTCCTGCGCGGGCTGCTGGCGGGTCTGCCCCAACTGGTCGCACGCGAACGGGTCAAGAGCCCAGCGCTGATTGTCATCGGAGAAGTCACCGCGCGAGAGGACATCGCTGTCGCACAGATCGCACAGGAGGCGGCGCAATGATCATCCTGACCGGTAATGATCTCAAATCCGGCGCTGTGGTGTGGTGGGACGGCACCGCCTGGTCGCTCCATGTCGAACAGGCAGTCGACGTGGGCGATCGCACCGAGGAAATCATCGCCCGCGAGCAAGCGGCACGGCGGGTCAACTCCGCCTATGCGATCGAAGCGACCCGCGATGATAACGGCGTACGCCCCGCGCACATCAAGGATCGTGTGCGGGCACTTGGCCCGACCGTTCGCCCTGACCTGACCCTCAAGCCGGCCGATCCCGAAATCGGCAACTGGGTGATCTGACATGTACCAGTATGACCAATACGACCAGGCCATGGTCGATACCAGGGTCGCCGAATTCCGCGACCAGACCCAGCGGCGGCTCGATGGCCGACTGAGCGAGGAACAGTTCCGCCCTTTGCGGCTGATGAACGGCCTCTACCTGCAATTGCATGCCTATATGCTGCGGGTGGCCATTCCCTATGGCACGCTGAGCTCGCGCCAGATGCACATGTTGGCCCAGATCGCCGAACGCTATGATCGCGGCTACGGCCATTTCACCACCCGCCAGAATATCCAGTACAACTGGATCAAGCTGGAAGAGGCGCCCGACCTGCTGGCCGATCTCGCCAGCGTCGAGATGCACGCGATCCAGACCAGCGGCAACTGCATCCGCAATATCAGCTCGGATCACTTTGCGGGGGCGGCTGCCGACGAACTGGTCGACCCGCGGCCCTATGCCGAACTTCTGCGGCAATGGTCGAGCTTCCACCCCGAATTCAGCTTCCTGCCACGCAAGTTCAAAGTGGCGGTGATTGCCAGCGATACTGATCGCGCGGCGATGAAGCTGCATGACATCGGCATCCAGATCGTCGAGCGGAACGGCGAACTTGGCGCGGCCTATTACGTGGGCGGCGGGATGGGTCGCACGCCGATGGTGGCGCCCTGCATCCGCGAGTTCGTGCCGCTCGACCAGATCATCACCTATGCCGAAGCCTGCATGCGGGTCTACAATCGCTATGGCCGGCGCGACAACAAGTACAAGGCGCGGATCAAGATCCTCGTCCACGAGCTGGGCGCGGAAGAGTATGCCCGCCAGGTCGAAGAGGAATTCAATCACCTGCTGAGCCTTGAAATCGAGCCGCCGCTGGCCGAACTCGAACGGATCAAGGCCTATTTCGCAGACCCCGCCTTCGAGACCGGGTTGCCGACCGAAGTGGACCGCTCAGATCCCGAATTCGCGCTGTGGGTCGATCGCAATACGCACCCGCACAAGGCGCCGGGCTATGTATCGGCGGTGATCAGCCTCAAGCCGGTGGGCGGCATTCCGGGCGATGCCTCGACCGCACAGATGCATGAGATGGCCGAACTGGCGAAAGCTTACAGCTTTGACGAATGCCGGGTGACCCACACGCAGAACATCGTGCTGCCGCATGTGCGGATTGCCGATCTGCATGCGCTGTGGACCCGGCTTGATGCAGCGGGCCTCGCCAATCCCAATCTCGACACGATCGAGGACATCATTGCGTGCCCGGGGCTGGATTATTGCAGCCTGGCCAACGCGCGCTCGATCCCGGTGGCCCAAAAAATTTCGCAGCGCTTTGCCAGCACCGGCAAGACCGCTGCGTTGGGCGAGCTCAAGCTCAAGATCTCGGGCTGCATCAATGCCTGTGGCCACCACCACGCGGGCCATATCGGGATCCTTGGCGTCGACAAGAAAGGCGTCGAGAATTACCAGCTGCTGCTCGGCGGCAGCGAGGCGGCGGATACCTCGCTTGCGAAGATCACCGGCCCCGGCTTCGACGAGGCGGGTATCGTCGACGCGGTCGAAACCGTGACCGACGTCTATCTGCGCGAACGCAGCGAAGGCGAACGCTTCCTCGATACCTATCGCCGGATCGGGATGGAGCCGTTCAAGGAGGCGCTCTATGGCTGATGCAGTGGACATTGGCGTCGGCGGCACCAGCCCCGACGAGGTACAGTTCCGTTTCCGCGACGACGAACCGGTCGATCACGGCACCGTCACGGTCGACAGTTTCCTCGACCAGTCGAACGCCAGTGCGGTGCGAATCGAGCCGGGCGACGATGCCCGGGCGCTCCTGCCGCATCTCGATCGCCTGCAGCTTGTCGAAGTGAATTTCCCGGCTTTTGGCGAAGGTCGTGGCTATTCCTCGGCGCGGATCCTGCGTGAGGCCGGCTACACGGGCGAACTGCGCGCCGTGGGCGATGTGCTGATCGATCAGCTGGCGTTCCTGCGTCGCTGCGGCTTCGATGCCTTTGCGCCGGATTACCGGCTTGATGAGGCCGACGCCGCCGCCGCCTTTGCGCGCTGGGACAATGTCTACCAGCACGCGGCCGACCGTGTCCGCACGATCCCGGACCTGCGCCATGAATAAGCCGGTTGTGGGCCTGCGCGCGGTCGACCGGATCGACACTGGCCCGCGCTTCAGCGATCATGATGCCTTGCGGCTCAACCGCATGTTTCGCGGCTCTTCGACCGAGGAAATGCTTGAGGCCGTGCTTCGCGACGGGCTGGCGGGCGACCTCGCCGTGGTTTCGAGCTTCGGCGCGGAAAGCGCCGTGCTGCTGCATCTCATTGCCAGCATCGAACCGGACATTCCGGTGCTGTTTCTCGAAACCGGCAAGCATTTCCCCGAGACACTGGCCTATCGCGACGAGTTGGTCACTCGGCTGGGGCTGACAAATCTCGTCAACCTCGAGCCAGATGCGGCCGAACTCGCCGCCCGCGACGAAACCGGCCTGCGCTGGTCCTACGACCCAGACGGGTGCTGCGAGATCCGCAAGGTGAAGCCACTCGCCAAGGCGCTCGCCGGCTTCGACGCCAGCTTCACCGGGCGCAAGGCCTTCCAGTCCTCGACCCGCGCCAATCTGCCGCGCTTTGAAATCGACAAGTCGGACGCGCAAGGGCGGCTCAAGATCAATCCGCTGATCGACTGGGATGCGAGCCAGATCGAGGGTTACTTCATCCAGTACGACCTGCCGCGCCACCCGCTGGTCGCGCGCGGCTTTCCCTCGATCGGCTGCAGCCCATGCACCCACAAGGTCGAGCCCGGCGAAGACCCGCGCTCGGGACGCTGGAAGGGCTGGGACAAGACCGAATGCGGCATCCACACGCCGCTGACCGAGGACGGTGAGCTACCCCCGGGCTACGAACCTTTCCTCTAGCTGCATCGTCGGCGACACCGGAGTGGCAAGGCCAAACTAAGCCTCCCTCAGGCCTCGACGCGCTCGACCGTCACGGTTTCACCTTCGGGATCGGTTGAGGTCCAGACGCCATTGGCGTCAACCTTCTCGTTGCTGCAACGCTCAGTTGCACCTTCTTGGTCAACCGTGGTGCAATAGAGTTCAGGTGACTTCTGGACCCACTTTCCAGATTCGACCTCGCCGGTCGAAGCGGTCGACGTGTAGGTTCCGTCGGCGCGTAACTCCTCGGTATAGACCGTACCATCGGGATGAGTGATCTTGTAGCTCCCAACGCTAGGACCACCATCCGCAGCGATATTGCCCGGCGCGGCCTCCGCCACTTTCTCGTTGGCCTCGGCTTCGGCTGCTGGCCCCTCAGGTTGCGAACATCCGGCGACTAGTGCCAGCGCGCTTACAATGATGATTTTCTTCATAAATTCCCCCTCGTCCTGAATGGATGGGCAAGCTTCATCGCCCGCACGACTCGCGATCCCGCCTCCAGAATATGAGAAACCGAGAAGACCGCCAAATTGTCGGAGGAGTCAGAGCCAACCCTGGCTGCGATACCATTCGGCGGTCGCCTTCAGCCCCGCCTCGCCGCCAATCCTGGGCTGCCACACCGTGTCGGGCACCTTGCGGTCTGATCGCGCAACCCAGTTGGGATGGCACATATAGCCGACCCTGTCGCGGGTCAGCTTCGCGCCAGCGCCGCGCAGCAGGCGGTCAACCGCCGCAGCGCCTTGCAGCACCCCGCGCGGCAAATGCGGCGCATATACCCGCTTGCCCATCGCCTGCCCGATCGCGTCTGCGAGTTCCTTGTGGCTCCAGCCGCCTTCCCGCCCATCGTCGGGCTCGAACGTGCGGCGACGTACCAGCGCGGGCTGCGCATCGACCAGATCGACAAGCAATCGTGCCAGATCGTGGGCGTGAATGATTGAGGTCGCCCCGCCCGGGGGCAGCGGCACAAAGCCGAAGCCGGCAGTGCGGAACAGCTCGAACATGTCACGATCGCGCGGGCCATAAACGGCCGGCGGGCGCACTATGGTCCAATCGAGGCCGCTGTCCTCGACCAGCTTCTCTGCGTCCGCCTTTGACGCGCCATAGGCCGAAAGCTGGGGCTCACGCGCCGAGAGCGAGGAAACAAAAATGAACCGCTTCGTGCCTGCCTGCCGCGCGGCAGCAATCAGCTGCGCGGTTCCGGTGACATTGGCGGCTTGGAACTCGGCTGGATCGGGCGTGTTGGTGAGCCCCGCGACATGGACCACCGCGCGCGCACCGGCAACGAGATGGTCAAGCGCGCGCTTGTTGCCAAGATCGCCATTGATCCATTCGACGCGGCTGTGGCCATGCTCGGTCACCCGGCGCACCAGTGCGCCTGCAGGGAGATTTCGGTCGGCCAGCACATCAAGCACGGCCTGGCCCACGAAACCCGAGCCACCGGTCAGCGCCAGCGGGGCTTCGCCGCTCATAGCAGCACCAGGTGGTCGCGGTGGACCACCGCGGCGCGCGGGGCATAGCCCAGTCGCTCGGCCTGGTCCTCGGCGCGTTTGCCGGCAATCGCCTGCACTTCGGGGGCATCGTATTCAGCCAGACCCTGTGCCAGCTCCTCCCCGCGCAAGGTCACGATCTTGACGAGATCGCCGCGCCGGAAGGTGCCCGAAATGCCCACGATCCCAGGAGCCAGGAGGCTGGCGCCGCCCTTGAGCGCGCGAGCGCAGCCCTCGTCGACCCGCAGGGTGCCGGCCGCCGCCAGCCGCCCGCCGAGCCAGGCCTTGCGCGCGCCATCGCTACGTTGCGGGAGAAACAACGTGCCCCGCCCGCTGGCAATGGAATTTGCGACCGGATGCTCACACGTGCCGTTGATGATCGCCAGGGCAATCCCCGCGCGCTCGGCGATCTGTGCCGCCTGGAGCTTCGAGACCATGCCGCCCGAGCCGAGCCCGGACGAGGATTCGGCACTCGCCATGGCCATGACATCGGGCGTGATGCCCTCCACCTGCTCTATCAGCCGCGCACCGGGCTCGCGCGGATTGTGATCATACAGGCCGTCGACATCGCTTAGCAGCAACACCATGTCCGCCGCCGCGGCCTGAGCGACGCGCGCGGCCAGCCGGTCGTTGTCGCCAAAGCGGATTTCCTCGGTCGCCACACTGTCGTTTTCGTTCACGACCGGCACTGCGCCCGCTTCGAGCAGCCGCGCCAGCGTGGCCGAGGCATTGAGATATCGCCGGCGATCCTCGAGATCCTCCAGCGTCAGCAGCAACTGCGCAGCGGTGATGCCATGCTCGTTGAGGCTGGAGGACCACAGACCGGCCAGGGCGATCTGGCCCACCGAGGCGGCAGCCTGCGCATCCGCAAGGCTCGAGCGGCCGCCCCGCGCCAGTCCCAGCCTGGCCGCCCCCAGCGCGATCGCGCCGGAGCTGACGATGATGATCTCGGGGCCTTTGCTGCGCAGTTCCGCTATGTCGCGCGCGAGCGATGCCAGCCAGGCCGATCGTGGTGCCCCGGCTTCCACCAGCAGCGACGAGCCGACCTTGATCACGATCCGGCGACATTTCGCCAGATCGCGCAGCCCGATTGCCGCGGTCACCGCGTCACAGCGGCGACCATGCGCCGCCCTCCTCCTCATCGACCTGCTCCACCTCCGCGCCGTGGGTTTCGGTGGCGGTGCGATCGGGCAGGTAACCCAGCACTGCGTCGAGCAGGGCTTCTACCCCTTCCCCGGTCGCTCCCGAGATGGGGAAGACCTCGGCCGCGCCGGCCGCCTTCAGCTCCGATACGAAGCCTTCGGCCAGTTCACGGTCGGCAAGGTCAATCTTGTTGAGCGCGACCAGGCGCGGCTTCTCGTCCAGCCCCGCGCCATAGGCAGCCAGCTCGTCTTCGACGATGCGCATCGCTTCGGCAGGGTCCTG
Organism: Erythrobacter sp.; assembly: GCA_049421965.1. Taxonomy (GTDB): domain Bacteria; phylum Pseudomonadota; class Alphaproteobacteria; order Sphingomonadales; family Sphingomonadaceae; genus Erythrobacter. The sequence continues at coordinate 9,152 of JBMSNZ010000015.1, forward strand.
ATCGCCCGTGCCGGAAATGTCGATCAGGTGGATCAGCACACGGCAGCGCTCGATATGGCCGAGGAAGCGGTCACCTATGCCAGCGCCTTCAGCCGCGCCCTCGATCAATCCGGGAATATCCGCCAGCACGAATTCGCGGCCTTTGTGGCGCACCACCCCCAACTTGGGCACCAAGGTGGTGAAGGCATAGTCGCCCACCTTGGCCTTGGCATTGGAAACCTGGTTGATGAAGGTCGATTTGCCGGCATTGGGCAGGCCGACCAGCCCGACATCGGCCAGCAGCTTCAGGCGCAGCCACACCCACATCTCCTCACCCGGCAAGCCTGGCTGGTGCTGGCGGGGGGCCCGGTTGGTCGCGGTCTTGTAGCTGGCATTGCCGCGCCCACCGAGCCCGCCTTCGAGCAAGGTGATGCGCTGGCCAACTTCGGTAAGGTCGGCCAAAACCGTTTCGCGATCATCGTCAGAGATAATCTGGGTGCCGACCGGCACCTTGATCACCAGCGGCTTGGCGCTGGCGCCGGTGCGGTCCTTGCCCATGCCGTGGCCGCCGCGCGGCGCCTTGAAGTGCTGCGTATAGCGAAAATCAATCAGCGTGTTGAGCCCGGCCACGGCTTCGATGACGATATCCCCGCCGCGCCCGCCGTCACCGCCGTCAGGCCCACCGTATTCGATGTATTTCTCGCGCCGGAAACTGACGGCGCCGGGGCCGCCCGCGCCCGATTTGAGATAGATCTTGGCCTGGTCGAGGAAATGCATGGGGTTCCCCTATGCATTTCCCCGTGATTTGGCGAGTGTTTTGGCGCGCCAGTGGCCAGCACGTCAGAGCGTGACGCGCAGGCCCGCCACTATCGAGCGCCCGCGCGAGACGAAACTGAACACCTGTTCGTAGGTCTCGCCCAGCAGGTTATCGACCCGGCCGAAAGCTTCGAGCCGGTCATCAAGTCGTGCCTCGGCCGCGAGATTGACCAGCGTGTAACTGTCAAGCCGCGCGCGCACCGGCACGAAACTGGGATCGGTGAAAGCGAGATCAACCGCTGCGCCATTATGCCGCACAATCAGCGTAGCCGATGCCGCATCGTCCGGCGCAGTCCAGGTCAGCGCCGCCGATGCGATATTGCCCGGGCGGCGTACTTCCTCGACCCCGTTTTCCTCGGCATCAAGCCAGCTGTAGGCAGCATCTAGCGAAACCTGCGGGCCAAGCTTGGCCTGCGCGCTCAGTTCCAGCCCACGCTGCTTCGACACTGTGGTGCGGTTGGTAGGGGTCGCGACAAAATCGGGCGGCGGGAAGCTGGTGAATATCTCGCCTTCCAGCTCGCTGTCGAACCAGGTTGCCGAAAGCTTCAGCGCTTCGCCCGCCAGTGTCTGGGTGATTCCCGCTTCCCAGCCGCTCGACTTCTCTGGCTTTAGGTCCGCATTGCCGATGAAGCGCCCGTCAATGAATCCGAAGAGCTCGTAGAAGCCGGGGTTCTTGATCCCAGTGCCATAGGCTGCATGCAACCTGGTGCCCTCTCCTGCCTTGATCGCACCCGCGAGCCGGAAAGTGGTGGCATCGGCAAAACGGTTGCTGAGATCGTGACGGACCGCGGCAGAGGCATCGAACAGCTCGCTCGACAGGCGATATTCGCCCGCCACGCCAATGTTGCGCGCGCTGCGCTTGCCGGTGAAGGCGATCCCGAACGGATCGGTGTTGCGGAAGGTCTCGCGCTCGAGGTCGGCGGCGAAAGTCAGATTGTGGGCAAAGGCCGGGCCATCGAACGCGAGCGATGAGACGTAGGATGCCTTGAGCCGCTGCCCTTCGTGCCCGAAGCTGCGGCCAAAGGCATCGAAGCTGTCGCGCGCAATATCGGCGATCTGGCCAGAGAAATCATGCGTCCAGCGCCCGCCCAGCGTCGCCACATTCAAACCGGCGAGTGCATAGACTGCCTGTTGCTCGAAGCTTGTGCCGGGAGAATCCACCACCAGCCCGAAGGTGGGGCTGGTCGGGTCGAAATCCTGGTCGTTGAACTGCCCCTCGTTTTGCACGAACCGGCCCGCAAAGCGCAGCCGAACGCCAGATCGCGGGTCGAACGATCCGGTCGCGGAAAGCGTCATCCCGTCACGGCCGATGTCGCGCGTGCCGCCGCGTGCATTGGGCCGCCCGTCAGTCGAAACCAGCGTCGCGCCCAGCGCCAGCTCATGCCGCTCACCCGCAAAACCAGCCCGCGCAGCGGCATTGAGGGTGCCGAAACTGCCCGCCTCGGCCCGTGCCGAGATACCGGGCAATTCGCGCCCGGTTGCGCTGCGATAGGCAATGACCCCGCCGATTGCGTCGGAACCGTAGAGCGCGCTCTGCGGCCCGCGCAGCACTTCGATGTTGGCGCCCGGTTCGGCCTGCAGCGTCCCGATCTCGAATTCGCCAGCAAAGGGATCGGACACCTCGATCCCGTCGACCAGCACCAGCACATGATTGGCTTCGCTGCCGCGCAGCCGCAATTGGGTCTGCCCGGCTACTGTGCTCACTGCCACACCCGGCACATCGCGCAGCACATCGGCAATTTCGCGCACCTGCCGCTGTGCCAGTTCCTGCGCGGACAGCAGCGAGACCGATCCGGCGTAATCATCAGGAGCAAGCGGTTCGGCTGAGCGGCTGGCACTGACAAGGATTTCGCCGGAAGCATCGGACTCGGCTTCGGTCCGGGTCCCAGTCCCGGTCTCAGCCAGCAGAATGGAAGGCGTCGCCAGCGCGATCGCGCTTGCCGCCAGTAGGTAGTTTCGCATGTGAATTCGGTTCCCTTTCGCGCCAGAGCGTAACTCCGGCCGGGATCTCCGCCTGCTGGCGGCCAGCGCCCACACATGGCCAGCGCCTGCCACGTGCGGCTCCGATGCGGCCCCGGCCGCATGATCGTCGCTCAGACGAAAGGTTTCGCGCCGGGCCAATCCCTGAACCTGGCAAGAGCGACACGCACCGGTCGGTCTCCTGGCTTGCGGGTCACTGCCTCCGCTTCCCCTTCCCAGGCCCGCATGGGCCCAGTGGGCGCGCCCGCCACAAGCGGACGCCTGAAACGGATGCTCGCCGCTTACAGTTGCAGGGACAGCCGCGGAATTGGGGGCTGCGCCGCCCTCACCGCGTTCCCGTTACCGGCACGCATCTTGTGAGAAATCCGCACCATGTGGCGCTTCCCCCTCACGAGCCTTGCGATAGGCCCGCAGCGCGGAGCAATCAAGCACGATGGCAGGGAAGGAACTGGTTTCACCTGGTGGAGCCGAGCGGGATCGAACCGCTGACCTCGTCATTGCGAACGACGCGCTCTCCCAACTGAGCTACGGCCCCGTTCAGGTGTTGGCGGCGGGCAAAGCCCCGCCGGGCGAGCCACTTAGCGAACCGGCCCGGCCGCTGCAAAGAAAATTTGCAGCGCCGAAGCCTGCGATCCGGTGGGGGTCAGTTCGAGCCCGAGCTTGAAGCCTGGCGGTAGGTCGCTTCCATCGTGCGCCCACCGGCCGCGCCATAGCGCGCATCCCAGGCGGCCAGGTCGACCCGATACTGCTCATAGGCACGGAAGAAGTTCTCGTAGACAGCTTCCATCCGCGGCAGAGCCTGTTCGGCAAAGATGTGCAGCTGGCCAGGCTTGACCTGAACCACTTCGTGGCTGACCTGCAGCGCGGCGTTGCAGAACTCGGGCAGCACCGGCGGCAGCGCGAAGTAGTTGTAGACGCGCGTCATGTATGCGTCCTGGTGGCTGCGATAGCCGCTCCCGTGGCGGTCGCGATATTGCTTGGTCAGCGCGTTGTTGGTCGCCGCCAGCTGGCGCGAATGCTGCTTCAGCAGGACCTTGTAATTGTCGACCAGCGCCGCGTGCTCAGCCCGCAGGCAGTTGAGTGCGGCGACATTGAGCGCCGAGCGCAGGTTCCACAGCTTCTGTTCCGGGGTGATCCCGCTGTTTACGGTCTGGCGCACACCATTGGCGGCGACTTGGGGAATGGCCATGGTGGCAAAGGCACCTGCCGGCGGGGTCGGCCGCGGCGGGATGACGACGCGAACCGGCGGGGGCGGAGCCGCTGCTACCTGGACCGGGGGTGGCGCGGTGGTCCCGCATGCCGCCAGTGCCGCCGTCGCGCCAACCAGCATTGCCAGCTTCGTCTTCGCCAGAATTCCTCGACCCATGTGATGTGCCCTCTCGCTGCAGTCAGGCTGAGCTTATTCGCCCTATCCCTAACTCAGACTGAACTCCGAAGGTTAATTTTCACGGAGTATACCCGAAAATCTGCAAAGAAAATGCCCGAGACGCTTGGCGCGTCCCGGGCATCGTCGAAACGAGTCGTACGTGCGACTATCCGCGCCGCCTATTCGCGCTGTCCCATGAACTGGAGCAGGAACTGGAACATGTTGATGAAGTCCAGATACAGGCTCAGCGCGCCGAGGATCACCGCCTTGCCGGCGAACTCGGTGCCGCGATAGTAGCTGTATTCGCGCTTCAGCCGCTGCGTGTCATAAGCGGTCAGGCCCGCGAAGATCAGCACACCGATGAAGCTCACCGCCCACATCAGGGCCGGCGACTGCAGCCAGAAATTGAGCAGTGAAGCGACCAGCAGGCCGATCACACCCATGATCAGGAAGCTGCCCCAGCCGCTGAGGTCCTTCTTGGTGGTGTAGCCGAACAGGCTGAGGCCCGCGAACGCCGCTGAAGTGGCGAAGAAAGTCGCCGCGATCGAACCGCCGGTGAAGACCAGGAAGATGGTCGACAGCGACAGGCCCATCAGCGTAGCGAACACCCAGAACATCGCCTGGAGCGTACCCTTGCTGAAGCGGTTGGCGCCGAAGCTCATCGCGAACACGATCGCCAGCGGCGACAGCGCCACGATCCACATCAGCGGACCCGATGCAAACGCCATGGTCAGCCCGGAGCGAGCCGACAGCAGCGCCACGATCCCGGTCAGCAGAACGCCCGAGGTCATGTAATTGTAGATCGAGAGCATGTGCTTGCGCAGGCCCACGTCGAAAGTAACGCCCCCGGCAAGCGCGCCGCCGGTGCGGGGAACCGAGCCGAAGCCCTGCTGCGTGCGCGGGGTTTCGTTGAATTCAGTCATTACAAACTCCATTCCGGCGCCGAGCGACGACAAGCCGGTGTTCGTAATATCGCAATGCCGCGGCTGATATTCAAGGAAAACCGGATTGCATTCGCTGCAACGGATTAACCCTTGCGCTGCGCTGCCCGGCCAAGTTCCGCACCCTTTTCAGCGGTCGCGCGCAATGTCATGGTTAACAGTGATTTCAACGCGTTATCGGCATCAAGGACATTCAGTCCCTCGCGCGTCATCCCGCCAGGGCTGGCAACCCGATCGGCCAGATCGGCCGGCGCCACTTCAGCTGCCGCTGCCAGTGCTGCCGCCCCCTCGACCGTAGCGAGCGCCAGCCGGCCGGCCAGATCGCGTTCAAGCCCCAGCTCCGCTGCAGCGCCTGCCAGCGCATCGATGAAGCGATAAACGAACCCGGGACCGCTGCCCGCAAGCGCCGTGACGAGGTCGAAATGCGCCTCGTTATCCAGCCACAGCGCCGTACCCAATTGGTCGAACAGCGCATGGGCCGCATCGCGGCCAGCAGCGTCCAGGCCCCGCTCAGCCATAATCACAGGCGACTTGCCGATCCTTGCCGCGAGGTTGGGCATCACGCGCACATGCGCGCCCGCTGCCGGAAAGCTCCTGGTCAATGTCGCAAGGTCGATCCCCGCCAGTAGCGAAAACACGGTAACGCCGGCGCCGGTCAGCGATTGCAGTGATGCCACCAGTTCCGGCAATTGCTGCGGCTTGAAGCCCAGCAGCACGGCATCGTGGCCATTTGCCTCGGCGGGATCACGATGCAACGCAACGCCATCGGGCGCAGCTGGCAAGACCGGATCGAGCACCGCGAAACGGGCCGGATCTACCCCCGCAGCCAGCCAGCCGGCCAGCATCGCACCGCCCATATTGCCGCAGCCGACGATCAACAATTTCCTGAATTCAGCCATTTTCGAAACCCGGCACTCGATAATGTTGCGCAGGCTTAGGCTTCCCCCGCGGCATCGACAAGCGCCGCCTCAAGCGCGCTCCTGGGGCTCTTGTCCCCCCACAGCACAAACTGGAATGCCGGATAGAAGCGGTCGCACTCGTCGATTGCGATCTCGACCAGCGCCTGCGCCTGGTCGAGGCTCAGCAACCCCTCGCTGCCGAGCAACGCGCCGTGCCGGTAAAGCAGCACATTGCCGTTCGACCAGATGTCGAAATGGCCCAGCCACATCTGTTCATTGACCAGCGCCAAAAGCTCGTAGGCCTGACGCAGCTTGTCCTGGCCCACCCGGATGTCGGGCAGGCAGAGCAGCTGCAGGACATTGTCCTCGGCGCGCCAGATCGCCTTGAGCTGGTACTTGGCCCAGCTGCCTTGCACCTCACCCGCAAGTTCGTCTTCGCTGGTGATCTCGAACGGCCAGCCGCGCGCTTCGAACAGCGCGGCCAGCATCTCGACCGGCGCAGCATCGTCCGATTCGCCGTAATCCACTTCGCGCGGCCTCATTTGGGGGTACTTGCTTCTTGCATCGGCTGCTGATTGCCTTGGCCGGGCCGACAAAGGCAATGGGCGCAAGCAGCACGGCTGGGGAGAACGCCACTCGCCTGTTCAAACCCTGTGCACAGAAATCCGGAAAATCCGGATTATCTATTTAAGTTCAATTACTTCCTCGCCAGCAGGACTGGTGTAGGTAAAGCTATCAAAACCCTGGCTACGCAGCGACTTGACCATTTCACGGGCAGCCTCGGGTGACGGGAACGGGCCGGCCAGCAGGCGGTTCGCTTCGCCCCAGCGGGTAACATGGGGCGCGCGCTTGCCAAGCAGGTCGGGCGCCTTGCGCGCCATCCGCCGCCAGTCGAATTTGAGTGCCTCGCGATCCTTTCCGGTTGCCAGCTGGACCCAGTGGCGGCTGGGATGCGGCGGCGGCGCTGGCTTGGCAGGCTTTGGCGGCTCGCGCACCTCGCGTGCGGGCTTGATCGCCGTGATATCGACCGCGCCTGCGGCCGCCACCCGAGGTGCGACCACGGGTCCTGCCAGCTCGCCGAATGCGTCAGACACACTCGGCTGGCGTGATGCCGGCGCGGTGGCTGGCGGGGGCGCTGATGCCGAAACGGCGGCCGGCGGCGATACCGGCTGGAGTTCGGCACTAGGCCGCGCCTGCTGCTGGCTGCGGCTTACCTCTGCAAGTCGGCTCGATCCGCCGCGATCCGGGTTCGTGCGTTCGGAGCGGCTGGGGCCACGTTCGCTGAGCGACGTGCCGCGCGGTGCCAACCGGTCACCTGCCCGCGCGGCCGATCGATCCGCCGATGAGGCAAGGCGCGCGATTGCCGGGTCGTCACGTCCGATCTCCGCCGCGCGCGGGAAAATGCCGAGATTGGCAGCGGCGGCCTGCTGCGCCTTGGTCAGGCGGGGCATGTAATCGAGATAGGGCGTCAGGCGGCTGGCAAGATCGGGCGGCATCAGTTGGTTGGCGAGCGCCGCCGCCTGCCTGGTATCGCCCAGGATGGCGAGGCCGAAGGCACGTGCACGATAGGCCGCCATGTCACGCTGCTCCAGCAGCGGCCGCAGCGCCGCCTCGAACCCCGGCCGATCGCCAGAAATGGCGAGGCTGACCGCCAGCCGCCGGCGCGTCTCGTCATCCGGTTTGGTCGCAAGCAGGGTGCGATAGCTCTGCTGCGCAAGATCATTCTTGCCGACAAGATCCTGCACCAGCCCGAGATCGGCGAGGAAGGCATCGGTCGCGGCGCCGGCCTGTTCGGCTTCCGCGTACATCGTCAGCGCATCGAGCGGGCGGCGCGAACGCAGATAGACTGATGCCATGCCCAGTTTGGCCCCGGCATTCTGCGGCGAAAGCTCGAGTGCGCGCCCGAAGAAGCCCAGCGCGGCTTCCAGGTCGGCCACTCCAAGCGAAGCCTCCCCCGCTTCGACCAGCGCATCGACGCTGTCGGGGCTGCGCGCAAGTCGCTGGAGCGCGCCGCGCAGCCGCTCGACCTCAGGAGTGGGCAGGGACTGGACGACTTCGCGCGAAGTTGCCGCACGATCGGCGTCCTGCGCCACGGCAGGCATCGCCGCAAGGGCTGCAGTGCCTGCGGCGATGGCGCGGAACGAAACGGACAAGGGAATCATCGGGCGGTGTTAGCATCGGGGCAAGCGGACCTGCTAGCGTGGCCCGCCCTGTTGGGCAGGCGCACGTCGCACACCGGCACCGCTACGCCGCGTTACTGGTTGTTTTGCCGTCCGAGGAAACGCGGGATGCTGAGCGAGGAACCACCGTCGCGGTCGTCGTCGCCATCGCCGTCCTCATCCTCGTCGCCCGAGCGACCGACGCCGCGCGAGAGGTTGGCCATGCGTTCGAACAGGGTACTGCCGCCGCCAGAGGGTGCTGCCGCACCACCGCCGGCACCTTCGCCGCCCCCTGCGCCGCCGCCGGAAGCTCCCCCGGCACCGCCGCCACCCAGGATTGAAGCCCGGCGGCTTCCGCCCGGTGCGGGCTCGTCGGCTACTGCGCCACCTGCTCCATGCCCGCCAAGGTCAAAGCCGCCTTGCGTGCCATAGCCAGACCCTTGCGGAGCCTGCATCGGCTCGTCCGCGTCATCGGCATAGGGATCATTCTCGGGATTGCGCAGCCCGGCGAGCGGATCGACGATCTCATTCACGTCGTCGTCCTCGTCCTCATAGCCGTAATCGTCGTCATCTTCGGCGGAATCGGCCACTTGCAGCCCGCTGAGGTCAAACGGCTCAGCCGCTTCCTCTTCCTCGGCCTCGAACTCGTCCGCGCCATAGGCGACGGGTTCGGGCGCTGCCGCATAGGCCGGCTCATCGTCTGCTTCCATCGCGAGTTCGAGCGGCGCTTCCTCGACCGGCTCGGGAGCCATCACGGCCTCTTCCGCCAGTTCGATCACCGGGCGCTTGGGTGGGCGGGCCGCACCGAACGAAATCGGGGCGGATTCGGCCTGACGCGGAACCACGTGCTGGTCGATCCCGGTGGCGACCACCGACACGCGGATCTTGCCCTGAAGATCGGGATTGAAGGCCGAGCCCCAGATGATGTTCGCATCTTCGTCGACCAGTTCGCGGATGTGGTTCGCGGCCTCATCAACTTCGAGCAGCCGCATATCCTCGCCGCCGATGATCGAGATAATCACGCCCTTCGCGCCCTGCATGCTTACGCCATCGAGCAGCGGATTGGCGATGGCGCGTTCGGCCGCTTCGAGCGCGCGGCTTTCGCCTTCGCCCTCGCCGGTGCCCATCATCGCCTTGCCCATCTCGCTCATCACGGAACGCACGTCGGCAAAGTCGAGGTTGATCAGGCCCGGCATCACCATCAGGTCGGTGATCGAACGGACACCCTGCTGCAGCACTTCGTCCGCCAGCTGGAACGCTTCCTTGAAGGTGGTTTCGGCCTTGGCGATCAGGAACAGGTTCTGGTTCGGGATGACGATCAGCGTATCGACATGCTTCTGCAGTTCTTCGATCCCGGCATCGGCCGCACGCATGCGGCGCGTGCCTTCGAACAGGAACGGCTTGGTGACGACACCAACGGTCAGCACCCCCTTGCGCCGCGCGGCTTCGGCAATCACCGGAGCTGCACCCGTGCCGGTACCGCCGCCCATCCCCGCAGCGATGAAGCACATGTTCACCCCGTCGAGCGCATCCTCAATCTCGGCCACGGTTTCCTCGGCGGCAGCCTTGCCAACTTCGGGCCGGGCACCCGCACCCAGACCGCCGGTGATTTCCGGGCCGAGCTGGATCTTGGTCGCCGCCTTGGACATGCTCAGCGCCTGGGCATCGGTATTGGCGACAATGAAGTCGACACCTTCAATCGACGCGTCGATCATATTGGCAATGGCGTTCCCGCCGGCACCGCCGATCCCGATCACGGTAATCCTGGGGCGCAGGTCATCGCTGGTGGCCGGTCCGATATTGATGCTCATGTCCATGTCCTCCGGGCGCAATCGCGCCCTGTTTACGGTTGCCCGGTGTTTTACACGAAGCCGCTATTCCTTTGATAGCGCATTACCCCTTATCCACAGTGGTTAATGCCGCCGCGAACGGCCTATCATGCATCAGAAGTTCTCTCTCAGTGCGCGCCACAGCCGTGCAACCCCCAGCGTGCTGCCCAAACGGGTGATCGGCGGGCTGGCCGCGCCGATCGAACGGATGTCGATCGGATCGTCCGCGGCGTACAGACACAGCCCTGCCAGTGTCGCGAAACCGGGCGTGGCATGCGCCTCGGGCAAGCCCATCAGCGCAGGCGGACGGCCGATGCGTACCGGCATGCCGAGCGCACTCTGTGCGAATTCCGCCAGGCCAGCCAGTTCGGCCCCGCCTCCGGTCATCACCACCTGGCCGCCGCGCATGCCGGAAAAGCCCAGGGCCTTGAGCGCGCGCCCGACTTCGTCGGTCAGCACGGAGAGGTGCTGGGTCACGATCGAAACCAGCTCTGCGCGCGGAATGCGGTTCTTGTCGTCAGCGCCGCGCGCCACTGGGCCAACCTGTTCGTCGCCGGGTCCGTTCACCGGGATCATCTCGCGGTGGTCGGACGGGCTGGCAATAGCCGATCCTGAGACGCATTTGAGCCGCTCGGCCTGGAACTTGCGGATCCCGAAGGAAGACGCAATCGCATCGCTGATATCGCTCGAACCGTATGGCAGGGCCTTGAGCCCCAGCAGCATGCCGCCGGCATAGACCGCGACATTGGTCACCTGTCCACCGATCTCCACGAGCGCCACGCCCAGTTCGCGTTCCTCTTCGCTGAGGCAGGCGTATCCCGCCGCAAGCGGCGCTGCGACCACCGCTTCGACCTCGAGATGCGCGTTCTGGACCGCTTCGGTGAGGTTGCGGATCGGCGCGCCGTCAGCCAGCATGACATGGATGTCGACACCCAGCCGTTCGGCATGCAGACCCTTGGGATTGGCCACGCCATGCGCGCCATCGAGCGTGTAATGCGCCGGCTGGGCATGCAGCACCATGCGGCCATCGGGCTGGATCGTGTCGCGCGCCGCGATCAGCAGGTGCTCGATATCCTCTTCCTCGATCCGCCGCCCGCCGATGTCGATCTCGACCTTGGCGACCTGGCTGGCGAGCCCGGCGCCCGCGCAGCCGACCCAAACGCTCTGCACGCTGGTGCCGGCGTTCTTCTCGGCGCGCTCCACTGCATCGCGGATCGCATAGGTGGCAGCCGCCATGTCAGTGACATAACCCCGCTTGATCCCGTTTGAGGCGCGGTGGCCCGATCCCAGCACCTGCAGTTCGCCGGTTTCGGTCTGGCCCATGATCATCGCCGAGATGCGGAAAGAGCCGGTGTTGACCGCCCCGAAATAACGCGTGAAGCGTGCACTGGCCATCAAGGTTTCCCCTGTTCCTTGCTTCCCAGCACCTGGTCGGCCCGGCCGGGAATGCGCATGTAGATCCGTGGCGGCGCGCGCATGTCGAACGTGGCGACCTCGCCGCCGAGCAGCCGCGACTGGCCGTCAAGCCGCGCGAACGAAACCAGCGCAGCGGCCGCTTCGTTGGTGCCCTGGGGCAGCGCCAGCACCTGTCCGGTGCGGAAGGTCAGATTCCAGCGCCGGTTGCCGACCCACTCGGCTCCGCCGACCTGCGGACGCAGCGCCGGTGCAGCATCGAGCAACCGTTCGAGCGCCCCGACCTGGCGCACCGCGCCCGGGCCGGAAATGACGAGACTTTCGCCGATCGCATCGCGGCTGACCGGCTCGAGTTCCTTGCCCTCGACATCGACCAGCACGAACCGGTCAGGTCGCTGCAGCACGGCATGCGGCTGCCGCTCGACGATATCGATCGCCAGCGTGCCCGGCAGTTGCCGCGACACCCGTGCGTCCTTGACCCAAGGCAGCTCCAGCAGTTCGGCGCGGATCGCCTCGACGTCGACCTGGGGCATCGGCCGGTCGCGCTCCGCAAGGACGCGTTCGTAGATCCGGTCGCCATTCATGCGCTCGACCCCGCTCACCCGCACATGGCGCACTTCGAACCCGGCATTGGCCGCGAGCGATGCGATCTGCGCCTGCGCCATGGCCGGCACGCCCACCAGCGTGGCGATGAACCAGGCCAGCGCCACCGCGCCGCCGATGATGATAGCAAGGAAAATCCGGTGCAGCTGTTCTTCGGTGAACGGCAGCAGGCCCAGCAGCGCATCCACCGCCCCGCTGGTTGTGGTGCGGGCCTTGCGCGCCTTTGCCGCGCGGTCATTGGCCCGCGCCACGCGCCGCACGCCCTTGGCCGATCGCCTAATCGTGGCCATCGCCACCTCGGCCGAGCTTCGCCGGCGCCTGCCGCTGCAGTGCTTCGAGAATGATCGCTTCCACCAAATCGGCGTAGCTCATGCCCAGATGCCGCGCCTGTTCGGGCACCAGACTGAGCGGAGTCATGCCCGGCTGGGTGTTGGTTTCGAGCACGAACAGCCCTGCTTCGCCCTGCTCGTCGTCCCAACGGAAATCGGTGCGGCTGGTGCCATGGCAGCCCAGCAGCGCATGCGCGCGCACGGCATAGTCGCAGCACAGGCGGGCAATCTCCGCCGGGATGTCCGCCGGGCAGACATGTTCGGTCAGGCCTTCGGTGTATTTCGCGTCGAAATCGTAGAAGCCCGATTGCGGTCGCAGCTCGGTCACGCACAGCGCGCGCGGGCCATCCGGCCCGTCGAGCACCGCCGTGGTCAGCTCGCGCCCGCGGATATAGGGTTCGGCCAGCAGTTCTTCGAAAGTCTGCCACGGCCCCGGTGTGCCGGGATCGATCGGATTGCCGTAATTGCCATCGGCGGTGACGATCGCGACGCCGACCGACGAGCCTTCGTTGACCGGCTTCAGCACATAGGGCCGCGCCAGCGGATCCTTCTCGTGGAGCTCGGCCGAACGCACGATGCGCCCGCCGGGCATCGGGATGCCATGCGGGACCAGCGCCTGCTTGGTCAGCTGCTTGTCGATCGCGATAACCGAAGTGACGAGGCCCGAATGGGTATAGGGAATGCCCATCAGGTCGAGCATGCCCTGCACCGTACCATCTTCGCCCGGCACGCCGTGGAGCGCGTTGAACACCACGTCGGGCGCAGCTTCGGACAGCCGCGCAGCGACGTTGCGGTCCATATCGATGCGCGTCACGCGATGGCCGCGCCCTTCGAGCGCTTCGGCCACGCCCTTGCCGCTCATCAGCGAGACCGGCCGTTCATTGGCCCAGCCGCCCATCAGCACGGCAACGTGAAGTTTGGGCAGCGCGCTCATGCGATCTTCCTCATGGCCGGCCCACCCGCTGGATTTCCCATTCGAGTTCCACGCCCGACATGTCACGGACGCGGCGCCGCACCTCTTCGCCCAGCGCTTCGATGTCGCGGCTCGAGGCTGCGCCAGTGTTGATCAGGAAGTTGGTGTGCTTCTCGCTGACCTGCGCGCCGCCCATCATGAGGCCGCGGCAACCGGCCGCGTCGACCAGCTCCCACGCCTTGCGGCCGCCTGCAGCATGGGTATCGGGATTCTTGAAGGTCGAGCCGCCGGTCTTGGTGCGCAGCGGCTGTGAGGCTTCACGTGCGGCGGCAATCCGGTCCATCTCGGCGCCGATCGCCGCCGGATCGCCGGGTGAGCCCTTGAAACGCGCGGCCACCACGATCGCGCCTTCAGGCAGGTCCGAGTGGCGATAGGTATATTTGAGTGCCGACGCCGGGATGGTTACGAGCCGCCCATCGGGCATCACCACATCGCAGTCGATCAGGATCGAGGAGACCTCGCGGCCATAGGCTCCGCCATTCATCTTGACGAAGCCGCCCACCGTGCCGGGGATGCCGCGCAGAAACTCAAGCCCGGCAATTCCCGCGTCGCGCGCGGTCGAGGATACCAGGATGCCGCTGGCCCCGCCGCCGCATTCCAAGCGGTTGCCGTCAAGCACCTTCACCTCCGAAAAGGCCTTGCCCAGCCGCACCACCACGCCCGGCACGCCGCCATCGCGCACGATCAGGTTCGAACCCAGCCCCAGCGGCATCACCGGCAGCGCGCCGTTCAGCGCACCGAGGAACGCACGCAGATCCTCGATATCGGCTGGCTCGAACAGCCAGTCGGCGCTGCCGCCGGTCTTGAACCATACCAGTTTGGCAAGCGGTGCATCCGGGGTCAGCTTGCCCCGCACTTCAGGAAGATTGCTGATCGAATTCACCCGGCTGCCGCTCCTGCCATGGCGGCGGTGACTGCCGGTGCCAGTCCCGCTGCCCATTTGGTAATGTCTCCCGCGCCCAGGCAGACCACGAAGTCGCCCGGCTTGAGATCGCCCGCCAGCACCTGTGCCAGATCGGCCTGGTCGGCAATGGTCGCTGCCGAACGGTGCCCGCGCGACTTGAGCCCTGTCACCAGCGCTTCGGCGTTGACGCCCTCGATCGGGTCTTCCCCCGCGGTATAGACCGGGGTCACGAACACCCGGTCAGCTTCGTTGAAGCAGCTCTGGAACTCGTCCATCAGGTCGCGCAGCCGAGTAAAGCGGTGCGGCTGCGCCACAGCGATCACGCGCCCGCCATTTTCGCCGCCCACCGCTTCGCGCGCCGCCGCCAGCACTGCCTGGATTTCCACCGGGTGGTGGGCGTAATCGTCAATCACTGTGGCCACGCCGCCCGCCAGGGCGATCTCGCCCGCCCGGGTAAAGCGTCGCCGCACCCCGCCAAAAGCCTCGAAGCCGGCGCGGATCACCTCGTCGTCGCAGCCCATCTCGATCGCGACAGCAATCGCAGCGAGCGCGTTCTGCACATTGTGACGGCCCGGCATGGGCAGACGGACGCCTTCGATCCGGCGATCCTCCGATCCACGCTGGCGCACGATCACATCGAACAGGTTTCCGCCTGCGTGGGGTCGGATGTTGACCCCGCAGATGTCAGCCTGGAGCGAGAAGCCATAGGTCACCACCTTGCGATCGCGCACCTGGCCGATCACCGCCTGCACTTCGGGATGATCGATGCACAGCACCGCCGCGCCATAGAACGGCACATTGTGGATGAACTCGACGAAGGCGCGCTTCACCCCTTCGAAATCGCCGTAATGGTCGAGGTGCTCGGGATCGATGTTGGTCACGACCGCGATCGTCCCGTCGAGCCGCAGGAAGCTGCCGTCGCTTTCGTCGGCTTCGACCACCATCCAGTCCGAACCGCCCAGCCGCGCATTCGAACCGTATTGCTCGATGATGCCGCCGTTGATCACCGTGGGATCGATCCCGCCGCGATCGAGCAAGGCGGCAATCATGCTGGTAGTGGTGGTCTTGCCGTGGGTTCCGGCCACCGCCACCGT
Source organism: Erythrobacter sp. (assembly GCA_049421965.1). Taxonomy (GTDB): domain Bacteria; phylum Pseudomonadota; class Alphaproteobacteria; order Sphingomonadales; family Sphingomonadaceae; genus Erythrobacter. The sequence continues at coordinate 24,437 of JBMSNZ010000015.1, forward strand.
CGACTTGAGCCGCATCAGCTCGGCCAGCATTTCGGCACGGCGCACCACCGGGATGCGGGCCTCAAGTGCAGCGGCCACTTCCGGGTTGCTGCGCCGCACTGCGGTGGAGGTCACCACAACGGCAACCCCTTCCACATTCTCGCGGGCATGGTCGATCATCACCCTGATCCCGCGCGCGCGCAGCCGTTCAACGCTGGGGCCTTCGGAGATGTCCGAGCCCTGCACCTTGTAGCCGAGATTGTGCATCACTTCGGCGATGCCCGACATGCCGATCCCGCCGATCCCGACGAAATGGATCGTGCCGATATCTGTGCCAACACCTTTCATCGGACAACTCCGATGAAAGGTGGCCGTCCATCCTGAGCCTGCCGAAGGACTTTCATGCGGCGCGATCCTGATGGGCCAGACCTGCCGCCTGCGCCGTCTCGCCCGCGCGCTGATGGCTCTCGCCACCCACGCGGATCACATCCATAAGGTCGATCCCGCCAAAGCTCTCGACCAGGTCGGCGAGGTCGCGCGCCGCATGCGGCCGCCCGCAATTCCATGCCGCATGCGCCGCATTGGCCAGCGTCTGCGGCGCCATGGCCATGGCCTGGATCTGCAGCGAGATGTCCTTCGCCAGTTTCTGGAACGCGTCAGACTGCGCCACCCGCGCCCGATTGTCGCGGTCGTCCCAGCCGGTGATTTCCTTGATCGTCACCGCCGGCTGGCGGATCATCCGCGCGCCACCCGCCTTGACCATTTCGCGGGTGTTCGCGGCCTGGTGGTCGTCGGTCGCGATCGGCAGCGGAATGAGGATCGCGGGGCGGCCGACCGCAGTCAGCTCGGCGATTGTCGAAGCCCCGGCGCGGCCGATGAACAGATGGCAATCGGCCAGCCGCACATCCATGTCCTCGAAATAGGTGCCCAGTTCGGCGGGAATGTCATGCGCGCGATAGCGTTCGCGCACGCGTTCGAGGTCCTCCACCCTGCACTGCTGCGTCACCTGCAACCGCTGGCGCAGTGCCGGGGGGAGCATCGCCAGGCCATCAGGCACAACTTCGGCGAGTACCCTTGCGCCCTGGCTGCCGCCGGTCACCAGCACCTTGAGCAGGCCGTCCTCGGTGAAGGCGGGATAATCCTCGTCGCGCAGCGCCAGCACCTCGGGTCGCACCGGATTGCCCACCAGATGCACCTTGTCGATGTACTTGTGCTTGAGCCGCTCAACTTCCTCGTATGAGGTGGCGATCGCGTCGACCCGCCCTGCCAGCAGGCGGTTGACCCGGCCCAGCACAGCATTCTGTTCGTGGATCACTGTCGCGATCCCCGCGCCTGACGCCGCGAGCATGGCCGGAAAGGCGGGATAGCCCCCAAAACCCACTACCGCGCTCGGAGCGAAACTGTCGAACAGCCGGCGCGCCATGGCCCGCCCTTCCAGCACGGCGCGAATTCCGGCCGGCCAGCGCAGCGGGTTCTTGCCGAAGCGGCCAGCAGGGATGACATGCGCGGTGAGGAAATCGGGCTTGCCCGGTATCGCGGCTCCGCGCTCGTCAGTGATCAGCGCCACGTGATGCCCGCGCTGGTCAAGCTCTCGCGCCAAGGCAAAAGCCGGGATCAGATGCCCACCGGTTCCGCCTGCCGCCAGCACAAAGTGCCGGCCCGCTCCGGTGCGGATATCGCCACTCATGCCGCGTCATCCTTGCGTTCGAGCAGGGCGATCAGCCCCGGTGTCTGCCGCCGCAGGAAGGGATTGCGCCGCGTGATCGCCAGCAGCAGGCCAACGGTGAGGCAGGTGGCGATGGTGGACGAGCCGCCATAGCTGACCAGCGGCAGCGTCATCCCCTTTGACGGGAACAGCTGAAGATTGACCAGAATGTTGATGAAAGCCTGTCCGCCGATTGCCGCGATCAGGCCAGCACCCGCCAGCAGCGCGAACAGATTGTCCTCATCCACCAGCCGCAGCAGCACGCGCCACACCAGCGCCAGGTAGAGCACCACCACCAGCGCGCAGGCAAGCAGGCCGAATTCCTCTCCGATCACGGAGAAGATATAGTCCGTATGGGCTTCAGGCAGGTTCATCTTGCGAATTCCCAGCCATAGCCCGCTGCCGGTCCAGCCGCCAGCCAGAAGCGTACGCTGGGCGAGGTCGACCTGGTCAAACGCCGTGCCGCCACCGATGAAGGAATCGATCCGGTGCCGGGCATTGTCATACAGGAAATAGGCCGCCGTCAGCCCCGCGATACCCGCGCCCACCAGCCCGCTGAGCAGTTGGACACTGACACCCGACAGCAGCACCAGCACGAACCAGATTCCGGCGAACAGCATGGTGTCGCCCAGATTGGGCTGCATCATCAGCAGTGCCGCGACGAGCGCGAGTATAGCCGACGCGAAAGCGAGCACCGGCAGTTCGGGATCGCGCATGCGCAGGCTGAGGATCCAGGCCAGCAGCACCGCGAAACCGGGCTTGAGGAACTCGGACGGCTGGAGCGAGAAGCCAAGGTTGATCCAGCGCTGTGCGCCATTGCGCTCGAACCCGAAGATCGGCACCAGCGCCAGCATCACCAGCATAACCGAAGCCAGCAGGATGCCCGCCTGACGCGCCCGTTCGCGCGAGAGCATCGAGGCGCCCAGGAGAGTCCCCAAACCGAGGAATTGCCACACAAGGTGCTGGTTGAAGAAATAGAACTCGCCCAGCTGCGCATCCGACGTCGACAGCCGCGACGCGCTGGCGGGCGAGGCGGCGGCAACCCCCACCGTGCCGACCAGCATCAGCAGCAGGACCAGCCCCAGCAGCACCCGGTCAACTTCGCGCCACCAAACCCGCAGTTCGTTGCGCCAGTCGATCTGCAGCGGCCGGCCAGAGCCGGGGCCGCGGCCACGGTGATGCGGGATATAGGGCTTTGTCGTGCTCATGCCGAATCCCCCGCTGCCAGCGCCGCCTGGATCGCGTCGCTGGCGCCCGTTAGTGCCGCAACAAACTGGCGGAAATGGGTACCACGCGCCTCATAGTCGCGGAACTGGTCAAAGCTGGCACAGGCAGGCGACAAGAGGATTACCTCGCCCGGCCGGGCGTTCGCCATGGCGCGGGTGACCGCCTCGTTGAGCATTTCGGCGCGTTCAACACGGACATGCGGCTCGAGCAGTTCGGCAAAACGTGGGCCGGCCTCGCCGATGGTATAGGCCGCCGCGATATTGCCGAGGTGTTGTTCGCAGGGGCCGAGCCCGTCTTCCTTGGGCAAGCCGCCCACGATCCAGTGAATGCGCGGCGCACCGCCATTGATCGCCGGATCGGGTGGCCACGCGGCAAGTGCAGGCGCGGCGCTATCGGGATTGGTCGCCTTGCTGTCGTTGATGAACAGCACGCCCTGATGCTCGGCAACCCGCTCCATGCGGTGCGGCAAGCCGGTGAAGCTGGCAAGCGCGGCCTGCCATTGCGCGGCCGAAAGGCCCAACTCCTCGACAACCGCCACGGCCAATGCGGCGTTTTCCAGATTGTGCGGCCCGGCCAGGCCCGGCCAGTGCGGCTGAAGCGCGGCGATCGCCGCACGGTCGGCGCAGACCGCCCGTCCTGCACCGCGCCGCGCGAGTTCGCGGGCATGAACCGCACAGGTCGGCTCGTCAGCACATCCGAACACCGCGAAATTCGCGCCATCCTGCATCGCAAACAGCCGCGCCTTGGCTGCGGCATAAGCAGCAAAGCCGTCATAGCGGTCGAGATGGTCGGGGGTGATATTGCTCAGCACCGCCGCGTCGCAATCGAGGCTGTAGGTCAGATCGATCTGGTAGCTCGACAGTTCCAGCACATAGGCTCCACCAGCCGGCAAGGGATCCTGCGCCAGGATCGGCAGGCCAATGTTGCCGCCCATGGTGGTCGGCACGCCGGCCATTTTCAGGATATGGTGGATCAGCGCAGTGGTTGTGCTCTTGCCATTGGTCCCGGTGATGCCCACCACGCGGTGCAGCGGCAGCTCTGGTCGTGCCAATGCGAAAAGTTCGATATCGCCGATCACCGGCACACCGAAACGTTCGGCATGGGGCCGGATCGGATGGGTGTTGAGCGGCACGCCGGGCGATACCACCACTCCGTCGAAACCGGTCAGATCCCGCTCGAGTGGATCGGCCAGCTCGCAGCGCCCTTCGAATGGCGTGCGCGCATTGTCCTGGCGGTCCCATGCCAGCACCTGCCCCCCGCTCGCCAGCAGCGCTTCGACCGTCGCCGCGCCCGAGCGCGCGAGGCCGAGCACCGCATAGCGTTTTCCGGCGAAGGCAGAGGAGGTGATCACGCCGGCCTCACCTCAGTTTCAGGGTGGCGAGCCCCGCCATGGCGAGGACGATCGCAATGATCCAGAAGCGGATCACGACCTTGCTTTCGCTCCAGCCGAGTTGCTCGAAATGGTGATGGATCGGCGCCATGCGGAACACGCGCTTGCCGGTGCGCTTGAACCAGAACACCTGGATGATCACGCTGGCGGTTTCTACCACGAACAGCCCGCCCACGATCAGCAGCACGATCTCGTGATGGCTGGCTACCGCGATCGCGCCCAGCGCACCGCCCAGCGCCAGGCTGCCGGTATCGCCCATGAACACTGCGGCGGGCGGGGCATTGAACCACAGGAACGCTAGGCCCGCCCCCATGATCGC
>JBMSNZ010000016.1:0-28962 GCA_049421965.1 Erythrobacter sp.
CACAACCGCCGGAAATCTAACTTAACCGGTGGACCACCCTGATGGGGCAGGTCACGGTCCCGCTCGGTTACGAAGTGGTCGAGCGCAAGCTGGTGCCGGTGCCGGAGGAATCCGAGCGGGTCCGCACCATTATGCGCCGCTATATCGAGGTTGGGCGCGCACCTGAACTTCTCGAGACGCTGCGCGCCGAGGGCATTGTCACCAAGGTTCAGCAGCGACCCAGCGGCCCGCATAAAGGCGGCATTCCATTCCGGCGCGGAAGCCTGGTCTACCTGCTCAAGAACCCGGTCTATTGCGGCATGATCGTGCACTAGGGCAAGGTCTACGACGGGGAACATGAGGCCATTGTCGACGAGGAACTATGGAGTGCGGTCCAGGCACGGCTGAAGGAGAGGGCGCCGCCCAGGAAGCGCCCGACCAATAGTGAGCATGTCGCCCTGCTGCGCGGGCTGATTACAGATCCGGAGGGTCGCCCGATGGTGCCTACCTATTCCGCAAAGCGCAGCAGGCGCTATGCTTACTACGAGACCCGCAAAGACCTTGCGAAGCCGGGGGATGCACCAGCTACACGTTTTGGGCAGGGACAGCTTGATCGCCATGTCATTGTACATCTGACCCGGCTGCTTGAGGACGAGCATGCGCTGCGGAGGCTGGTGGGGCTATCGGAGGCTGGTCAGCTGGCCATGATGTTCGAGAAGGCAAGCACGTCCGCGAGATGCCTCGCGTTCGATGCATTACGTCCCAAATTCATTGGCTCTCTTGCGAACTCGATAGCGATCCAAAAAGGCCGCATCGATATCCGCCTGAATCCTGAGGCACTGGGCATCATTGCCGATGCGCCGATCAACTGGTCGATCCCGCTTCCTGCCCGCAAGCCGTTCCGCGAGGCAAAGCTCAGGATCGAGGGACCATCAGATGGAACGAAGCCTGATCCCAAACTGATCGCATGTCTTGCCGAGGCGATGAAGACACGTGAACTGGTGCTCGCCAATCCGCAACTCAGCATCAACCAGCTGGCCAGTCGCGAAGGGCGCTGCCGCAAGCAGCTTGCCAAGCTCTTCAGGGCCAGCTGGCTTAGCCCTCGCATCGTCGAAGCGGTCCTCGCCGGTCGCCAGCCATCCTCGCTGACCCGCCAGCGACTGCTCGATATCGATCTGCCGATCAACTGGACCGAGCAGGAAGTCCTACTCGGCATCGCCCGCTGAAAATGCGCGCCGCAAATGACCGTATTCACCGACCTGAGGCGAGGAAAATCCCAACAGAGAAACGGGGCATATGGAGCGGCGAAGGCCGCCATTCTCAGTGGTCTCTTGCCCAGGGGCTTCAGATCGCCCGCCGAAAACCCCGCAGAACTGCGCCGTTTCCGGTGCGGTCTCCACGGACAGGTGAAAAATCGGTTTGGTGAAGGACTGTTTGGTGCGGTCGAGAAGACTCGAACTTCCACGGGCTTTCGCCCACAACGACCTCAACGTTGCGCGTCTACCAGTTCCGCCACGACCGCACCCAGTCGTCCGAGCGGCACTGGGCCTCTCGCGAACAGGAGCGCGCCACTAGCAACACCGCCGCTGCTCCGCAAGCCCTTAACCGAAGCGGTCGGCACCGCAGCGGCGGTCAGGGCGTCCAGCCGATTTCGATGATCCTTGCCGAACGCGGCACGTCCACCATGGCCTCGCTGATCGGCAGCGTCTCGCCGGGTGCCAGCTCGCTCTTGGGCGGGACAATCTCCCACGTATAGACGATCTGGTCCTGCTCGTTACGCAGCGCGATGGTGATGGTGGGCAACGACAGGCTTTCGCGCGCGGTATTGGTGACCGCGCCGCGCACCTCGAGATATTCCGAGCCATTGGGCAGCGTGCGCAGATCCTGCTGCTCGGGCGGGAAATCGAGTTCGAGCCCGGGGCGGTTCATGCCGAACACCGGCCGTTCGAACGGCAGCCAGCTGGGCATGCCCCAGACATTGATCGCCACGATCGCGCCCATCGCCGAAACCGCGAACAGCAGCGCCGCCGCGGTCCATAGCTTCACCGGGTTGCGGCGCGGGCGGAAGGGCGGCTCATAGCCGAACTGCGAATAGCGGCCGCCATCGTCTTCTTCGCTGTCATCGCTTTCGACATACGGCGGAGCCGATGTTTCGGCTTCGCCCGGTATGGGCGATTCCTCGAAGGTGCGCTGTTGCGGTTCCGCTTCCACGTAAGGTTCGGCGCGAGGCTCGGCGCGCGCCACAATCGGCTCTGGCGGTGCGGGCTGCCCTGCGGCCGGCGGCGTGTGCCACGAGCTGACTGAGGGGCGCGGCGGCGGGCTTGCCGCAGCAGCGGCTTGCTCGGCCAGCGCCGGCTCAGGCGCAGCCACGGGCGCGGGCTCAACCGTTTCCGTCGCGGTGGGGGCGGGTGCAGACACCTCTGGTGCAGGCGCCGCCATGGCTGTGGCCGCAGGCTCGGCCAGCTCGGGGCCGTCCTGGAACCAGCTGTGCTTGCATTTGGCGCAGCGGACCGTCCGCCCATCGAGGCCGATGGCCGTGTCGGGCACCACGTAGCGCGTGCGACAGGCTGGGCAGGATATGATCATGTCCGACAAAGCTTTAGGCCGCAGGCGCAGGCGCAACAAGGGCAGGCGGCACACGCGGCGGCCAAACCCGCCTGTTTTCCACATCGAAGCCGCGCTTTGGCCGCAGAACGCGATGATTGGCCTTGCGCTGCCCCACCCGTGGGATAGAGCCGCGCAATGACCGAAGGGGCTGGCGAAATCGTGACCTTCGACAATGTCGGGCTGCGCTATGGCACCGAGCCGGAGGTGCTGCGCGACGTTTCCTTCACGCTCCATCCCGGCATGTTCTACTTCCTCACTGGGGCAAGCGGTGCGGGCAAGACCAGCCTGCTCAAGCTGCTGTATCTGGCGCAGCGGCCCTCGCGCGGGGCGATCCGCATGTTCGGCAAGGACACGATCACGCTGCCGCGCGAACGCCTGCCGGCCTTTCGCCGCCGGCTGGGCGTGGTGTTCCAGGATTTCCGCCTGGTCGAGCATCTCTCGGCCTTTGACAATGTCGCGCTGCCGCTGCGTGTAGCAGGGGTGCGCGAAGCAGACATCGCCAAGCCGGTTACAGACATGCTGGAATGGGTCGGGCTGGGGCAGCGGATGGACGCGGTGCCTACCACCATGTCGGGCGGGGAACAGCAGCGGGTGGCGATCGCGCGGGCGGTGATCGGCCGTCCTGACCTGCTGATCGCGGATGAGCCGACCGGCAATGTCGATCCCGACATGGCGCTGAAGCTGCTCCAGCTGTTCGAACGGCTCAACCGGCTGGGCACCACTGTGATCGTGGCGACCCATGACATCCACCTCTTGCGGCAGGTGCCTGATGCCATGATCATGCGGCTGCAAAAAGGGCACCTGCTCGATCCGACCGGTGCCTTGCGGTTCCCGCCGCGCCCGGCTCCGCGTCGCCCGGTGCGGGAGGAGGAAGCATGAACCGCCCGCCGCTGATCGATCGCACGCTGTGGCGCGACTTGCTGCCCTTCATCGGGCGCCGCAAGGCCCGGCTGATCCCGCGAAACCCGGTCAGCGGGCCGATGCCGTGGGTCATCGCGATCATGATCGCGCTGATGGTGATGGCGGCTGCGGCCGGGCTGGCGCTGGGCAATCTGGCTGAGCGCGCGCGGGCGGACCTGTCGGGTGCGCTCACGGTGCAGATCCTCGAGGCCAATGCCGAATTGCGCGCGGCGCAGGCCCGCAAGGCCGCCGACATCCTTGCCGCCGATCGCGCCGTCGCCAGCCTGCGGGTAATCCCGCAGGACGAATTGCAGGAGATGCTGGCGCCATGGCTGGGCAGTTCGGCCGAGATCGGCGATGCCGTGCCGGTGCCAGCATTGATCGATGTTCAGCTAAGGGGAATTGCCAGCCCCGCGGAGGTCGCGCGGCTCAATGCGAGGCTGGTCGATGCGGTTCCGACAGCGCGGGTCGATGCCCAGTCCGACTGGTTGCGCCCGGTCTATGACGCGCTGGCGGCTCTGCAGGTGCTGGCGCTGGCGCTGATCGTGCTGCTGGCCTGTACCGCCGCCGGCGCCGTGTGGCTGGCCGCGCGCAGTTCGTTCACGAACCATCGCCGCACGGTGGAGATCGTCCATCTGCTGGGCGGCACCGACCGCCAGATCGCGCAGATATTCCAGCGCAGCATTACATTCGACGCGCTGCTGGGCGGACTGATCGGTTTCGCGCTCGGCGCTCTGGCCGTGGCGGTGATCGGCAGCCAGTTCGCGGCGATCGATTCGGGCATGGTGGCAGGTGGCAATCTGCGGCAGATCGATTGGCTGGTGCTGGCGGCCATTCCTGTGGCCGGGGTCTTGCTTGCCACGTTGACAGCGCGCATCACGGTGATGATGGCATTGAACCGGATGTTATGATTCTTCGTTTCCTCTCCGCAATCTTCCTGGCCTGGGCGTTCGGCTTCGTGTGGTTCTTTGCCACGCTGCCTGTGCCCGCCGGCGACGTGCGCACCGATGCGGTGATCGTGCCGACGGGTGCTGCCGGACGGATCCAGCGCGGGATCCATGTGCTCGATCGCGGCTGGGCCGACCGGATGCTGGTGAGCGGGGTCGACCTGGAAGTACGGCCGGAAGAGTTTGCCGCCGAATTCGGTGTTTCGCGGCGCCAGATGAATTGCTGCATCGAGCTTGGCTTTGCGGCAGTGGACACTCGCGGCAACGCCGAAGAGATCGCCAAATGGGTCGACAAGCGCGGTGTCTCCTCGATCCGCCTGGTTACCAGCGACTGGCATATGCGGCGGGTTGCGGGCGAACTGGCGCGGACTCTACCCAGCACCGTCACGGTTGTGCCCGATGCGGTACAGTCCGAACTGCGTTTCGGCGTCCTGCTGCTCGAGTATCACAAGCTGCTCGCGAGCCGGGTCAACGCCCTTTTGCAGGATTGATCGGCCCGCCATGTCGGTGCTGCGCAGCCTGGTCTACTATCCGGCATTCTACGGCGGCAGCATCATTCTTGTGAGTATCTCGCTGGTGGCCGTGCTGCTCGGGCCGGCGCAACTGCAGGCGGTGGTCCGCAACTGGTCGCGCTGGCATCGCTGGTGTGTTACACGGTTACTCGGCGTCGAGCTGGTGGTCGAGGGGCAGCGGCCTGAAGGCCCGGTGCTGTTTGCAGTCAAGCACGAAAGCTTTTTCGAAGCGATCGACACGCCGGCCTTTTTCGCGAACCCCTCGGTGTTTGCCAAACGCGAACTGTTCGACATCCCCGGCTGGGGGCGTTCCGCGCTGCGATACGGGTTGATCCCGGTGGCTCGTGACGAAGGTGCGCGCGCGCTACGGCAGATGCTCGCTAGCGCCCGCCAGAGGCTGGCCGAGGGCCGTCCGCTGGTGATCTTTCCTGAAGGTACGCGTGTACCGCATGGTTCGCAGCCGCCGCTTCAGGCAGGCTTTGCCGGGCTGTACAAGCTGCTGGGCATGCAGGTTGTGCCGGTAGCGGTGAACAGTGGCCCGCTCTATCAACGGCTGTGGAAGCGCCCGGGACGGATCACCTATCGCATCGGCGAGCCGATCCCGCCCGGGCTTCCGCGCGAGGAGATCGAGGCGCGGGTCCACGCCGCGATCAACGCGCTGAATGAGCCTGCCGGATGAGCAAGCCCAAAGCCCGGCGCCGGTGGTGGGATGTGCTTGGGCCGGGGCTGGTCACTGGCGCCGCCGATGACGACCCGAGCGGGGTTGGCACCTATAGCCAGGTCGGCGCGCAGTTCGGCTATGGCATGGGCTGGGCACTGCTGTTCGGCTTTCCGCTGCTGGCATCGATCCAGGCGATCTGCGCGCGGATCGGGGCGACGACCGGGCGGGGCATCGCCCAGAACCTGCGACGGCATTATTCGCCCGCCTTGCTGCGCTTCGTGGTTGTGCTGCTGCTCATCGCCAAAGTGATCAACCGCGGCGCCGCTCTGGGCGCGATGGGGGCCGCGCTCGCGCTGATCATTCCTGGGCCAGTGCTGGCCTATACTGCGGCATTCGGTGTGATCAGTGTCGTGCTAGAGGTCATGCTGCCCTATGCACGCTACGCCCGCGTGCTCAAGTGGGCGACGATCTCGCTGTTTGCCTATGTCGCGGTGACGCTGGTGGTCGGTGTGCCCTGGGCCCAAGCCATTCGCGGAACCCTGATCCCCAGCTTCACCTTCGATCGCGAGCACGCCATGGCGCTGGTGGCGGTCTTCGGCACCACGATCAGCCCCTACCTGTTCTTCTGGCAGGCCGGGCAGGAAGTGGAAGAGCAGCATCGCCGCCACACCAAACCGCTCCACGTGTCCCCCAAGCAGGCCGGGCCCGAACTGGCGCGGATCCGCACCGATACACTGGTTGGCATGGGATTTTCCCACTTCGTGGCCCTGGCCATCGTGATCGCTACAGCAGCAACGCTCCACGCCAATGGCATTTACGAGATCTCCAGCGCGGCCCAGGCGGCAGAGGCGCTGCGGCCGATCGCAGGAGACCTGGCCTTCGCGCTTTTCGCGGTGGGGATAATCGGCACCGGCCTCCTCGCTGTGCCGATCCTGGCAGGCAGTGCAGCCTATGCCGTGAGCGAGACTTTCGGCTGGGTCGAAGGGCTCGACCGCAAGCCGCGCGAGGCCAAGGCCTTTTACGGCGTCATCGCGCTGGCCACGCTCGGCGGCGTCGCGCTCAACTTTACCGGTATCGATCCGATGCGCGCGCTCTATTGGGCAGCAGTGGTCAACGGGCTGCTCGCCCCTCCGCTGATGGCAGTGACCATGCTGATCGCCCAGAACCGAAGCATCATGGGGCAGCTGGCGGTGTCAGGGCGCCTGGCGCTGGCAGGCTGGATCTCGACCGCGGTAATGTGGGGCATCGCCCTGATCTTCCTGCTCAGCTGAGCCCGGTCTATCCGCTGTGGTCGCTGCGGCCGAAGTCGGGCCGATCGTCGTCCTGACCCTCTTCGATGATTCCGCGGCGGATCGCGCGGGTGCGGCTGAACAGGTCATAGAGCGTGTCGCCATCGCCTGACCGGATCGCCCGCTGCAGCGCGGTGAGATCTTCGGTAAAGCGCCCCAGCATCTCCAGCACGGCTGACTTGTTGTGGAGGAACACGTCACGCCACATGGTCGGGTCGGAAGCAGCGATACGGGTGAAATCGCGGAACCCGCCCGCCGAATACTTGATCACTTCGCTGCGCGTCACGCCTTCGAGATCGCTGGCGGTGCCGACGATCGTGTAGGCGATGAGGTGCGGGATGTGGCTGGTAACCGCCAGCACCAGATCGTGATGCTGCGGATCCATGATTTCGATCTTCGCACCAAGCTTGCGCCAGAAATCCGCCAGCGCTTCAACCGCAGCCTGGTCGGTGCCTGACGGTGGGGTCAGAATGCACCAGCGGTTGACGAACAATGTGGCGAAGCCCGCGTCTGGCCCGCTCTGCTCGGTCCCTGCCACGGGGTGCGCCGGGATCACGGTGGCTCCGGGCAGAGCCGCGGCGAGATCTTCGGCCACGCTCTGCTTGGACGAGCCGACATCGCTCACGATCGCATGGGCGGGCAGGGCTGCGGCAAGCTCGGCAGCGGCGGCGCGCATCGCACCCACCGGCACGCACAGGATTACCAGATCGGCCTCGCGCACAGCCTCGGCTGCCGTGTCGCACACATGGTCGGCCAGCCCGCGCAACGCCGCCCGCTCGCGCACCAGCGGATCGGCGTCGTAGCCCATGGTGGTGATGCCCGGCGCGCGCGCTTTGACTGCCAGCCCGATCGAGCCGCCCAGCAGGCCCAGCCCGATGATCGCAACCTTGCGAATGCTCATGCGCCGCGCTCCACCAGCTGACGCAATGCATCCGCAATCGTGTCCATGTCTTCGCGCTGCCCGATCGTGATGCGCAACGCATGCGGCAGGCCCTGGCCCGGCAGGTGGCGCACTGCATAGCCCGCCTCGCCGAGCGCGGTCAGCGCATCGCTTGCGCGCACTGCACCTTCGAACAGCACGAGCAGGAAATTGGCCCGGCTGGGAACTGCCCGCAGCCCGTGATTGCCCAGTGCCTCGATCGCGGTGGTGAACCGCACCAGTTCGGCAGTATTGTGATCACGCGAGCGGCGCACGAAATCCTGATCGCCCAGCGCGGCGAGGGCTGTAGCCTGGCCGCTGGCAGTGACGTTGAAAGGGCCGCGAATGCGGTTGAGTACGTCGACCAGGTGCGGCGCTCCCGTGGCCCAACCGATCCGCTCGCCGGCCAGACCATAGATCTTCGAGAAGGTGCGTGTAACCAGCACATTGGCGTGCCGGGCGGCAAGGTCCAGCCCACCGTCATCCTCGCCTTCGCCGAGATATTCGGCATAGGCCTGGTCAACCACCAGCAGCACATCGGAACGGAGGCCGGCATGAAGCCGTTCAACTTCGCTGCGCGGCAGGTAGGTGCCGGTCGGGTTGTTGGGATTGGCCAGGAACACCACCCGTGTGCGCGGTGTGACCGCGGCCAGCAGCGCATCGACATCGGTGGCATAATCCGCATCGGGCGCTTCGACCGGGGTAGCGCCGCAGCGGCGTGCGGCGATATCGTAAACCGCGAAGCTGAAGCGGCTGAAAAGCACTTCGTCCGCTGGCCCGGCAAAACCCTGCGCTGCGAGATTGAGCAATTCGTCAGACCCGGTACCGCACACGATCCGCGCCGGATCGATGCCATGCAATTGCCCGATCGCCTGGCGCAGCGCCTTGGCATCGGGATCGGGATAATCGGCCGCTCCGGCCAGGGCTGCACGTGCCTGCAAGGCTGCTGTGCTGGTGCCCAGCGGATTCTCGTTGGCCGAAAGCTTGATCAGCTTGCGCCCGTCCGCACCGGTTGACTTGCCCGGCACATAGGCATGGATGCCCATGATCCAGGGCTTTCCTTCGGGGCGCGGGCTTGGCAGTTCAGTCATGGCGCGGCGGCGCATAACCGCTTTCCCCGATGAAAAACAGTGCAATTGACTTGAGCCGCAGGCTCGCCCAAGCGAAGCGTCCCATGGCCACAGTGATCGCCTCGAAAAGCCTTGCGCTCAGTCACGACCTGCCGCTCGACAGCGGGCAGTCGCTCGCGGGCGTGCAGATCGCTTACGAGACTTATGGCGAACTCGAGCAAGATCGCTCGAACGCGATCCTTATCTGCCATGCCCTAACCGGAGACCAGTACGTTGCCTCGGCCCACCCGATCACCGGCAAGCCGGGCTGGTGGGTGCGCATGGTGGGGCCCGGCAAGGTGATCGATACCGATCGCTTCTACGTGATTTGTGCCAATGTTATCGGCAGCTGCATGGGGTCGTCTGGCCCTGCCAGCATGGCGCCCGACGGCCAGCCCTATGCAATGCGGTTCCCCGTTATCACCATCCGCGACATGGTGCGCGCGCTGGTTGGCCTGCTCGATGAGCTGGGCATCGCGCGCCTCCACACGGTGATCGGTGGCTCGATGGGGGGGATGCAGGCGCTTAGCCTTGCGGCCAACTGGCCGGATCGTGCCGCCCGGGTGCTGGCAATCGCCACGACTGCGCGCCACTCGGCGCAGAATATCGCTTTCCACGAAGTGGGGAGGCAGGCGATCATGGCCGATCCTGCCTGGAACGGCGGTGACTATTATGGTGGCGCGGCACCGGATGCCGGGCTCGCGGTGGCGCGGATGGCCGCGCATATCACCTATCTCAGCGAAGAAGGTCTGACCGAGAAGTTCGGGCGTCGCTTGCAGGATCGCGATGCCAAGAGCTTCGGCTTCGATGCCGATTTCCAGGTTGAAAGCTATCTGCGGCATCAGGGGCTCGGCTTTACCCAGCGCTTCGACGCGAACTCCTATCTCTATATCACGCGGGCGATGGACTATTTCGACCTCGCTGAGGAGCATGGCGGCAAGCTCGCCCAGGCCTTTGCCGGGGCGCAGGCACGGTTCTGCGTGGTCAGCTTTGACAGCGACTGGCTTTATCCCACCGCCGAAAGCCGGCACATCGTGCATGCACTCAACGCCTCGGGCGCGCCAGTCAGCTTCGTCGAGCTGAGTGCGCCGTTCGGGCATGACAGCTTCCTTCTGGACGTGCCCGCGCTTGACCGGGTGATGAAGGGCTTTATCGATGGTTGAGCGGTTGCGCCCCGACCTCGCGGTGATCGCGCGCTGCGTGAGCGCCGGCAGCCGTGTGCTCGATATCGGCTGCGGCGACGGAGGCCTGCTGGCGGAACTGCGCGATGGCAAGCAGGTCGATGCGCGCGGGCTGGAGATTGATCCGGTGCTGGTGGAACGCTGCGTGGCGCGCGGACTTTCTGTGGTGCAGGGCGACGCCGACAGCGACCTTGCCGACTATCCCGACAAGGCGTTCGACTTCGCGATCCTGTCGCAGACGCTGCAGACCGCCGCACGGCCTGATCGGATGCTCGACGAACTTCTTAGGGTTGGAAGGCAAGCTTTTGTAAGTTTTCCCAATTTTGCTCATTGGCGGACACGCGCGGCACTGCTGTTCGGAGGGCGCATGCCCGTGACCCGGGCCTTGCCGGTCAGCTGGTACGAAACCCAGAACATCCACCATGTCACCATCGCCGATTTCCATGAACTGGTGGCGGCGAAGGGCGTAACCGTCGAGAACAGCTGGTTCTTCTCAGGTGGGCGAGAGGTCGGGCCGCTGGCGGCGAACTGGCGCGCGGAATTCGCGCTGTTCCAGCTCAGCCGCTAGGATTTATCAGGCGCGGTGCAGCATGCACAGCTTGTGCCCGTCAAGATCAAGCACATAACCGAGATTCATCGTTCCCATCGCGCCAACACGCGGACCCGGCGGGTCTTCGATTGATTTGCCGCCGGCAGCGACAGCGGCATCGTGGAATGCTTTCACCTGCTCCAGGCTGTCGCAGGCAAAACCGATGGTCGATCCATTACCGCAAGTCGCAGGTTGATCGTTGATTGGCTGACTGATCGCGAAGATCCCGCCATTGTGGAACCAGAACGCCCGCTTGTGACCGGTGGCCGCCTCGTTGACCATGCCGGGACCGGCGCCGAGCGTTGCGAGAACGCTGTCGTAGAACGCCTTGGCGCGGTCGAAATCGTTGGTGCCGACCATAACGTGACTGAACATTTACGTCTCCCTTTGCAACTGGTGTGGCCTATGCCATCGCCCGCTCGCTGGCAAGCAGGATGGTAGTGTCAGGTTCACATTCGCTGCTATAGCGAACTTCCATGAACCTGATCCTATCCGCCGTCCTTGCGATCGCAGCAGCCGCACCGCAGCAGGCCATGCCACCTGTTTCATCGCCTCCATCGCAGCTTTCGCAAGAGAACCAGGCGCTGGTGCGGTGCTCCGCAGCCTTCGCGCTGGTTTCCTTTGCCCAGGCCAACAGCGATGCCGAAGCCCGCAAATGGCCGCAGATCGACCCGCGCGGGCGCGAATTCTTCGTGCGCGCGCTCGCGCAAGTGATGGATTCGACCGGGCTGGGGCGTGATGCGGTGGCCGCCTTGGTCGAAAGCGAGGCCCGTGCGTTGCTAGACCGGGGCGAAGTCGATCAGGTGATGCCCGCCTGTCTGCTGATGCTTGATGCCAGCGGGGTCGAATAACCGGCAAGAATGCTGCCGCCGCCGGTAGATTCGGCGCGCGAATTGAGGCATGAGCATCGCAGCATGTGGCGCCTCTACCAATTCCCGCTCTGTCCTTTCAGTCGCAAGATCCGCCTGTTGCTGGGCGAAAAGAATGTCGCCTATGAACTGGTGCGCGAGGATCCCTGGGCCGCCAGCGATTATTTCTGGAACCTCAACCCGGCCGGGCGCACCCCGGTGATGGTGCATGACGAGCGCGACACGGTGCTGTGCGACAGCCGCGCGATCGCGGAGTATTTCGAGGAAACGGTCGACAAGGCGCCAATGATCAACGGCACCGCTGCCAACCGGGCGGAAATCCGGCGGCTCGTGGCGCTGTTTGACGAGAATTTCTATTACGACGTCACCGCGCCGCTCCTCAACGAGCGGATGAAGAAGCGCCTCGTGTTCAACCAGCCGCCGGATTCGCGCGTGCTGCGCGAGGCGATGAAGCTGGCTCATGGCCACCTCGACTATATCGACTGGCTGATCGACAATCGCCCGTGGTTGGCCGGATCAACCATGAGCCTTGCGGACCTGGCAGCTGCTGCCCAGATATCCGTGGCGGATTACCTGGGCGGGATCGACTGGTCCGGCCACGAGCAGACGCGCGGCTGGTATTCGGTATTCAAGAGCCGGCCGAGCTTCCGCCCGCTGCTTACCGAACGGATGGGGGTGATCCAGCCGCCATCGCATTATGCCAAGGTGGATGCCTAGGAGGTCGAGATGGCCGAGCAGACCGAACTTTCCGATGCCGAATGGCGGGCGCGGCTGACGCCGGAGCAGTATCACGTTCTGCGCGAAGCGGGCACCGAACGGGCCTTCACTGGCCAGTATGACAAGCATTACGAGCCTGGCGAGTATATGTGCGCCGGCTGCGGCACCAAGCTGTTCGGCAGCGAGGCGAAGTACAATTCCGGTTGTGGCTGGCCCGCCTTCACCCGGCCCGCCGAAAGCGACACGATCGAGGAACGGCGCGACACATCATACGGGATGATCCGCACAGAGGTGCTTTGCTCGTCCTGTGGCGGCCATCTTGGCCATGTCTTTCCCGATGGTCCGCCGCAGGAAGGCGGGCTGCGCTATTGCATCAATTCGGCCGCTCTTGATTTTCAGCCCGAAGATTGATCGCTTCGGAGGAAATCGGCGGGCAACCCCGTTCACGCTGGGTTAGAACTCGCCTATGCAAGGCGCCCGTCCGGGACGCGAAACAGGATCTTCACGAAACAGCCGATGTCTAAGCGCGGTGACCGCCTGGTTAGGAAGAACGAGCGTGGCAGCCGCCGTGCAGCGGCAGAACGCGGCCAGGCCATGCCGCCTTCGCGTCCGCGCTCGCCGCAAGGCGGCGGTCCGGGCAATGGTGGCGGTGGTTCGCGCCTGTCGCGCTGGATCAAGCGGATGTTCGTGTGGGGCGGTGCGCTGGCGCTGCTCGGCGTGCTGGCGCTGAGCGTAGCGGTGGGTTTCGCAGTCCAGTCTCTGCCCAGCCATTACCAGCTTCGCACTACCCAGACCGCGCAGACAATCGTGGTGCGCGCGCGCGACGGAACCGAGATCGTCGAGCTTGGGCCAAGCTATGGCGAATGGCTCGATTACGAGCAAATCCCGCAAGTGATGAAAGATGCCATGGTGGCGGTGGAAGACCGCCGCTATTATTCGCATTTCGGGGTCGATCCGATCCGCCTTACCGGCGCGATCGTCGAATCCTTTGTTGGCGACAAGCGGATCGGCGGCACGTCGACCATCACCCAGCAGCTCGCGCGCAACCTGTTCCTGAACAACAACCGCTCGCTCGACCGCAAACTGCGCGAAGCGATCCTGGCGCTGGCGCTGGAATGGAAATTCTCGAAGGAGGAGATCCTCGAGCTCTATCTCAACAAGGTGTATTTCGGCGGCGGCGCCTATGGCATCGACAGCGCCAGCCGCAACTTCTTCAGCCATCCCGCGACCGAGATGTCGACCGCCGAGGCGGCAATCATTGCAGGCCTCGTCAAGGCACCTTCGCGTTATTCGCCTACCGCCGATGCTGACCAGGCGGTCGCTCGGGCGAAGACGGTGCTGCGGTTGATGGAGGAGCAGGGCTATATCACAGCCTCGCAAGCCTCGGTCGATGTCGGCGCGGTCAATCTGAAGCCCGAAGTAGGTCAGAATTCGGCGCGTTATTTCACCGATTACGTGTTGCCGCAGCTCGATCTGCTGCTGCCCGAGACTTTCGAGCCGATCGAGGTGTGGACCACGCTCGATGTCGGCATGCAGCGCGCTGCCGCCGCCTCGATCAGGGCAAATACGCCCGGGAATGCGCAGGGTGCGCTGGTCAGTCTCGATCGCGACGGCGCGATCCTGGCGATGGTGGGCGGCACCGACTATGTCGCCAGCAATTACAACCGTGCCTCCAACGCCCAGCGCCAGCCGGGCTCTGCCTGGAAACTGTTCGTCTATCTCGCCGCGCTGGAAGCAGGCTATACTCCCGATGATCGGGTCAACGACACGCCGGTAACGATAGACGGCTGGAGTCCGCGCAACTCGACCGGGAAGTATGCGGGCGAGATCGATGTGCGCACTGCTTTCGCCTATTCGATCAATACCGTTGCCGCGCAGCTGGGCCAGGATGTCGGCTTCGGCTCGGTCGCTTCGATGGCGCGGCGCTTCGGGATTACCTCGTCGATTTCGACTTTCCCCTCCATGGTGCTGGGGACCAGCGAAGTCAGGCTGATCGATATGACCCGCGCCTTTGCCGCGATCTCGGCCAAGGGGACTTCGGTCGAACCCTATGGAGTGTTGCGGGTGACCACGGCCAGCGGCCGCGAGATCTACCGCCACGAGCGCGCTCGCGCCAACCAGCTGGTTCCGGGGTATGTCGCGGCCGGGATCACCGACCTGCTGCAGACTGCGGTCAACACCGGCACCGGGCAGGCGGCCCAGATCGGCAGGCCGGTTGCCGGCAAGACGGGCACCACCAATTCGAACAAGGACGGCTGGTTCATCGGCTTCTCCTCTGGCATCACCACCGGGGTGTGGATGGGCCGTGACGATGCGCGGCCCGTGCCTGGCCTGCAGGGCGGTCGGGCGCCAGCGCGCGCCTTCTCCGACTATATGCGCTTTGCAGTGAAGGATCGCCCGGTTGAGGAATTCGAGACCGAAGTGAAGCTGCCCGGGTGGATGCTCGAGCCGGACGAGGAGTACCTCTATGGCGAGCCTGGCGACTACTATTTCATCGACGAGCAGGGCAATCTGGTCGAGCCAGGACGCGGCGAGAGCGGCATGCCCTTCGGTGTCGAGGGCGAGCAGTTCCCTGAAGAGGGGCCACGTGCCCAGATCCCTGTCAGGCCTGGCGAAGCAGGGCAGGCGGCCAGCGACGAGTTCCTCGAGCGGGCGACCACCGGGCGCGCGCCCAGCGATCCGCCGATGCCGCGCACCATCCGCCCCAGTGACGCAGTCCGCGAGCGCGCCAACCAGTGACGTCCTGACCGGTAAAGAGAAAGGCGCCGAAGCAGTGCTCCGGCGCCTCCCCAGGTTTCTTGTTGCAGCGGGTTAGCGTAGCCGCACTGGCACATACTGCGCAGGTGCGCCGCGACGTTGCACCCGCAGCAGGATCGCTTCGCGGCCCGCCTTGGTGGCTTCGTTGATGACTGTCTCGACCTCGGCCAGAGTTGCCACTTCGCGGTAATTGGCGCTCAGGATGATGTCGCCGCGTTGCAGCCCCTTGCTGGCGGCATCAGAGTTGGGGTTGACCCCGCCGACCACCAGCCCGCGGGTGTTTTCTCCGGCACCCAGCTGGCGCGCGATCTGCGGTGTCAGTGGCATCAGCTGCAGGCCGAGCTTTTCCTCGATCGCGCTGTTGGTGTCGGGCGCGGGCGCTTCGGGTTCGGCATCAGGATCGAACATCTGCTGGCGCCGCAGCTCATCCTCGGTCGGACGCTTGCCGACCGTGGCGGTGACCCGCAGTTCCTTGCCATCGCGGATCAGGTCGATCGGAATGCGGGTGCCAGGCTTGATGTTGGCCACCAGGAACGAAAGCGTCTGGTCGCGTGTCACGGGCTGGTTGTTGATCGAAGTGACCACATCGCCCGCCCGGATGCCGGCGCGCTCGGCCGCGCCGTCGGACTGCACGGTCTGCACAAACTCGCCGCGGTTGCGCGGCAGGCCGAGCGAATCCGCCAGGTCGTCGCTCACCGGAACGATGCTGACGCCAAGGAAGCCGCGCTCGATCTCCGAACCTGATTTCAATTGCTGCACGATCGGGGCTGCGATTTCCGACGGGATGGCAAAGCCGATCCCTACGCTGCCGCCATTGGGCGAGATGATCGCATTGTTGATGCCGATCACATTGCCCTTCATGTCGAACAGCGGACCGCCCGAATTGCCGCGGTTGATGCTGGCATCGGTCTGGATATAGCGGTCATAGGCTCCACCGCCGGTGTTGCGCAGCACCGACGAGATGATCCCGCTGGTCACTGTGCCGCCGAGGCCGAAGGGATTGCCGATCGCGATCACCCAGTCGCCCACCCGCGCTCCGGCGGAATCGCCGAAGGTCACGAAGGGGAAGGTCCGGTTGCTCTTGATCTTGAGCACGGCGAGGTCGGATGCGGGGTCAGCGCCCACCAGTTCGGCCTCGTATTCCGTGCCGTCAGGCATGGTGATGGTGATTTCTTCCAGCGTCGCCCGGTTGTCGGGCGCGACCACGTGATTGTTGGTCACGACATAGCCGTCGGCCGAAATGATAAAGCCCGAACCGAGCGACTGGCCTTCGCGAAACTGCGGCTGGTTCTGCTGGCCATTGCCGCGCTGACCGAACAGGTCGGCAAAGGGTGTGCCGGCAAACGGGTTGGTGTTCACCTCGATCCGCTGGCGGGTCGAAATGTTCACCACTGCCGGCTGGAGTTGCGCGGTGAGATCCGCAAAGCTGGCAGGCGCGCCCTGGCGCGGCACGATCCGTTCGATCGCCGCATCGTCATTCTGCGCCACCTGGGCGCCGGCGGGGTAGCCTGTCGCGAGCGACAGCGTCGCACCGCCGATCAAGAGGGCACTGGTCAATCCATAAACGTAACGCACAGGCTTATCGTCCTCTCGTTTGGGTCACACGTCACAGGCATCGGCTTCTGCCAGCGCCGGCGATCTTGCAAGTTACGCGCATCTTATGGGGCAAGACGCACTTAACCGCATTTGAACGGCTCCTGTCGCTGACCGGATGCAGTCTGCCGTTCGTCGGTTCACCCCTTGCTGGCTATGTGCCGCCCCAGGTCAGCGCCCGCCACGGAACTGGCGGAAGTATTCGCTGTCCTCGCTCAGGATCATCGAACTGTCGCCCGTTCCCTGTTCGAAGGTGCGCCGATAGCTCTCCATCGCGCGGTAGAAGTCGTAGAACTCCGGATCCTTGCCATAGGCGGCAGCATAGGTGTTGGCGGCGTTACCTTCCGCCTCGGCGCGGATGATCTGCGCATTCTTGCGGCCCTGCGCGCGGATCGTTTCGGCTTCCTGCTGCCGATCGGACTGCATGCGGGTGAAGGCCGCATCAAGCGGACGCCCTTCGGGCAGGTCGGCTCGCTTGATCTGGACGTCGATCACCTGGGCGCCATATTGCCGCGCCTGCTCATCCAGCTTGACGCGGATGTTGGTCATGGCGCTGCCGCGCTCGGCGGTAAGCAGCGAGGTGAAGCTGCGCCGGCCCAGTTCCTGCCGCAGTACGGAAGTAAGAATGGGGGCCAGCTGCAGCCGCACGTTTTCTTCTGTGCCGGCGTTCTCGATCATCTCGACCGGGTCGATGATGCGGAAGCGGGCGTAGGCATCGACCTGCAGCCGCTGCTGGTCGCTGGTCAGCACTTCCTGCCGTTCCATGTCGAGATCGAGAATGCGCCGTTCAACCACCTGTACCCGATCGATGAAGGGAATGCGCCAGTAGAGCCCGGCCTTGGTCTCGCCGAACGGCACATCGGGCCGGTAGATGTTGACGACCTTGTAAGGGTTACCGGTGCGGATGATCACCGCCTGCTGGCTTTCCGAGACGACGAACAGGCTGGAGAACAGCGCTACGACCAGCGCGATGACGGCGATGATCACTGCCTTGTAGGTTTGCCAGATGTTTTCCATCGCTTACTGCCCTCCCTGCGCTGCGGGTGCCTTGTTTTCGCGGGCGCGCCGCTGAATTTCGGGCAGGGGCAGGAACGGGGTTACCCCGTTCGATTCAACGATTGTCTTGTCGGTTCTCGAAAGCACGCTTTCCATGGTCTCGTAATAGAGCCGGCGCCGCGTCACATCGGGCGCAAGCCGGTACTCCTCATAAATCTGGTTGAACGCGGCGGCATCGCCTTCTGCCCGCGCCAGCAACTGCTGGGCATAGCGACGCGCCTGGTTAATGTCGCGCTCGGCATCCTGCTGCGCCGCGAGCACGTCGTTAAAGGCGTCGACCACGGTTGCCGGCGGAGCGGTCTTGCCGATTTCGATACCCTGCACCGCGCTACCGCCACGGTAGGCATCGAGAATAGCCTGCATCCGGGTGCGCACACGCTGTTCGATATCGGCGCGGCCTTCACCCGAGAGCACGGTGTCAAGCTGCTGCTCCGCAACCGAAGCGCGCATCGCCGCCTCGGCCGCTTCGCGCAGCGTTTCCTCCGGGTCCACCAGGCTGAACTTGAACAGCTTCAGATCCTTGATGTTCCAGCGGATCAGGTAGGACAGGTCGACCAGGTTCTGGTCACCGGTCAGGATCAGCTTCTCTTCATTGCCCTCAGGGATCTTGACCGAGCGGATCTCGCTCACATTCTCCACCTGCACCTGGTGTATCGGCCAAGGCAGCGAGAAATTGGTACCGGGATTGAGCGTGCTCGAATAGCGGCCACCAAGCCAGGTGACGATGCCCTGCTCGCGCGGCTGCACGAAGTGGACACCGGTGGTGAACAGCCACAGCCCCACCACACTGGCCGCGATGATCGGCCACCAGCTCTTGCCGCCGGGCCGCTGCGGCAGGCGGAAATTGGGGCCGCGCGGGCCGCCGCCGCTACGCTGCGGGCCTTCCGGGCCGCGCGATTTGAAAATGTCCTCGATGCTGGCCGAGCGGCGCTTGTCCTCGCCGCCGCCACCGCCGGGCAGCCACGGATTGCGCGGGCCGGAGCCCTTGTCGCCATCGCCCGCCGGGGGCTGGTCCTCGCCCGAGGGGGTATCGCCGCCTGCCGCGTCGTCCCCGTTCCCGCTGCCCCCCCAGGGGTTTTTTCTGCCGGCCATGGCAAGGCCGATCGATTTTCTGAAACTGTCGAACATGTTCATTACCCTCTTATAGGGGCGATCCTTGTGAAAAACAGGGGTGGCAGGCGCGAATTTGATGCTAGGGGCTGCGGCCATGGAAAAGCCGGATTTGCTGTCTCATCTCCCTCAAGCGATCAGGGCGCGGGTCGGTTCCGCCAGCATGGTTGGCACGCGCGCCATCGTGGTCGTCGATGCTACTGGCCTCGCGCTGGGAGAGCGCGAAGCGGTGGAGCACGAGATCAGCTCGGCACTGGGCGCGATTGACGGGATCAGCGAGGTGCGGGTGGCGCTGATGGCTGACCGCACGCGGCGCCGGATCATCGCGGTGGGCTCGGGCAAAGGCGGGGTCGGCAAGTCAACCCTCACCACCAATCTCGCGGTGGCGCTGCGCCGGTTGGGGGTGAAAGTGGGCGTGGTCGATGCCGACATCTACGGCCCCTCGCAGCCCAAGCTGCTCAAGGTCGAAGGCCGCAAGCCCGAAGCGCAAGACGAAAAGCTGGTGCCCGTGACCGGCGAGCATGGCGTGCCGGTGCTGTCGATGGGTTTTCTCGTCAAGCCGGCGCAAGCGCTCGCCTGGCGCGGGCCGATGGCCGGCAATGCGCTGGGCCAACTGATCGATGCCCAGTGGGGCGATGTCGAAGTGCTGCTGGTCGATCTTCCTCCCGGCACGGGCGATGTGCAGCTTTCCATGCTGCAGAAGCATAAGCCCGATGGGGCGGTCCTGGTATCGACCCCGCAGGATCTTGCGCTGATCGATGCTGCGCGGGCGGGCCAGCTGTTCGAGACCGGCAAGGTCCCGGTGATCGGGCTGGTCGAAAACATGGCGGGCTATCAATGCCCGCATTGCGGCGAGGTCTCCGATCCCTTCGGCAAGGGCGGCTTCGAAGCGATGGCCGCACAGGTCGACATTCCGTTCCTCGGGCGCATCCCGCTTGCGCTGCCGATCCGCGAGGCGGGCGACAGTGGCGACCCGCCAGCTGCGCATGACACACTGGAAGGCGAGGCTTTCGCGGCGATCGCGCGCAAGGTTAAATCCTGGCTCGATCAGGGGCAGGTCTGATAATGGCGATCACGCGCCGTGGATTGCTGACCGGAGCCGCGATCGGCGGCGGGCTGCTGGTGGCCTGGACGCTGTATCCGCGCCACTTCCCCAATCCGATCGAACCGCGCGAGGGCGAGGAGGTGTTCGACGCCTGGCTCAAGATCGCTTCGGACGGAGTGGTTACCGTTGCGGTGCCGCAGCTGGAAATGGGGCAGGGCGTAACCACGCTGCTGCCGCAGATCGTCGCTGCCGAACTGGGGGCGGACTGGCGCCAGGTTGCTGTCGAGCCCGCGCCGGTCAGCGCGCAATATGCCAACGTTCCACTGGCGGCACGCTGGGCGCCGTTATGGATGCCGCTTGCTCCCGGGCTTGCGAATGCGCCCGATGCCTTCCTCGCGCGGCGCTTTGCCGAAGATAACCGTTTCTCCGCCACTGGCGACGGCACTTCGCTCGCGGCGTTCGAACTGCCCTGTCGCCTGGCCGGAGCTGCGGCGCGCGCCATGCTGGCGCAGGCTGCTGCCGACCGCTGGGGCGTGTCGTGGGAGGAATGCGAGGCATCGGCCGGATTCATCCGTTATGGCGACAAGCAGCTGAGCTTCGGCGAACTCGTGGCCGAAGCGGTCGATTTCGATCCGCCTGACCCCCCGCCGCTTAGGCCCGCGCCCTATACCGAGGAAGCCCTGCCGGGCGACACCGGGGGCAATACAGCCTATCCGCGGCTCGACCTGCCATCCAAGGTGGACCGCACCCACCAGTTTGCAGGCGATGTCCGCCTGCCCGGCATGGTATTCGCGGCGATCCGCCATGGCCCGGTCGACAAGGCCGAACTGGTCGAATTCAATCCGTTCAACGCGCGCGGCATTCGCGGGATCGTGGGCGCGGTGGAGGGCAAACGCTGGCTCGCAGTATGTGCCACCAGCTGGTGGGCCGCAGAGCAGGCGCTCGACACCATGCACCCGCGCTTTTCGGTAGAGCATCTGGTTGACAGCAACCTGATCGAGCAGCGGCTCGACGAAGCGCTGGCGACGGGCACCGCCTACCGCATCTTCGAACGCGGCGATGCCGATGACGGCATGGACAGCCCCGACCTTGCGCTGCGTTACGATTTCGAACCTGGTGTCCATGCCACGCTCGAAACATCCAGTGCCACGGCCCGCTTTGCCGATGGGCGGCTGGAACTGTGGATCGCGTCGCAAGCGCCCGAACAGGCACGTATCGCGGCGGCCCGCGCGCTCGAGATCGCGGTCGAGGATGTGGTGCTCTATCCCATGCCTGCCGGCGGCAGTTTCGATCGCCGCTATGAACATGACCATGCGATCGAAGTGGCGCTGATCGCGCGCGAGATCGGCCGGCCGGTGCAGCTGGTCTGGTCGCGGTGGCAGGAAATGCTCGCCAGCCGACCGCGCACACCGGCTGCGATGGTGCTGCGTGCGAAGCTGAGCCAGGATGGCGAAGCGCGGGTCGAGGCCCTGCGCACCCGCATCGCCATGCCGCCCGCCAATCTCGAATTCGGCCGCCGTCTGTTCGAGAACAGCACCAGCTGGGCCGCGATCCGCGACACCGAAGGCGCGGTCGATGCGCTGGCCGGTGAAGGCGCGGTGCCGCCCTATGCCATTCCCGCTGTCGCCGTGGACCATATCCCGGTCGAGATCGGGCTGCCAGTCTCGCGCATGCGCGGCAATGCGCATGGCTATACCGCCTTTGCGATCGAGAGCTTCATTGACGAACTCGCGCGTCGCAACGACCGCGAGCCGATGTCCTATCGCATGATGATGCTGGGCAGCGATGCGCGGCTTGCCGCCTGCTTGCAGCGGGCAGCGCAGCTGGCCGGGTGGGACGGCGGGGTCGACCAGAGCGGCAACGGCATTGCCTGCCACCGGATCGGCGATGCAGAGAGCGGCGGACGGATAGCCTGTGTGGCGACGGCGCGCGCGGGCGAGGGCGGAGTGCTGGTGACGCGGCTTTCGGCAGCGGTCGATATCGGGCGGATCGTCAATCTCGACATTGCGCGCCAGCAGATCGAAGGCGGGCTGGTGTTCGGGCTGGCGATGGCGATGGGGGCGAGCACGCGATATGCTGGCGGGCTGCCGCAATCGCAGCAGCTTTCCGCGCTCAACCTGCCGCGCCTGGCCGATTGTCCTGACATCGAGGTAGAGTTCATTGCCAGCGATGCGCCGTCGGCTGATCCTGGCGAACTGGGCGCGGTGGTTGCCGCACCTGCCATCGCCAATGCGCTTTATTCCGCCACCGGCTTGCGGCTGCGCCGCTTGCCCCTACTTTCAGGCGGCCTATGACGGATTTTCTTTCCAGCGTGCGGACCTTTTTGCCCGGTGCATGCATTCAGCCTTGCATGACCGTAATGCATCGATCCTTGGTCAAACCGGCGTGACCTGGCTCCCCCAGTCGCTTCCTGCCGACCATCCGCCGGTCAAGAGCGGGCGCGTTGGCGTGCTCGTGGTCAATCTGGGCACGCCCGACGCGCCGGATCCGGCCTCGGTCAAGCGCTACCTGAAGGAGTTCCTCTCCGATCCGCGGGTAATCGAGATACCCGCGATCGTGTGGCAGGTGATCCTGCGCGGCATTATCCTCAACACCCGCCCGCGCAAGAGCGCCGAAGCCTATTCCAAGGTCTGGACTCCCGGGGGCTCGCCGCTGCTGGTCATAACGCGCGACCAGGCCGAAGGGCTGCAGCAGCGGTTGGGCGAACAGGTGCTCGTGCGCCATGCCATGCGTTATGGCCAGCCGTCGATCCCGAGCCAACTCGAAGCACTGCAGCGAGAGGGTTGTGACCGGATCCTGCTGGCGCCGCTCTACCCGCAGTATAGCGCTGCGACGACCGCGACGGCGGTTGACAAGGCCGCCGAGACACTGGGCCAGATGCGCTGGCAGCCGGCCCTGCGGACGCTGCCGGCCTACCATGACGATCCCGCCTACATCGATGCACTCGAGGCAGATATCCTGCGCCAGCTCGAAGCGCTTGATTTCATGCCCGAAGTGCTGCTCCTTAGCTTTCACGGCATGCCGCTGCGCACGCTGCACCTGGGGGATCCCTACCATTGCCAGTGCCGCAAGACTGCGCGGCTATTGGCGGAGCGGCTGGTTGCCCTTCCCGCATGGGCCGGGCTCAGGATCGAAACGACCTTCCAGTCGCGCTTCGGACGTGCCCAGTGGCTTGAGCCGGCGACCGATGACACACTGATCGCCGAGGGGCAGCGCGGCACGAAGCGGCTGGCGGTGGCCGCGCCGGGCTTCTCGGCCGATTGCGTCGAGACGCTGGAAGAGCTGGCGATCGAAGGACGCGACGAGTTCCTTGAAGCCGGCGGCGAGCATTACGCTGTCCTGTCATGCCTCAATAGCTCTGACGCCGGTATGGCGATGCTGGAAGCGATCGTGCGGCGCGAGCTGGCTGGCTGGATCTGACCGGATCCGTGCATTCGGAACTGGATTTGCCGGAATGAATTACTTACATCAAGGTAAGTAGGCGCGGGCTCCCGCTCACGCCGCAACAACAGGCGACAACAGGATCCTCCATGGCGACCCTCGCTCAATCTGCCCAAACCACCATTCCGGCCGACGAATTCCGACCCAAGCATTGGACCGAGCGGCAGCCCGAATCCGCGCTTGACCATATTCCGGGGGAAGCGGGCTGGCCGCTTGTCGGCAACACCTTCCGGATGCTGGCCGATCCGCATGGCTTCGTGAAGCAGATGGTCGCCAAGTATGGCAAGGTCTACAAAGGCAAGGCGTTCGGCGGCTGGCAGGTGGCGCTCATCGGCGCCGAGGCCAACGAGCTGATGCTGTTCGACCGCGACAAGATCTTTTCGTCAGAGCAGGGCTGGGGCCCGATTCTCGACAAGTTGTTCCCGCGCGGGCTGATGCTGATCGATTTCGAGCATCACCGGGTCGATCGCCGCGCCCTCTCGATTGCCTTCAAGCCAGAGCCGATGCGGCACTACTCGGGCGCGCTCAACCGCGGCATTGCCAAGGAAGTCGCCGGCTGGGGCGGTGCACCGATGCTGTTCTATCCCGCAATCAAGCAGCTGACGCTCGACCTGGCTGCTGACAGCTTCATCGGCATCCCCTGGGGGCCAGAGGCTGACCGGATCAACCAGGCCTTTGTCGATATGGTGCAGGCCTCGGTCGCGCCGGTGCGGCGCCCGTTGCCCTTCACCCAGATGAAGAAGGGTGTCGACGGCCGCAGGTATCTGGTCGAATACTTCACCCGCGAAACGCTGCGTCGCCGCGCGGAAGGTGGCGGGCAGGACATGTTCAGCCAGTTCGCCACCGCGACGCGCGAAGATGGTTCGCTGCTGCCGGTCGACGAAGTGGTCGATCACATGAACTTCCTGATGATGGCGGCGCATGACACCATCACCTCCAGTGCGACCTCGCTGATCTACCTGCTGGCGAAGAACCCTGAATGGCAGGAGAAGCTACGGCAGGAAATCATTGCAGTCACTGGCGGACCGGACGGGTCTGGCAATCCGCGCCCGCTCGATTACGACGATCTGGGCAAACTCGAATTGACCGAGCTGGCGTTCAAGGAAGCGCTGCGAATGATCCCGCCGGTGCCGTCCATGCCGCGCCGCGCGCTGAAGAGCTTCGAATATGGCGGATACACGATTCCCGCGGGCACCATGGTCGGGATCAATATCCACTATGTCCACCATTCGGAGGAATACTGGCCCGAACCTGAAAAGTTCGATCCCATGCGTTTCACGCCTGAGCAGGTACGCGCGCGCCACAAGTATGCCTGGGTCCCCTTTGGTGGCGGCGCGCATATGTGCCTGGGTCTGCATTTCGCCCATATGCAGGTGAAGATCCTGCTGACGCAGTTGCTGCAACGCTATTCGATCGAGATCACCGAGGGATACGATCCTGAGTGGCAGGCCTGGCCGATCCCCAAGCCCAAGGACGGGCTGACCGTGACCTTCAAGCCGCTCTAGGGCCAAGCTCCTCCAGGCCGCGGTTTTCTGCCATCTGCGCCTGCCCCCGGGCTAGGGGCGTCAGTGCTGGTAGCCTAGTCCGTCAACGGGGGTGAGTAGCTGCCCGTCGAGCAACAATGCGCCTGCGCCTCGCTCGCCCACCTTGCCGATCCTGCTGGCGGAAAGCGGCGGCGCCGTCCCCGCGGGCAGGGTGAACAGCAATTGGTAGTCATCGCCCCAGCGCATGCAGTCGTCAGCGCGCGCCGGTTCGGCAACCGGGATGAGTGCACGTTCGAGCGCGATGCTGACCTCGCTCGCCTGTGCCAGTCGCCAGCAATCGAGCAGCAGGCCGTCGGAGATGTCCATCATCGCGGTGACCAGCGGGGCCAGCGCCTTGCCTTCTCCCAGTAATGGCACTGGCCGGTCATAAGCAACACGATGTGCCGGGTTGCCTTCGAAGCCGAGCATCGCGCGCCCCAGCGTTCCGGTTACATAGACTGTATCACCCGGCTGCGCGCCGCGGCGGTCAGGCACCGGATCATGGCTGGCGCGGCCGATTGCGGTGAGACCGAAGCTGCGCGGCCCTTGCGCGCGAACCGTATCGCCACCAAGCAAAGGCACGCGGTAGGCCTCGAGTACCTGGCGTAAGCCCTCAAGGAAGCGCGCCTCGTCAGCGCCGAGGCTGTAGCCCAGCAGCACGCCGACCGGCTCGGCACCTTTGGCGGCGAGGTCGGACAAATTCACCGTCACCAGCTTCCACGCGACATCGGCCATGTCGGCGTCGGCGCGGAAGTGGGTCCCTTCCACAACCATGTCATGCGTCAGCACCAGTGTTTCGCTGCCAAAGCGGAGCACGGCGCAATCGTCATCCAGCCCGCGCGCACCCGGCGTGCTGGCAATCGCGCGCAATTGCGAAATGAACTCCGCCTCGCCGCTCATGGCTTTGCATTGACCGAAAACTTGGGCATCAATCGGGCCCATCGCACGGGAGAACGCACCATGTCACGCCGCTTTCGTTTGTTCATTGCCATGCTGGCGATAGCCGGCGCTGCACCCGCACTGGCAGACACGCCTGAAGCGGAGGCTGCACCGGTGCAAATGCCTCAGGTAAGCGCCGGGACTGTGGTGGCGTGGCCCGATCTCGCCAGCGCACACCTCGCACTGGTGCCTGATGTGTGGGTGTGGCTGCCGCCGGGTTACGAAGCCCAGCCGCAGCGCAAGTTCCCGGTGCTTTACATGCATGACGGGCACAATCTGTTCGACCGCCGGCTTTCGAACTTCGACAAGGAATGGCAGGTCGACGAAGCGATTGCCCGCATGGCGGGACGCGGCGACCTGCGCGAATGGATCGTGGTGGCGATCCGTGCGCCCGATGCCCGCTACAAAACGCTGTTCCCGGAAAAGCTGTTGCCACACCTGCCCGCCGACATGCAGCAGGAAGTGTTGATCGGCGAATTCGGCAGTAGCGCAGGAGACCAGGCATTACGGGCGGACGAATACCTCGCCTTCCTTGTCCGCGAGCTCAAGCCGCGCGTCGACCGCGAATTCCGTACGCTGGCGGGCCCGCGCGACACGGCGATCATGGGCTCGTCGATGGGCGGGCTGATCAGCCTTTATGCCATTGCCGAATATCCCCGCGTGTTCGGGCAGGCGGCGGGCCTCTCGACGCATCTGCCGCTGGTCGATCCGCGCAGCGGCTCGGCCGAAGAACGGTCCTCTGCAGTTGCCGCTGCCTTTGGCAAATACTTTGCTTCAACCGCGCTCAGCCGCCGCCACAACCGGATTTATATCGATCACGGCACCGGCACGCTGGATGCCTTCTATCCGCCCTATTTCAAGGCGTTCGACCGCATGATGCAGGACGGCGGCTGGGCCGCACCGGAGTTCGAGAGCCGTGCCTTTTTCGGGACCGAGCATGAAGAGAATGCCTGGGCACAGCGGCTCGATATTCCGCTGGGCTTCCTCGATCGCGACGATCCCTGACCGCGCCAGATTAGCTTAGCGCGTGTCTTTCGCGATGGCGTCGAGGATGCCGTTGACGAACTTCGCTTCGCGGTCATCGAAGAAGGCCTTCGCCACTTCGACATACTCGTCAATAACGGTTGCCACTGGCACATCGGCCCTAGCGATCAGTTCGTAAGTGCCGCTGCGCAGGACCTGCTGCAGGGTCTTGTCGAGCCGTGCCAGCGTCCAACCCTGGGCGAGCTTGCCAGCCACCAGATCGTCGATCTCCGCGCGCCTCGCATCGACCCCGGATACGAGATCGTCGAAGAAATCGACCTCGGCCTCGGCGAATTGCGCATCGTCGATTTCCATGCCGATGCGGTGCTGGTGGAACTCGTTGAGCAGGCGCGCGAGGGCGGTGCCTTCCATCTGCTGCTGGTAGAGGGCCTGCACAGCGGCGAGCCGCGCGGCTGAGCGCGCTTGCGAGCGGGATGCGGTCATTTGAGCCTCAATTCGACAGAGCGGGCATGGGCTGGCAGGCCCTCGGCATGTGCCATTGCCACAGCTGCCGGGCCGATGCGGCCCAGCGCGGCTTCATCCAGCGCGATGAAGCTGGTGCGCTTCATGAAATCAAGCACGGACAGCCCGCTGGCAAAACGTGCGCGGCGGCCGGTGGGGAGCACGTGGTTGGGCCCGGCGACATAGTCGCCGATCGCCTCAGGGGTCATCCGGCCAAGGAAGACACTGCCGGCATGGCGGATCGCGCGCATGAGCGGCTCAGGCTCGGCGACGGCCAGTTCGACATGCTCGGCTGCAAGGCGGTTGGCGAGGGGGGCAGCATCGGCCAGCGTATCGACCAGGATGATCGCGCCATTGTCGCGCCAGCTGGCGGTAGCAGTCTCGGTGGTGGCAAGCCGCTCAAGCTGCTGTTCGACTTCCGCAGCCACGGCATCCGCGAAGCCGGCATCATCGGTGATGAGGATCGACTGCGAGGTCGGATCGTGCTCGGCCTGGCTCAGCAGGTCGGCCGCCACCCAATCGGCCCGGTTGTCCCGGTCGGCGATTACCAGGATCTCGCTTGGCCCTGCTACCATGTCGATCCCGACCACGCCGTAAAGCTGGCGCTTGGCTTCGGCGACCCAGGCATTGCCGGGGCCGGTGATCACGTCGACTGGCCTGATCCGCCCGGTGCCATAAGCCAGCGCGGCCACTGCCTGCGCGCCGCCCACACGCCAGATCTCGTCGACCCCGGCGATATGCGCCGCGGCGAGCAACAGCTGGTTGGTCTTGCCGTGCGGCGTCGGGGTCACCACCACCAGCCGCTCGACCCCGGCCACCTTGGGGGGGATCGCATTCATCAGCAGCGACGAGGGATAGGCGGCTCGGCCACCCGGCACATAGAGTCCGGCGGCGTCAACCGCGCGCCAGATTGCGCCCTGGCGCACGCCGGCCGCATCGGTGAAATCGCGGTCGGCCGGCAACTGGTCGCGGTGATATGCGCGGATCCGTTCGGCGGCGAGATCAAGCGCATCGCGCAGTTCGGGCGCAAGCGCGTCATAAGCGGCGCGGCAGTCTGCGAGCGGGATCGACCAGTCTGACGAGCTTGCGAGCGCATGGTTGTCGAAGCGCTGCGAATACTCGGCCAGCGCCTCGTCGCCGCGCGCCTTCACGTCGGCGAGAATCGCGGCAACCTGCTGGCCCACATCGCTGTCGCTTTCGCGCCGGGCGTTGACCAGTTCGTCAAAGCGCGCCGCAAAATCGCTGTCGTTGGCAGATAGCCTCAGCATCACGCAGCCGCCCGTTCTTCGGTCACGCTGCGGAACGCAGCGACCAGCTGGGCGACCCGCGGATCGGTCTTCAAAGCCGCACGGTTAACGATGAGCCGCGCTGAAACATCGAGAATCCGGTCGGTCTCGACCAGCCCGTTATCGGCCAGCGTACGCCCGGTCGAAACGAGGTCGACGATCTGCTGCGCCAGGCCCAGCGACGGAGCCAGCTCCATCGCACCATTGAGCTTGACGCATTCGGCCTGCACGCCCTTGGCCTCGAAATGGCGCCGGGTAAGATTGGGGTATTTGGTGGCGACACGCAAATGGCTGGCATGGCCGGCCTGCTCCAGATCGTCGCGCACGCGCGCTACCGACAGCCGGCAGTGCCCGATGTCGAGATCGACCGGGGCATAGAGATCGGCATAGTCGAACTCTTCGATCACGTCCGAACCGACGATCCCGACCTGCGCTGCGCCATGCGCCA